>CAVEVC010000172.1:0-12317 GCA_963618935.1 Clostridiales bacterium CCNA10 | reverse complement strand
CCCTAGCGCAGGAGGATCACCGTGCCGCGCAGGTAGCGGATGTCGTAGCCCATTCCGTCGGCGGAGGGCTGGACGTACCAGTCGCTCGTGCCGACCCGCCCGGCGGGCGCCGGGAGGTTGGCGACCGTGCCGCCCGTCGTGACGAGGAGGCGGCGCGCCTTGTCGGCGCCCGCGTGCGGGAGGTCGTCGAAGTCGCCCTCGAACGCGAACGCCGTCCCCTCGGCGAACGTGAGCGACGCGCCCTCCTCGACCGTCAGCGGCTTCACGCCGGCGGCGAAGTCGGAGGCCCGGACCGTCCACGTGGGCGAGGCCACCGTCACGGCGCCGCGCCGGATCGTCGGCAGGCCCTTCAGCTCGGGCAGGACGACCGGCGTGTAGGGCGCCGTGTCGTTCACGTCGAGCACGGCGCCGGGGCCGAACGAGACCGCGCCGTGGAACGTCGGGCGGAACGGCGTCGGGTCGAGCGTCGCCTTCTCCGCCTCGTCCGCCGCCGTCCGCAGGAACGACCCGTCGCCCGGGTCGAGCAGCTTCATGTAGTTGGCCGTGTCGGCCTCGCAGCGCCCCTCCCAGTCGACGCCGAAGCCGAAGCCCGCCGGCCAGGCAGGATTGTCGCACCCGGTCGCCCCCGCCCCCGAATTCCAGGTGTTCCCCATGTAGACGAGGATCGCATGCCACCCCGCCGCGAGCGTGACCTGCGGCCCCACGACGCAGCGCCTGTAGTTGAGGACGCGCCCCGTCATGTCGTCCTTGTTGTCGCTCACCTTGGCCACGTACTGCCCGTCGACCACAATGGACGAGTAGCGCGCGATGCTGGAGATGAAGTTGCACGCCACCGACGTCCCCGGCTCGCCCGGCACCTTGATGTACCCCGTGTAGTAGTGGCACTGGAGGTGCGTGGGGGCGTTGTCCGCCCCCGTCGTCGCCTTCCACGCCTTGTAGGCGTAGGAGACGCCCTGCCGGTCCACGCCCTGCCACGCCGCGTTCTTCGGCACGGCGGCGGTCTGGTGGCTTTCGCGCGTCCCGAAGGCGTAGTGCCAGTTCAGGCCGCCCACGCCCGGCCGCGTGCCGAAGCGGAGCGTCCCCTCCTGGATGTCGGCGGCGCCGAGGATCTTCGCCGGGCCGAACACGGTCAGCGTCCCCGCCGCCTTCTTGGTGAGGGACTTGAAGGACGTGACGGCCGTCAGACCGGAGACGACCACCTTCCCCTCCGCCACGAGGTCGGGGAAGTCGATGATGCGGTCGGCGGACACCGTCAGCCGCGCGTTCTTGAGGGCGAGCGCCCCGCCGTCCAAGGGGACGACGCCCTGCGCGGAGGTCGCGGCCGCCGCGCCCTCCGCCACCGTCACGCCGCCCGTCACGTTCAGGTCGTCCGTCCCGGCCGCCGTCACGCCCTCGGCCGAGATGCCGCCCGCGAAGCTGTTCCCCGGGTTGTTCAGCTGGAGGTAGCCGCCGCCCGTCGCGCGCAGGCCGCCCGCGCCCGAGACGGCGCCCGCCAGGTTGAGCGGCTTCCCGCGCGTGCTAAACCGGATGGCGAGGTCGTCCGCAACCGAGATCGGCCCGCTCCAGCCGTTGGCGCCCGTCGGGGGGCCCGGCTCGATGGTCGCCCCGCCCCCGCCGACGCTGAACGTCGTCCCCTTCCCGAAGACGAGCGCGCGCGGGTCCCACGACGTTGTGTTGTTGATCGTGAAGCCGGCCGCGTCGTGGACCGTGATGGCGTTCGCGGCCGTCGAAGCCGCCGCGCCCGTCCCGCTCTCCAGCCCGAACTTGCCGCTCGCGACGTCGACGGAGGCGAAGCCGTTGACGCCAAGGGCCACGAGGCGGAAGTCCGAGCTCCCCGCCTTGGCAACCGTCAGGGGACACCGGTTGAAGTCCGCGAAGCCGTAGCGGAACTCCAGTGCCTGCGTCCCGCCGAGCCGCACCGGGCCCTCGAAGACGATGCCGCCGCGCCCGGCGAAGTTGAGGCAGTCCCGTTCGCTCTGGTAGACGGCGCCCCGGCCGTCGAAGCCCTCGCCCCGCAGGCAGAACCGCTCGTCGCCGTAGGCGGGCAATCCGCCCTCCGTTGTCCAGGCATGGGTCGCCCCGACCGTGCTCCAGACCGTGCCGCCGTCCACGTAGGTGACGCCCGCCGCCGTGCCGAACGCGCCCGCGTGCGTCGCCTTGTACTGGCCCGCGCGGACGAGGATGTCGCCCGGAAAGGCCGCCATCTCCGCGCCCGCTTCGAGCGTGCCGAGGCCCGTCTTGACGAGCGGCCGCGCGCCGAAGCCGGCCACGTCGTCCGCCGTGAGCGTCCGCGTCTCGCCCGCCGGGACGTCCACGACGGCGTATCCGTCGAACCTCTCCGCCTCGTAGGCCGCCCCGTCCGCGGCCGCGTCGCCCGCGGCAAGCGCCCCCGCGCCGAGGCCGGGGAAGAACACGCCCGTCACCTTCTCGAAGAGGCCGCACGCCTCCGTCGCCGTGTCGCGCACGGGCACGAAGTCGCGCACGAGCGTCCCCTCCGCGTTCCAGACCTTGAACGAGAAGAGGCGCGCCCGCGCGAAGTTGCCGATCCCGCGATAGCGCGTGTGGGAGGCCAGCAGGACGAGCGGGCTCTCCGCCGCGAAGGCGTCGGTGGCCATCGTCGCCTGCCTCACGCCGTCCAGGAAGGCCTCCCCCGTGCCGTAGTCGGCCGTGACGACATGCGCCGCGTCCTGCACGAGGACGCCGTCCGCCGTGTACTGGCTCGTGGTCGTGAAGCGGTCGAAGCGCAGGCGCGCGGGATCCATCGCGAAGCACGTCAGGGTGTTCGTGGCCACCGTCGCCCCGCGCGTACACCAGAGCGCATACGTGGCGTTCGTCGCGGGGAACGCCACCTTCATCTCAAAGCGGTCCGTGCAGGCGGGCACGTAGCGGGTATTTATCCATACCCCCCCCCCCCCGTCGTTTCAACCCATTCGACCTCCTGGAACGCGGCCTGCGCCGCGCCCCATGCACACGCCGCCAGCAGAAACAGCTTCGTCTTCGTCATTTCAGTTCTCCTACTTAACCGCTTAACTACTTAATCACTTAACCACTTAACCACTTAAAGCCCCGAAGGGGCGACTTAACCACTTAACCCTCATTTCATCGGGCAGCCGACGTTGTCCTTCAGGACGAACTCCTCGCCGTGGCCGCCGAGGTCGAGGATCTTCTCCTGCATGTAGCCCTGGTGGAGCGCGTTGCCCGAGACGACCGAGTAGGCGAGGTTCTTGAGGATGAAGCCGACCTGCGGCGTGTAGAGGCCCTTGCCGCCGTCGTCGCGCCCCGCGCGGCAGGCGTTGCCCGTCATCGCAAGGCCCCGGCAGCCCTCCAGGCGCACCTGGCAGGAGCGCTCGCCCTCCGCGAGCCTGTTCGCGTCCTTGCCGCAGCGGCGGAACACGTTGCCCGTCACCGTGAGGGCCTGGGTGCCGATGGCGCAGAGCCCCGCGCCCCAGTTGCGGTCGAAGGAGTTCCCCGTCACGTTCCAGTCGTCCCCGCCCACGAGGGAGAGCCCGTAGCCGCGGTTCCACTCCACGCGGTTCGCCGTGAACATGACGGTCGCGCCGACCCCCTCGCAGCCGAAGCCGTTGCCGCCGTTCGACGAGAACTGGTTGTCCGTCACGAAGCCGTCCCACCCCCGGATGCGCATGCCGTCGCCGCCGTTCGCCATGCACTGGCTGTGGCGGATGATGAAGAGCCAGATGCGGTTCAGGTAGATGCCGTGGCCGGAGAATTCCATCACCTTGACGTCGTCGAAGACGAACGTGTCCTCCTTCGCGCTCCACTTCTCCTTGTTGTCGAGGAGGATGCCGTGGACGGGCTGCGGCGTCTGGCGGATGCCGCGCAGCACGAGGCCGCGCACGCGCACGCCGAACGCGCCCGTCACGTCGAGCAGGCACCGGGCGTTCGGGTCGTCGAGCTCGAGGACGGCCCCCACCTTCTCGCAGTGGTAGATCCACACCGGGTCGGCGAGCAGCGTCACGGAAGGCGGCGCCTTCAGGCCGTGGCAGCGGTAGACCCCGGCGGGGAACCACACCGTCCCCTTCACGGCCCCCGCCGCGTCGAGCGCCTTCTGGATGGCGGCGGTGTCGGCGGCCTTGCCGTCGCCCACGGCGCCGAAGTCCTTGACGTTGAAGCGCGAGTCGCCGCGCGCGCCCGCCGCCTCCTCGCCCTGCGCGCCCGCCGGCGGCGCGAGCGTCGCCGCGAGCCCCAGGCCCGCGCCCAGCATAAAGTCCCGTCTGTTCATGCCGCTCCTTGTTTCCGTTGTCCTACTTGCAGTTTCCGCGCCCCATTCTACCACACCCCCGCTGGGAACACAAGCCGGACCGCACGGGACCGCGGGACCGCACGGGAGGGACGCAATTTATTGCGTCCGATTTCGGTCGCAACAAGTTGCGACCCTCCCGCGCGGCGGGCCCAGTGCGCGCACGCTAGCGGAGAAGGAGGACCGTGCCCGCGCCCGTGCGGAAGGTGACCGCGAGCACGCCCGCCTCAGCCGTGAAGGACGCCTCCGCGACCGGCCGGCCGCGGTGGACAAGCCGCCAGCCGGACAGGTTCTCCCCGCCGACGAGCGTCCCGTAGGTCCCCAGCACGATCCGCTTCGCGGCCGGGCGCAGCGGCATCTCGTCCTCCTCCGGCAGCCCCACGTCCACCACGCCCGCGCCCGCGAGCGTCAGCGTGCCGGAGACGGCGAAGCGGTCGCCCGCCTCGGGCTCCGCCTCCCCGCCGAAGACGACGTCGCAGCGGTTCGTCGCGCCGTCCGCGAACGTGAGGGATTCCAGCGCCAGCGCGACGCCGGCCCCCGCCTCCCCCGCCAGCGCGGCGCCGGCCTCCGCCTCCCGCGCGCCCGGGTCGAGGACGCCCGCCACGACGGCCTCTCCCTGCACCGTCCCCTCGCCGCCCAGGAGCGCGTAGGTCTGCGCCACGCCGTTCGCGACGACCGCCCCCGCCGCGACGCGCACGCGCAGCCCCGCGCCCGTCCCGGCCGCCGCATCGTCCGCCGTTTCCGTCCCGGCCGCCGTCCCGACGAGCGCAAGCGCGCCTTCCTGCACCAGCACCTCGCCCCGCGTGCAGGGCGGGGCCGTGAGCGTGAGCGTGCCCGTGCCGACCTTGACGAGCGAGCCGGCGGCGGCCGCGGCGACGAGGCGCGGCGCCACCGTCACGTCGGAAGCCCCCACGTCGAGCGTCGCGTCGTGCTCGCCGAGCGTCCAGGCGCCCAGCCCCGCGAGCCAGCTGCCGTTCGCGCGCAGCGCGCCGCCCGGCACGTAGGCGAGCCGCCCGCCGTCCAGCGTGAGCGTGCTGAGCCCGCCGCCGGACGGCGCGCTCCGCCCCGTGTCGCACAGCTCCAGCGTGCCGCCGCGCCGCACCGCGAGCGCGTGGACGCGGCCGACCTCCGTGTCGCCCATCCAGTTCAGCTTGTTGAAGACGCGCAGCGTGCCCCCGTTCGTGACCACCACGTCCACGGCGCCGCCCCCGCGGCCGGTCGCCGCCTCGTTGTAGCCGAACGTGAGGTTGGCGATCTCGGCCGTGCCGCCGTCCACGTACAGGTGGACGTTCCGGTCCGCGTAGGCCCCGAGCGACACGTAGGCCCGCGCATCGGCCGCGCGGAGCGTCCCGCCCGTCTCGACCTTCACCCACGTGCCCGTGCTGCCCGCGTTGTTCCCCACCACGAAGCCGTCCTTCGCATTGTCCGCGTCGGCGCGCAGCTGGAGCTCGAGGACGCCGTGCGTCCGCACGCACACCTCCTGGTACTTCGTCTGGCCGCCGAGGAAGATGCCGCCCGTCGTGACGGCGGCGCCGCGCTCCACCACGAAGCGCCGGTCGTCCAGCACCGCGCCGTCCCTGAGGTTGTTGAAGTTGAAGTCGATCGAGGCGCGGTCGCTCTTCGAGGCGAAGTCGACGCGCGCGCCGTCCGTGACGCGGACCGTGCCGCCGTACATCAGCAGCTTCGTGCCGTGGTCCGCCGTCTCCGACACATCGCCCGCAATCGTCCACGTGCCCGCGCCGGTCTTCCGCAGGGCCATGTTCCCCTTCTTCGCCGTCGCCCCGCTGAACTGCACCGCGCCCACGGTCTCCAGCCCCGTCCCCGCCACGTCGAGCGTGAACGAGCCGTCGGCGTTCTCCGCCAGCGCGAGCGGCGCCGCGACCGCGTGCGCGCCCTGCGCGACCGTCACGGCCGGCGCCGCGCCCGCGAGCGTCAGCGTCTCGACGCCCGCGAGCGTGTAGGCGTGCGGGGCCTCGAAGCGGAGCGCCCCAACGGTCGCGGGCCGGTCCAGCGCCACCGTCCCCGCCGCCGCAAGCGCGGGGCCGAAGGTGACGACGGCGTCCGCCGCCCCGCCGCCAGGCGGATAGTCCCAGTTCGCCGCCGCGCTCCACGCGCCGCCCGCCGCGGACGCCCACGCATGGCGGCGCGGGTTCGCCGTCACCGTCAGGTAGAGCGTGTTCCCCTCCACCGCGAACGTGCCCGCAAGCGGCGTCCCCTCCGCGCACGCCAGGTTCTCCACGCCCGCGAAGGCGCCCGCCGTCAGGAGCGGCACCCGGTCGCCCGCCCGCAGCGCCGACGCGCCGGCGCCCGCAAGCGCCAGGCGCGCCCCGGCGGCGAACGTCAGCGTCCCCGCGATGGCGGGCTTCGCCCCGGCGCCCGCGTCGAGCCGCAGCGTCCCCGAGACGGCGAGCCCGCCCGCGACATTTCCCGCGAGGCCCAGCGCGCCCGCGCCCGTCACGGCGAGCGTGCCGCTGCCCGCAAGCTCGTGCGCGACCTCCGCCACGACGCCCTCCGGGACGTCGATCGTGCCGCCCCGTTCGCCCACCGTCACCGTGATCTGCCCGTTCGCCGGCAGGAGCGTCCCCGACGCGAGCGGCACGAGCGTGCCGCCGTTGAACGCAAGCGTCCCCTCGCCGCCCGTCCCGCAGTCGAAGGCGCGCGCCCGGAGGACGCCGCCCTCCAGGTTGATCGCGGCCGTCGCGCGCGCCGCCGCCCCGTCCTTCGCCTCCGCCGTGCAGAAGCTCACGACGCCGTTCGTCGTGCCGAAGGACACGTCCGCGCCGCCCGAGACGTTCACCGTCGCCGCCGCGCCCACAACGCGCGTCAGGGCGACGCCGTTGGCGATCTCGAACGTCCCGCCCGCAAGGTCCAGCGTCAGGACGCCGCGCGGCGCCTCGGGGCCCCACAGGCTGCCCCCGAAGAACGCCGCGCCGCCTGTCTGGCACACGCGGGCCTGCCCGTTGACGTCTTCCGCCTCCTGGTCGTCCATCACGGTGCAGGCGAAGAACCCGCCCCAGTCCTCAGGGGCATACTGCTCGAAGCGCCCGCCCTGGATCACGAGCTCGCTCACGCGCGGCGTCGGGGCGGTCGCCACCGTGCCGTTGCCGCGCGAGAGCGCGAACTGCTGGCCGCGCAGGCGGCCCGCCTTCACGACCACGCGCCCCGCCGTCTCCGCGTCCGGCGCGGCCGTCGACTCCATGCCCACGGCGAGCGTGTTGCACCAGTCGGCCTCGCCGCCGTCGATCTCGAGCGTGCCGTCCAGGACGTTCACGCTGCGCGTCCCCTGCGTCGGCGTCAGGCCGTGCGCGGGCGACGCGATCACGCGCTTGTGGGCGTTCGGGCCCCAGGCGGAGGCCAGCGTGCGCCGCGCGTCGCCCGCGAAGCGCAGCGTCCCGGCGCCGCGCTTCACGAGGATGCCCGCGTTCGCGACCTGGCCCGTCACCGCCAGCGTGGCGTCTGCGGCCTCCACGTCGACCGTCGCCGCGCCGTCGCCCACGCCCTCGAAGTCCCCGGTCCGGGCCGCCGCCGTCCCCGTGTAGCGGAACGTGGCGCCGTTGAGCGCGAGCGCCTGCGGCGCGTTGTCCGCGCGGACGCAGCCGGGTCCGATCCGCAGGCCCTGCACCGCCGAAAGGTCCGTCCCCGCCGCGAACGCGAGCGTCGAGGCGTTCGCCTTGCGCACAAGCCCCCGGAGCGCCGTCGGGGCGACGACAGCCGTCGCGCCGGACGTGGGGGCGAAGACGACGTCCTCCGCCGTCAGCGGGGCCGCATACGTGCCGGACCCCAGCTCGAAGAGCTCGACGTTCCGCAGCCGCATCGGCACGGTACACGCCAGGGCCGCCGCGTTCGTGAGGACGAGCCGCCCGCCCGTCTGGGCGTAGCTTCCCGCGCCCGCAAGGGCCGCCAGGTCCACCGCCGCGCCGCCCGCCGCCGTCACCGCCAGCGTCCCGTCCAGCGTCAGCGGTTCGGCGAACGCGACGGCCGCCCCTGCGCCGAGCGTCATCTGCGCCCGGTCCGCCCACGTCGCCGCCCCGTCCGTGAAGGTGAGCGCATGGCCCGTCGCCTGCACGAGATCCTGCAGCGCCGCGCCGGACGCGGGCAGGGCGATGGCCGCGTCGGCCGCCGGGCTCTCGGCGAACCGCACGGCGGCGGGCGAGGCGGGCGCCGCGTCCCAGTTCTCCGCCGTCGCCCACGCGCCGCCGGCCGCGTTCGTCCAGGTGGAGACGGCCCCGGGCGCGGCCCCCGCGTCCACCGTCACCTTCCCGTTCGCCGCCGTGAAGACCGCGTAGGGCGCGCCCTCCAGCGTCCAGCCCGTCACGTCGGGCGCGTCGCCCGTGTAGGCGAGCACGTCGAAGGCGTGGCCGCGCCAGTCGGGCACCGTGCCGTCCACGAGGCGGACCTGCACCGCGAACGTCCCCGCGACGGGCCCGTCCACCGTGAGGCGGTCGACGGTCTTTCCGTCCGCGCTCGCCTCCAGGGCGAGCGTGCCCGCCTCCATCGCAAGCCCCTTGACGGTCGCCGCGGAGCCCGCCTTGCCGTCCACAAGCGAGAACCAGGGCGCGCGGTTCGTGACGGCGGACGCGAGCGACACGCCGTCGTAGAGGCGCACGCTGCCCGCTTCGAGGATCGTCGGCGACGTGTACGTCTGCGACGCCTTGACGTACAGCGCGCCCGTGCCGCGCTTCACGACCGGCCCGGCGTCCGCAGCCGGCGCGAACGCCCCCTCCAGCGAGAGCGACGTGTCGGTCTGGAGCGTCGCGCCCCCCTTCTCGAGCGTGAGCGCGAGGCCCGCCTGGGAGCCGAGCGAAGCCGCCTTGCCGAACCCGAGCGTGCCGCCGTTGAAGACGATCTCGCCCGCGCCGCCGCTCGCGATGTCCACCTTCTCGACGGTCAGCGTGCCGCCGTTCAGCGCCACCGTCCCCTTCCAGCCCGCGGCTACGGCGAGCTGGAGGCCCTTCGACCCGACCTGCGTCACCGTGCCGCCGTTCATCTCGAAGACGGGCGCCGCGACCGGTGACGGCGCCGCCGCGTTGCCGAAGCAGATGCCCGTATTCCCATCCCCGCCCTTGACCGTCACCGTGCCGCCGTTCACGATGAACCGCGCGCGCGACGTCGAGTCGCGGAAGGCGCCCGTCATCGACGCGAGCCAGACGCCGTGGCACGAGAACGACTCGACGTCCGCGCCGATCGTGAACGTCGAGACGAGCCCTTCGGGCGCCGTCGCCGTCGTGCCGTTGTTGCGCCCCACCGTGATCCACTCGCCCACGGCGACGCGCCCGCTCTTCACGAGGACGTGCCCCGCCGTCTCCGCCCCCGTCTGGGCCGTCCAGCCGCCGGCCAGCATGGCCCCGCCGATATCCGCCCGCCTGCCCGGGCCGGGATCGAGGACGAGCGTGCCCGCGTAGACACTCGCCCCGCGATAGCCCGCCGAGGGCGCCTGCGTCGCGGCGTCGAACGCGAGCGGCACGTCGCCGGCGCCGATGTCGCGGCCGTCGCCGGAAAGCCGCAGGTTGCGCCCGGCGAGCGTCAGCGTCCCCGCCCCCAGTTTCACGAGCGGCCCCGTCGCCGCGAACGGGCCCGTCCACACGAGGTCGCCCGCGTTCCGGAACACGCCCGCCTGCGTCGACTGGGGCGGCGCGAAGGAGAACGCCGTCGCGACGGGCCCCTCCGGAGTCCCCGTCACCTCGAACTGCCCCGCCGTGAGCGTGACCGCCTCCACGCCCGTCGGGTCCGCAAGCGCCAAGACGCCGCCCGAGACCGTCGCCCGGGGCGCCGCGAGCGGCATCTGGAACGCCGCCCGTCCGCCGCCGGAGACGGCGACCCCGCGCACGGCGGCAAGGGACGGCCCTCCCGCGAGCGTCACGTCGTGCGGCGTCGTGAACGACATCTCGCGCACATACGCCGCCTCCGCCAGCGTGACCGCCGCGTCCCCCGCCGTCCGGTCGTCGAAGCACACGGAGGCGAGCGGGGAGGGCGGCGTCGTCCAGTTCGCCGCCTCGTCCCACGCGCCGTCCGCCGCCGTCCACGCGGAAAGCGGCGTCGTCTCGGAGCGGTTGACGTCGACGCGCGCCGTCGCCGTCTTCTGCGCCGCGTCCACCGTCACCGTCGCCGCCAGCCCCTCCGGCACGGCGAGCGTCACCGCCTCAGGCGGGTTCGCCCCCTCCCACGTCGCGAGCGTGAAGACGCGCCCCGGCGTGCAGCGCGCGCAGGAGAAGGCCAGGCGGCGGCCCGCCAGGTCCGCCGAGGACGCGAACGCCACCGTGTCGGCGGCCGCGTCGGCGAGGTCGACCGCGATCGCCAGCGCGGCGTCCGGCGTCACAGGCCGCAGCGCGCGGATGGTCCACGTGCCGCCCGCGCCGTCCGCAAGGGAGAGCCGCCCCTTCGAGTCGTAGCGGAGCGCCTCGAGCGTGCCCGACGTGGGCAGGGCGACCGTCCCCTCGGCGAGCTCCAGCGCCGGGCCCGCCAGGCCGCCCGCGAGCGTGAGCGTCCCCGCGCCGGCCTTGCGGAGGACGCCCGCGCCGGCCGGCGCCTGCGTCACCGTCGCCGCCACGCCGTCCGGCACCGCGAGCGTGCCGCCCGCCGCCGCCACGCGCACGTCGTCCACGCCGCGCAGGTAGTCGCCGCACGACGCGCCGTCCGGGGCCGTCCCCTTCAGGACGACCGTGCCGCCGTCGAGGACGAGCGTCGCCGTGCCCGTCGCCGCCGTGCCGCAGGTCGAGGCGGGCAGGGAGATGCGCGCGCCCGGGCCGGCGAGCATGCAGTTCGCCCCCGCCGAGTTCCGCTTCTTCCACGTCAGCGACGCGACGTCCAGCGCGCCGTTCGTCACGGCGACCGTGCCCCAGGCGTTGTCGCCCACCACGAGCTCCTCCAGCGCCGCCGTCCCGCCGTCCGAGACGACCACGGCGCCGCATACGTCGCACGCGCCGCCCTCGTCGCCCCAGCCCGCGAGGATGCGCGTCCCCGTCACCGTGCCGCCCTCCACGACGAACGCGCTGGGCGCGCCCGTCTTCTGCGCGAGCGCGACGAAGTGGCCGCCCGAGTTCCACGTGGCGCCCTTGCGCACGTAGATCCAGGCCGGGGCGTTCGCCTCGCGCCCCACCTCCAGCTTCGTGAACGCGTCCTTCTTCTCCTTTTCCTTGTCCGGCCTGGCGGCCGCCACGTTCGAGACCGCGGCGCCGGGCAGGATGTCGAGGACGCCCCTGGTGACGCCGAAGTGGTCCTGGTCGAGGACGAGGCTGCCCCCGATCGCCCAGGTCCCGGCGCCCTTCTTCACCGTCCAGTTGTCGTAGCTCCCCGAGAGGCGCACGGCGCCGTCCATCGTGAGCGTCGCCCCCGCGCTGACGGAGAACGGCACGTTGCCCTTCGTCGTGACGTCGCAGGCGAGGGTGAGCGAGCCCTTCCCCGCCGGAATCCAGACGCCCCGCTTCTGGTCCGCGCCCCCTTTGCCGTAGAGGTTGAACGCGCCGCCCGAGACCGTGTAGGCGGCGTCGCCGGAGAGCGAGAACGCATTGAGGTCCGTCGTGCCCGCGTGCGTGATCTCGACGGGCGCGGGGAACGCGGGCAGATAGGCGACGTCGGCCTCGGCCGTCCCGCTTGGGGCCGTCCCGTTCTTCCAGTTCGCGGCGGCGTCCCACGCGCCGCCCGCGGCCTGGTTCCAGGTGTCGCCGCCCGCGAGGAGAGCGCCCGCCAGCCCCGCGCACAGCCCAAGAAATGCAGCCTTTTTTCCGTCCATGTCCGCTCCTTGTCGATTTTGCGTGGTAGGGGCGAGCGTCCCGCTCGCCCGCAATGAGGTTTTGAAATGACCTCAGCGCTTAACGCTTAAGCCCTTAAATCCCATTGACCTCGCCGAGGCAGACCCTGCCCAAGCAATAAGGAGTATATCTATTTTTTTTTTTCTCGTCAATCACAAAAAATGGGCGGGCCGCCGAGGACGTCGGCCCCTACCACGGCGTCCGAAAATGGGGCGGGCCGCCGAGGACGTCGGCCCCTACCACGGCGTCCGAAAATGGGCGGGCCGCCGAGGACGTCGGCCCCTACCACGGCGTCCGAAAATGGGCGGGCC
>CAVEVC010000171.1:0-13670 GCA_963618935.1 Clostridiales bacterium CCNA10 | reverse complement strand
GGAGGGACGGCCTCCGTGCCGTCCGCCGCGGACGCGACAGAGCGCGTCCCTCCCGTGCCGTCCGCGTCCTCTCCTTCCGCGCCCCGTGCGATTCCGGGACCCTGGCGCGTTTCGTTCCGCTACCACGCCGGCATCGCCGCCGAGCCGCCGCCGGCGCGGACGCTGGAAACGCTCGCCGACTGGACGACGATCGAGGACCTGCGCCATTTCTCCGGCACGGGCGTCTACGAGACGGCGTTCGACTGGGCGGGGCCCGTCCCCGACGCTTCGGCACTCGCTCCTGCGGTTCGCCTTTCGCTCGGGACTGTCCCCACGGGTCTCGCGCGCGTCTTCGTGAACGGGACGGACTGCGGCGTCGCGTGGTGTGCGCCGTGGGAGGTGGACGTCACGGCGGCGGTGAAGCCGGGGCGCAACGCGCTCCGGATCGAATACGTGAACAACTGGCACAACCGCCTCGTCGGCGACTGCGCCCTGCCGCCGGAGAAGCGCGTCACGCGCTCGTGCCTGCGCTACTGGAACGAGCCGCGCAAGGGTACGCACCAGTGGAACATCCTGCCGACCGTCTATTCCGGACAGTCGTCGTTCGACCCGCTTCAACCGTCCGGACTTCTCGGCCCCGTCACGACGCTCGTCCCCCCCTGAGGTCTGCTCCCGCCGCGGCTACGACTGGTTCGAGATCGCCTGACGGCAGGCGAGCAGGTCGGTTTTTGGCAGAAACGTCATCTGCAGACCTCCTCGCAGAGCGCGACGTCGCCGCCGTGGAAGATGTGGACGATACGGTGGAGCGTGACTGGGCCGCCGTTCTCCGCGCGCATGAGCGCGAAGTCCGTCACGCCGTACATGATCTGCTTCATCTTCTCCATGCCGCGCATTATACCATTTCCGAGAGGTTCATGCGCGGCCTGCCCCTAGCGTCCGGGCGCCACGGGGGCGGCCTCCGCCGGGGCGGCCTCCGACGGGGCGGGGCGCGGCGGCAGCCTGTGGTGGCGCTGCGGACCCGGCCGCCCCGCGCGCGCGCGGTGGGCGTGCGTGCGCCCCGCGCGCCCCTCCTTCACCGTCATGCACCCCGTCAGGCCGCCGGCGGCCAGCGCCGCCGCCAGCGCCACGCGCAGCATCGTCTTCATGTTCATGTCCGTTCTCCTTCTTTTTTTTTGTCGTTGTTCGTCTTGTTGTCCGTTTTTCCGTTGCATCCTCAATCGGCGCCCTCGTGGAAGGTCCCGTCGGCGTGGAAGTGCCCGGCGGGCTTCGCGTCCCCCAAGGGCAGGGCGAGCTTCAGTTCGTAGGCCCCCTCCGCGACGACGTCGAGGTCGGCGTCGGACGGGAGGCCCGTCACGGCCGTCCAGCCGCCGGCGGAAAGCCCCGGCGCCACGTCCACCGCAAGAAAGCGGTCCGCATCGTGCCCGTCCCGCACGAAGACGGCCGGCTGAAGGCCGATCCGCACGAGGCACCGCGTGGGGACGGCGGTTACGGGCGTTTCGTGCGCGTCCAGCACGCACGTCGCCGTCGCCCGCGCGCCCGCGCGCCCCTTCGCGCCGCCCTTCGGGAAGACGACGTAGACGGGCACGAGCCCGTTCGCGTCGCCCACGCCGAGGCGGATTTCGCCCGGCACGCCCTCCACCGTCGCCGCAAGCCCGTCGGCGAGCCGGGCAGCGTCGCCCGCCGCCACAAGCGCCCGCAGGCGCACGTTCTCGGGCGCGACGAGGCGCACCACGCTCGCGCCCGTCTCGACCCACGCGCCCGCCTCGCTCGGAAACGCCTCGACGAGGCCGCCCGAGGCCGCCCGCACGGTGACGACGCCGTCCTTCTCCTCCGCCTCGCCGACCAGCGCCTCGCGCGCGGCCTTCTTCACCGTGTATTCGCCCGCGAGCTGCGCGTTCGTCGTGCCAAGCGCCCGGTAGACGTCCAGCCGCTTGTCAAGGACGGCGAGTTCGCGGGCGCGGGCGGCAAGGTCCGGCGACGTGACCGTGAAGAGCGCATCGCCCTTCTTCACGCGCGCCAGCGGCTTCACGAGCAAGGCCAGGCGCCCCGCGACCGGCGTCGCGGCCGTCCGGCGCGCGTCCGGCGAGAGCTCGTACCGCCCCGTGAACGACACGGTCGAGGCGAGGCGCCGCTTCTCGGGGCGGACCGTCTTCAGCCCCATCGCCTTCTGCACGGCCTCCGCCACCTCCACGGTCTTCGCCGCCGGGCCATGGTCGTGGCCGTGTTCCTCCACGGCGAACGCCCCGCAGCACAGCACGCCCGCCAACGCAAAGACCGTCTTCGTCATGGTCATGTCCTTCATCCTCGTTCTCCGTTTTCTACTTCTACAGTTCATCTTCAACCGCGTAGCGCGCCAGCTCCTCGTAGGCCGCGCACACCTCGCCGCGCCAGGCGGCCTCTTCGAGGTCGAGGTCGCAGAGCTCCTCGCGCACGGCAAGGTAGTCGAGCGGACCCAGCTCGCCCGCGTCCGCAAGCCTCTCGGCCTGTTCGCGGTCCGAGCCCGGCGCAGGCGGGTGGTCGAGGAGGTTCGCGAGCCGCGCCCGCGCGGCGGCGGCCTCGCGCACGAGGTCGCGCCAGGCCGCGATCGCGTCGAGCCGCGCCGCGTCGCGCGCGCCCTCCGCCTCCGCGATCCCCTTCCGGTTGCGGTTCCAGAGCGGCAGCGTCACGCCGGCCACGAGCCCCAGCCGGTCAAGGCCCTCCTCGCGCTCGTAGGCGGGGCCGAACGTGAGTTCCGGGTACTGCCGCCGGATCTCCGCCTCCAGCGCCGCCTCGCCGCCCGCCAGCCGCGCCGTCGCCTCGCGCACCTTCGGATGCCGCACGAGGTCGAGCGGGTCGGGGGCGCGGGCCGGCAGGGCGTGCGCGGCGTGCAGGTCGGCGGACGGCACGCGGAGCGCGACGCCCGGCAGCAGGCCCAGGACCTTCGCCAGCGCGGCCTCCGCCGCCTCCACGTCGCGCTGCAGCCCCCGCAGCGCATGGAGGCGTCCGTGACGGCGGCGGCGCGCCGACGCAAGCTCGCCCGGCGCGAGCTCGCCCGCGTCGCGCAGCGTCTCCGCCGTCTCGAACGCGCGGCGGATGCGGGCGTCCGCCTCGTAGGACGCCAGCAGAGCCGCCTGCGCGCGCAGCGCGGCGAGGCGCACGGCCGCCTGCCGCGCCTCCGCCGCCACGTCCCGCTCCGCCGCGCGCACGGCCTCGGCGTCCGCCCCGGCGTAGAAGGCCGCCGCCTTCTTCTCGCAGCCCGGCACGCCCGAAAGCGGGATCGCGAACGCGAGCGACGCGCCCATCAGGAACGGCGGACCGTCCGGCCTGACGATGCGCATCGCGTCGAAATCGAGTTCCGGGTCGTTCCACCAGCCCGTCTCGGACGCGACACGTTCCGAGTTCGCCTTCTGGAGCCGCAGCCGGTTGAGCGCGGGGTTGCCGATCAGCGCCGTCTGCGCCACCTCGTCGAGGCTCGCGAAGGCGACGTCGTTCGTCGCGCCCCGCCGCGCCTCCGCCGCCCAGTCGATCGGCCTCGCCTCATACGAACGGCACCCGGCCAGCGCCGCCAGCGCCCCCGCGCACAGGCACGCGGCCGCGGGGAGCCTGCCCGCCGACGCCCCGCCCTTTCCCGGCCGGGCGGCAAGGCCGAAGACCTTCACGGCGGCGGGGAGGACGACGAGGTTGAGGACCGTCGCGCCGAGGAGGCCGCCGAACTGGACGACCGCAAGCGGCGCGAGCAGCTCGCCGCCGGGCTTCGAGCCCGCGACGATGATCGGCACGAGGCCGAACACGGTCGTGAGCGAGGTCATCACGATGGGCGGCATGCGCTCCTCCGAGCCTTCGCGGACCGCCGTTTCGAGGTCCGCCCCCTCCGCGAGGCGCTCCTGGTAGCGGTTCAGCAGCAGGAGGCCGTTGCGGAGGACGAACCCGATCACCGTCACGAAGCCGACAAGGGACGAGACGGAGAGGACCGGGTCGGCGATCGTCACGGCCGCCACCGCGCCGATGAGACCGAGCGGCACGTTGATGAGCGCGAGGAAGGCCGCGCGCACGGAGGCGAGGGCGACGACGAGGATGAAGAAGATGACGACGACGAGCCCCACGCCGAGCGCGGCAAGCCGCCGCCCCGCGCTCTCGCGCGCCTCGTAGCTGCCGCCGAACGACACCGTGCAGCCGACCTCCGCCGCGAGCGGCGCCAGCCGCGCGCGCAGGCGCGCCACGAGCTCGCCCGTGTCCACGCCGTCCGCCGCGTTGCAGGAGATGAGCGCCTTGCGCCGCCCGCCTTCGCGCAGCATGAGGTTGGGCGCCTCCTCCGGGACGACGCGCGCCACGTCCCCGAGGCGCACGCGCCGCCCGTTCCGCCCGGTGAGGAGCAGCCCCCTCACGGCCTCGGCGTCCCCCTCCTCGCAGCCCGCCAGGCGCACGACGACGGCGCGGCGGCGCAGGCCGTCCCGCACCTCGCCCGCCTCCACGCCGTTGAACGCCGCCGCCACCTGCTCGCCCGCCTCGCGCAGGGTGAGCCCCGCCTCCAGCAGCGCGTCCGCATCGTAGTCGACGCGCAGGGACCGCACCGTCACCTCGCGGTTCGCCCGCACGTCGGACACCTCGGGCATCCCGTCGAGCGCCGCCTTCATCCGGGCGACGACCGCGCGCAGCGTCTCCACGTCCTCGCCGAAGACGTTCACCGCCACCTCCGCCTCCGTCCCCGAGAGGACCGCGCCGATGCGGTGCGCGATGGGATAGCCGACGAGCAGCGAACAGCCCGGGATCGCGCCGAGGCGTTCGCGGATCGCCGCCTTCACCGCGTCCGTGTCGCCCTTCAGGTCGACGCGCACGACGTACTCCGAGCTCGACACGGGCTCCGCGTGCTGGTCGCGCTCCGCGCGCCCCGTCCGGCGCGTCACGGAGAGGACGCCCGGAATCGACGCCATCGCGGGCACGCACGCCTCCGCCACGCGCTCCGTCTCGGCGAGCGACGCCCCCGGCGGCAGCGAGAGCGCCACGTTGAAGGCGTCCTCCCGGAACGGCGGCAGAAAGCTCGACCCGAAGTCCTTCGCCACCCACGCCGCGCCGGCCGTGAGGAGCGCCGCCGCGAGGACGACGGTCTTCGGCAGCTTCAGCGCGAGCCAGAGGAACGGACGGTAGGCGGCGCGCATCGCGCGGATGCCAAGCCCCTCCGCCCCCTTCGCCCGCGCGCCTTCCGCGCGCTCCCCGCCGCCCAGCAGGCGCGCCCCCAGGCGGAAGAGCCGCGCGAGCGCGGGGACGGCCGCGGCCGCCGCGACGAGCGACATCGCGAAGACGCAGAGGTAGGAGAGGCCGAGCGGACGGAAGAACCGCCCTTCGAGGCCCGTCAGCATCATGAGCGGCAGGAAGACGAGCGCGACGATGAGCGTCGAGAAGCCCACGCCCGGCGCGACCGACGCGGCCGCCTCCGCGATCACCTCGCCCGGCGCGCGCCGCCGTCCGGGCGGCAGCGCCGCGTTCTCGCCGAGCCTGCGCCGCACGACCTCGGTGAAGATGATCGCCGCGTCCACGATGTCGCCCGCCGCCACCGCGAAGCCGCCGAGCGTCATCACGTTCACGCCGAGCCCGAAGAGCGGGAAGAGCGCGACGCCGAGCAGGATCGAGAGCGGCATCGTGCAGAGCACCACGAGGATCGTGCGCAGCTCGAGGAGCGTCAGGAGGAGGACGAGGACGACGACGACCACCGCGTCGCGCACGACCGCGCCGCCGCCCCGGATCGAGGCCCCGATGAAGTCCGCCTGGCGGTAGGCGTTCGCGTGGACCTCCACGCCGCGCGCGGCAACCGTCCGCGCGAAGTCGGCGAGCGCGCTGTCGAGCGCCGCCGTCAGCGCGGGCGTGTTCCCGCCCGGCGTCTTCTGGACCGAAAGGACGACGGCCTCGCGCCCGTTGAAGGACGCGCTGCCGCGCCGGGGCGCGCCCGCGAGCGCGAGGTCGGCGACGTCCCCGAGCCGCAGCGCCCCGCCGTCCGCGAGCGGCACGGCCGCGCGCTTCAGGGCGTCGAGGGAGTCGGCGCGCGACAGCTGCCGGATCGGCACCTCCTCCCCGGCGACATCCGGCAGGTAGCCCGCGCTCAGGAGCGTGCGCGTGGCCTGCGCCGCCTCCACCACGTCCCCCACCGAGAGGGCGTGTTCCGCGAGGCGGCGCGGATCGACGGAGACGCGGTACTCCGGGAGGCGCCCGCCGATCACCGCCACCTCGCCGATGCCCGGAATGCCGAGAAGGCGCGTGCGGAGGTCGTACTCGGCAAGCTCGCGCAGTTCAAGTGGCGTGGCGCCGCCCTCCTGCGCCGTGAGCGCGACGAGCATGATCTCGCCCGTCACGGAGACGACGGGGGCGATTTCGCAGGAGACGCCCTCCGGCAGCGCCTCGCGCACGCGGGCCAGGCGCTCGAAGACGTCGAAGCGCGCGCGCGCAAGGTCGGCGTTCCAGTCGAAGTCGACCCACACGAAGGAGAGGCCGCCGCCCGAGCTGGAGCGGATGGTCGAGACGCCCGGAATGCCGTTCACGGCCGTCTCGACGGGGATGGTGACGAGCTGCTCCACCTCCTCGGCGGCGAGGCCGCCGGCCTCGGTCTGGATGGTCACGCGCGGCGCCGAGATGTCCGGGAACACGTCCACGGCCAGCGACCGCCACGCGGCAACGCCCAGCGCGGCGGCGGCGGCAAGGACGACGAGGACAAACTTGGGATGGTCGGCAACGATTCTGAAAAACTTCTTCATGGCAGCTCCAGCGGTCGGGACTCGCGCCCCGCGCCATGACACGGCACGGCGGGGCGACAACGGCACGGGCGCATGCACAGCGGGCACGCCCCCTGTCCGGCAGCCGGAGGAGCTACGAACGCGGATGCAGCCGCGTGGAAGAAGCAAGATAGCGCCCGCCCGCATCGGGCGGCGCCGTGGAAACGGGCCTCAGGCGCAGGGGATGCGGCACACGTCCCGCGCCCGCAGTCAAGACCGGATCCGCAACCGCGACGGCGGGGAGGGCGACGGACGCGGCGGGCGCCCACACGTCGCCGAGCGTCAGGGCCACGTGGCGGCACGCCTCCGTTCCACACCGCTCCGCCAGCCGTTCGCCGCACGGCGCCCCCTCATGCCCGCAGGGGGCGAAGAGGCCGCCGCAGGGGGACGGCAAACCGCCCATTCCAAGGGAACAGGACGGGCGCGGCAGCGACGGCACGTCCACGCACACGTGGCATGCCTGCCCGCAGTCGTCGGGGTCGGCATCGCACGCACAGACCCGGACGAGCCCCGTGAGGCAGACGAGCATGCAGGCCAACGCCACGGCCGCCGCCGCGTTGACCTTGACCATGTCCCAAACTGTCCGCCTGATCTTCATGCCGCGCCTAGTCTAGCACACGCCGCCCTGCCCGGTCAACGGACACGGCACGGGAATTTCCAGATTGTCCAAGATCCTCGCCTATGCGTTCTTCTTCCGCAGCGTCGCGATCTGGTCGCGGAGGTAGGCGGCGCGCTCGAACTCCAGCGCGTCGGCCGCCTGCAGCATCTCCGCCTGGAGGGCGGCGATCGCCTCCTGGACGTCGCACGCCCCGGGCTTCCCGGCCGCGGCGGCGCATGCGGCCTTCCGAGACTCGGAGTAGACGTAGTCCGTCTCGTTGAGGGCGCGCGTCACGCTCTTCGGCGTGATGTGGTGCGCGGCGTTGTAGGCGATCTGCCTCTTCCGGTGGCTGCGCGTGATGCGGAGGAGGTCGCGGATGGCGTCCGTCTCGTGGTCGCAGTAGAGGATGACGCGGCCGTCCACATGGCGGGCGCAGCGGCCCGCCGTCTGCACGAGCGAAGTGGTCGAGCGCAGAAAGCCCTCCTTGTCCGCGTCGAGGATCGCGACGAGCGCAACCTCCGGGAGGTCCAGGCCCTCGCGCAGCAGGTTGATGCCGACCAGGCAGTCGAACGCGCCCTTGCGGAGGCGGCCGAGGACCGCGACGCGCTCCAGGGCGTCGATGCCGCTGTGCAGGTACTCGACGCGCAGGCCCGTCTCGTGGAGGTAGGCCGCCAGGTCCTCCGCGCTCCGCTTCGTGAGCGTCGTCACGAGCACGCGGCCGCCCTTCGCCGCGACGGCGCGGATCTCCGCCATGAGGTCGTCGATCTGCCCCTTGAGCGGACGCAGCTCGATCTCGGGGTCGAGGAGGCCGGTCGGGCGGATCACCTGCTCGGCGACGGTCTTCGCGACGCCGTACTCGTAGTCCCCCGGCGTCGCGCTCGTGAAGACGACCTGGCGGACCTTCCCCTCGAACTCGGCGAAGGTGAGCGGGCGGTTGTCCTTCGCGCTCGGCAGGCGGAAGCCGTAGTCGACGAGCTTCTGCTTGCGCGCCTGGTCGCCGTTGTACATCGCGCGCACCTGCGGCACGGTGACGTGGCTCTCGTCGACGATCGTCAGGAAGTCGTCCGGGAAATAGTCGATCAGGCACTCGCCCGCCGTGCCGGGGGCGCGTCCGGTCAAGGGACGCGAGTAGTTCTCGATGCCGTTGCAGTAGCCGAGCTCGCGCATCATCTCGATGTCGTATTCGGTGCGCTCGCGGAGGCGCTGCGCCTCGAGGAGCTTGCCCTTCGAGGCGAAGAACTTGAGGCGCTCGTCCAGCTCCGCGCGGATGCGTCCGAACGCGGCCTCGAAGCGGTCCTTGCCCATGACGAACTGCTTGGCGGGCGTGACGACGGCGGCCGGCATCGACGCGCCGCACTTGCCGGTGAGCGGGTCGAGCGCGCGGATGGAGTCCACCTCGTCGCCGAAGAACTCGACGCGGAGGGCCTTCGTCTCGTAGGCGGGAAAGACGTCCACGACGTCGCCGCGCACGCGGAACGTCCCCGGCGCGAAGTCGTAGTCGTTGCGGACGTATTGGGCTTCGACAAGACGGGAGACGAGAGACGTGCGGCTGTCGGGGCCGAGGTTGATGCGGACGGCGAGGTCCCGGTATTCGTCGGACTCGCCGAGGCCGTAGATGCAGCTGACGGACGAGACGACGATGACGTCCTTGCGGGCGATGAGGGCGTTGGTGGCGGCGAGGCGGTAGCGCTCGATCTCCTCGTTGATCGCGGCGTCCTTCTCGATGTAGGTGTCCGTCTGCGGGATGTACGCCTCGGGCTGGTAGTAGTCGTAGTAGCTGATGAAGTACTCGACGGCGTTCTCGGGGAAGAAGCCCTTCAGCTCGGTGAAGAGCTGCGCGGCGAGCGTCTTGTTGTGGGAGAGGACGAGCGTGGGGCGGTTCCAGCGCTGGATGAGGTTCGCCATCGTGAACGTCTTGCCGCTGCCGGTGACGCCCTGGAGGACGAGGCGGTCCTCGCCGCGCGCGAGCCCGCGCACGAGCGCGTCGATGGCCTCGGGCTGGTCGCCCGTCGGCCTGAAGCCAGAAACAAGCCTGAAGAGCGGCCGGCTCATGCCGTCTGCGCGGTCCCCCCGCCCGGCACGTCGAACAGGCGGCGCAGGGCGGCGAGCTGGCCGGGCTCGCCGATCACGCGCGCCTCGTCGTCCGGCTCGAAGCACCAGTTCGCGCCGGGGTTGCGGAAGAGCTCCGCGCCCCGCCGGACCGCGACGACGCTCGCCCCGGTCTTCGCGCGGATGTCGAGCGACTTGATCGTCTCGCCGACGGCGGGCGAGCCGGGCAGCACCCTCAGGTGCGAGTAGTAGTCGCCCGGCACCGTGAGCGTGACCGCCTTCCCGGCGTCCTGCGCCTTCCCCCGCCGCGCGCGCCGCTTCTCCGCCACAAGCGCCTCGTTGAAGCGGTACCCCGCCTGGCGCCCCGCGCGCCGGAAGAACTTCCAGCCAAACACGGCCACGCCCGCCAGCAGCGCCCACACGCCGCCCCGCACGAGCGGATGCTCCGGCATCAGGTTCACGTTCATCATCACGATCTGCGCGAAGAGGAGCAGCACGACGAGCAGCACGGTGAAGAACGTGACGACGCGCCGGACGGCGGTCTTCCACCGCTTCGTCTGGTGGATGCCCGTGAGGACGGCCGCGACGTCGCGCCCCAGCGACTGGGCGAGGCCCACCGCCGGCGCGAGCATCGAGATGAAGAAGAGGTTCGCGACAAGGCAGAAGATGAGGCGCTTGTGCGCCTCGAAGAACGCCGAGAACGCCCCGTAGTCCAGTCCGCTGAGCATGCTCGCGCCGATCTCCACGCCGAGGTTCAGCGCGGCGATCACGCCGAGCCACACGACGCGCGAGCGCAGGTGCCGCTGCAGGCGGGACGGCACCGCCGCCGTGCGGAAGCGCGTGAGCCAGGCGCCGTAGGCCGCGAGCCAGCCGCCCAGGCGCGCGGGCAGGTGCCGCTCGCACCAGTCGCCCACGGGGTCCGAGACGCGCAGCATGACGGGGTTGAGGACCGTCGTCAGCAGCGAGACGCCCACCACGATCTGGTACATCGGGTTCGACATGTCGCCCGTGCAGGTCATGTAGATGAGCGCCACCATGAACGCGAACTCGCCGATCTGCGCAAGGCCGAACCCCGTCTGCACCGCGTCCTTCAGCCGCTGCCCCGTGAGGATCGACATCGTGAAGCAGTTGAACCCCTTGCCGAGGATCACGAGGAGCGCAAGCCCGAGGATGGCGGGCAGGTGGCGCAGGCACACCGCCGGGTCGATCAGGAGGCCGATCGTCACGAAGAAGACGGCCGCGAACATGTTCCGGAGCGGCGCCGCCAGCTCGTGCAGGCGGTTCCGCACCTCCGCCGACGCGCCGAGGATGCCCACCAGGAACGCCCCCAGCGCCAGCGAGTAGTCGAGCTTGTAGGCGACGTAGCTCACGAGGAAGCAGCAGCCGAGGAGCGCGAGGAGCAGCGCCTCGTCGTCCTTCATGCGCCCCACCCGGTTCAGGAGGCGCGGCACGAGGATGAGCCCGAAGACGACGACGCCGATGAAGAAGAGGAAGAGCCCGCCAAGGGAGACGCCCACGGCCCCGAGGCTCATCCCCTTCCCGTTCGCGACGCCCGTGATGAGCGCGATGATGCCGACGCAGAGGATGTCCTCGCAGATCGTCGTGCCGAAGATGAACCGCACGAAGGGCCGGTCGCTCCACTTCATCTCCTCGATCGTCTTCGCGAGGAGCGTCGTCGCGGAGTCGCAGATCGCCGCGCCGAGGAAGAGGGACTGCACGTGGTTCCACCCCAGCAGGCTGCGCCCCACGGTGTAGCCGAGCCAGATCATCACCACCGAGTCGAAGAGCGCCGTCGGCACCGTCACGTGCTTGATCTTCTGCATCTCGCCCGCGCTGAACTCCAGGCCCAGCGTGAACATGAGGAACACGATGCCGAGCTGCCCGATGGCCCCGATGGACTTCGGGTCCACGAGGAACGACCCGCCCCACGTGTGCTCGCTCATGAGGACGCCCGCGAGCAGGTAGCCGATCACCTTCGGCCAGTGGAGGCGCGCGAAGAGGATCGAGACGCAGCCCACCACCGCCATCATGACGGCAAGGTCCTGGAAGAAAGAAGATTCGTTCACTTTGCGCATCCCCCCACAAGCGGACGGGGACGGTCCACGGACCCGTCCGGCTTCCCTGGCAGATGGCCGACCGGCCCCACGGCCGGCCCCTTCCCGCCATGCGGCGCGGCGCCGTCGTTCGAGACGGCCTTCCCGGCGCGCTGCCAGGCGCCCAGCTCGCGGTAGAACGCGGGGTAGACGCCGTGGCCCATGCCGAGGCCGTTGTAGATCTTCTTGTCCCGCGCGGGAATCGCGTTGTAGGCCGCGTAGACGCCGCACGGCGTGCAGACCGTATCCGCGAAGCCCGCGACGAGGCGCACGGGGCAGGTGATGCGCGCGGCGAAGTGGACGCCGTCGAAGTACGGCGCCCACTTCTCGGCCGCCGCCCGGTTCTCCGGCTTCTGCGCCTCGACGATCCGGGGCCACCCGCTCTGGCGGTCGTCCTGGCGGAAGCCGAGCAGGTCCGTGATCGCCGGCACGAAGATGCAGCTGCGCGTGAAGTGCCCGTTGAGCCCCGTGAGCATGAGCCCGAAGCCGCCGCCCTGCGACGTGCCCGAATAGGTGAAGCGCGCGCGGTCCACCTCGGGGCGCGCCCAGAGCCAGTTGACGGCGCGGTTGATGCCGAGCAGCGAGGCGTAGTAGAAGTACGCCTCGCGCGACTCGTGGATGCCCGCCTGGCAGTAGCGCGCCACGCCGCACGGCGCGGCGTACTTCGCGTCCTGCGCCCTGTAGGCCGCCTCGCGCGCCTCGGGCGTCTCCGGCTGCGGATAGCTGTGGACGTTCATCGTGAGCGAGATGCGCCGCCCGTCGCCGCCCGTCCCCGTCGCGCCGATGCCCGCGCCCGGCACGCTCACCTCCGCGGGGAACGGCCCCTTCCCCTTCGGCAGCGAGAGCCAGCCCCAGACGCGCCGGCCGCCGGCGGAGGCGAAGCTCACCCTGTAGTACGTGCGCTGCGCGTTGGACTTCGCGGGAATCTCCTCCAGCCGCGCGTCGACGGGCACCGTCTCGTCGAGCGTCTTCACCGCATCCGCCCAAAAGGCGTCGAAGTCCGCCGGACGCGCCGCGCCCGGCTGGATCTTCTCCGGCTCGTAGGCGACGCCCCAGGCGAACGGGCCGCCCTGCCCCTTGTTCGCCCCGACCTCCAGGCCCTTCGTGAGGCTCTTCACCTGGAGGCGCAGGAAGCCGGGAACCGCCTTCGCCGCCTTCAGGACGAACGGGTTCTCCTGCGCGAGGTCGATCGTCCGCTCCACGACCTTCCGGTTGCCGAAGTTGTCGATCGTCGCCCCGAGCGTCCCCGCCCGCAGCGCCGCGCCCGTCGCGCCGCGCGCGGTGACGGTGAACACCGCCTCCTCGCCGCAGCGGTAGAGCGCGTTCGTGTGGTCCGTCTCCACCGTGAACGAAACCGCCTCCGCGTGGACGGCGCACGCCGCCGCGCAGAACATCCCCAGGAACCACCGCCGCATGTTCGTCCAGTCCATCATCCGCATCTCCTTCATTTCTTCTTTCCGTTCTTCGATTTCGGGGTCGCCGCGGTCACGGCATCCGGCGGCCGCGGGTGGCGCGCCGCCTCGTCCGGCGCCTCCACCGCCGCGTCCGCCCACATGCCGCGCTTCGCCGCCTTCGCGGCCGCCTCGGCCTTCGCGTAGGCGGGCGGCGTGGGGACCTGCGCGCAGCGCCAGGCGAGGCCGGCCTCCAGGAGCGCAAGGGCGGGATCCTTCCGCCCCACGAGGACCGTCCCCCAGGGATAGCCCAGCTCGCTGCGGCGGCTCCAGCTCACGCGCACGTCCTCGCGCGCGACGAGGCCGTCGAGGTACGTCTTCGCCTTCGCGCCCCACGGCTCCGTCTTCGGCGGCGCGTCGATGCCGGCGAGGCGCACGAGGTGCGGGATGTTGTCGCCGCCCAGCACCGTGACGGTCTGCCCGTTCAGGGCGTCGAGCGCCCGCCCGCGCAGGGTCATCGTCTCCGCGCGGACGGACGCGCACAGCAGACAGCACGCCACCAGCAGGCTGCGCGCCACAAAGAACGCCGCATCGCCGGCGCGCGACACAAAGAACGCCGCATCGCCGGCGCGCAACACAAAGAACGCCGCATCGCCGGCGACAGCGACGGACTTGGGGGATTCTCGTCTCTGCATCGATCGGTCCTTTCGCTGGAGGAGTGGTCTCGTTAGTATACCACAAACTTCTGCGAGGTGTCGCCCGGTACGTCGGTCCGCCTCCGCTGGTAGGGGCCGACGTCCCCGGCGGCCCGCCCCCATCC
>CAVEVC010000170.1:0-13936 GCA_963618935.1 Clostridiales bacterium CCNA10 | reverse complement strand
CCTTGCCGTCCGCCTTGCCGCGCTTCGCGGCGGCGGCGCGGCGGACGATCTGCGCCTTGACGTTGGCGAGGTTGCGCAGGGCGTCGTCGAGCTCGAACTGCATCTCGGCGGACGCCTTGCCGCCGCCGAACGCGCACGCGAGCGCCCTCATGCGGCAGTAGGCCTTGGCGGTCGAGGCGAGCGAGTGCCCCCAGAGCCAGTCCTTCGCGGGGATGCCCGTGCCGACCTCGAGGTCGGCGACGAGGCGGGCGAAGCCCTCGCGCTGCTCGTTGTCCGGCCTCTCGGCCTTGAAGGGGTCTTCCGCGTCGTGGTAGCGGACGCCGTAGCAGCGGTTGACGGCGACGGCGATCTCCGCCCTGTGCGCGGCCATGCGCAGGGCGCAGGCGAGGACGGCGCGGCGGGCCTTGCCCTTGGTGTCGAGCTTCGCGAACGCCTCGGGGTCGCGGGCGTTGCGCAGGGCGTAGAGCTGCGCCCAGCGGCGCATCGCCGAGCCCTTCGGCCACCATGCCTCGGCGAACTCCGTCAGCCACACCTGGGCGCCCGCCGTCACCGGCCAGAGGTAGACCCCCCGGCAGACCTTCACCGGCCGCTCGCAGAGCTCGGCGTTCAGGTCGGAGTACGGGTTGTCGGCGCGGGCGCAGGCGTAGACCAGGGCCTCGATGTCCTCCGCCGTCAGGTCGTCCCTGCGGACGCCCTGCTCGGCGAGGTCGGACAGCACGGACTTGAGCCGGAGCGCCATGTCGGACGGTCCCTCCCCTTACGACGCGGCGTTCCTGTACGCGTAGTGCCTCTCGTAGGCGACGGAGCCGGACGGGAGGGCGGTGTTGGAGTTGGAGGCCTGGCTCTCGACGAGCGTCCAGCCGTCCGCCATCGTCGGGGCGGGCCTGCCCGCGACGCCGGTGAAGGTCGCCTTGACGGTGACGTCGCGGAACTCGCCGAGCGTCCCGTAGTTGCCCGACCCGTCCGTCTCCTCGACGTGCTGGGCCGTGACCTGGATCGCGAGGGTCTTGACCGCGACCGAGCCCTGCGCCGTGTAGAGGCCGTCGATGGATGCGGGGACCCCGAGGGCGCGGACGGGCAGGGTGAGCGGGAGCGTCCAGCTCGTCGCGGAGACGGCGGCGCTCGACTTGGAGACGGAGAGCTTCGGGAAGTCCGTCTCGGAGTAGGTGACGGAGAACTCGGTGATGTGGGTCGAGCCGAGCTTCGGGAGGGTCATGCTGCCCGTCTCGTAGTCGCCGCCGAGGGTGAACTCCGCCGTCTCGGTGCCCTGTTCGCCCCACGTGGCGAAGGCGTGCTCGTCGCCCCTCTCGTCGAGGGCCTGCGCGCGGCTGACGCTCCTGGAGACGCTCGGCGTCTGGAGCATCCAGCCGTCCACGGTGATCGAGGAGGTCGGGGCGAAGGTGCCGCCGAGGTCGGTGTCGGTCGATTCTGCCATGTCGGATTGTCCTTTCGTTTCGTTGGTCGCGCCGGGGAGGCCGTCCGGCGGCCGCCCCGTACGCCTATGGTTATTCAGTCAAAGCGGGCGCGGAAGACGACGTCGAAGGCGACGGAGCACGTGTAGGTCGGCACGGCGCGCGCGTCGCGGCGGGACTGCACGTCGGTGCGCTGGACGGACGAGAGGGCGTTCGTCTCGACGGGGACGCGGAGGACGAGGACGTTGGAGTCCGTGCGCAGGGGGCTTTCGGGGTCGATGTCGGCGTTGACGGGGAAGTTCGCGAGGATGCGCATGGCCATCTTCTGGAGCTCGGGGCGGCTGCGGCAGAAGAGGTCGAGCGTCCCCCGGAAGTGGTAGGCCTGCGCGCGGAAGGCGTTGTGCTCGCCGGAGTAGAGGTAGCCTATGTTGAAGACGGCGCAGTCGGGGACGTCGGGGTTGGAGTCGATGTAGACCTTGGTGCCGAGGAAGGCGGCGAGGTGCGCGGCGCAGGCCGCCTCCGCCTTCGTGAGCGATTCCTCGAACGTGACCTCCCTCATGCCGTGCCGTCTCCTTTCGTTTCGCTTTCGCTTTGCCTGTTTGATTGATGTCGTCCTGTCGCCTATGGTTGCGCGGTCGCATCGCGGGGGCGCGTCACCGCCTCCAGGCGTCGCCGACGGCGGCGCGGAGGCGTCCCTCGATCGCGGCGCGGCACCAGGGGAGGCTGTCGCGCACGGCCCTCTCGACGAACTTCTCGCCGACGCCGCCGCCCTTGGCGACCGACCCCGGGCCGAGGTTGCGCCACGTCTTGCCGCGCTCGTCGTGGATGCGCTTGGCGTAGTTGAAGCCCTTGGACGAGACGCAGAGCGCGTTCCGGGCGACGTAGACGGAGGCGCGGGTCGCGTCCGACTCGCACGAGATCGACTTCTCGAGGGCGCCGGGCATCTTGCGCGAGGCGGTGCGCCGCTTGCGCTTCAGCGCGGCGGAGGCGTTCGCCATGGTCGGGGAGCGGGGGGCGTAGCGCACGGCGAGCGCCTTGCAGCGCTCGGCGCACGCCTTCATCGCGGCGGCCGCCGCCTTCCTGTTCGCGCCTTGGAGCGCGCCGAGCGCCCGCAGGAGCTCCTTCTCGCCTTTCATGACTTCTGCCATTCCGCCTATGGTTGCGCGGTCTAAACGGGAGACGCGCCCCCTTGCGCCGCGCCGCCGGTTTGTGGTATACTGCGCGTTGCCGTTCGCGGCAGATCTTCCATGCAAGACAAAGCCGACATTCTCCGCGTAAACTTCGCGCCGTCCAGGCCGGTTGAACTCGCCGACTTCGTGCGCTCGTGCGGCGCACTCGCGAACGAATACAACGCATTCGCCGCCGAAAGGGGGCTCGAGGCGGGAAAACTCTACGTCAGGGAAGTCCGCAAGGGGTCAATCGAGCTCGACCTCGTGGCGGTCTGCGCCGGCATGCTCGTCCAGCAGGTCTTGCCCATCGTCTGCAACGCAAACGCGATAGCCGATTTCCTCGGACACCTCAAAGGCGTCGTCGGATGGCTCAAGGGGGGCGGCGCGGGCGCGAAAGACCGCCCGTACGCGGACAGGACGCTGGAGAACGTCAGCGCGTTCCTCGACCCCGTGGCGAAAGACAAGAACGCGACCGTCACGGTAAACGTGGTCACCGTAAACGGCGACGTGAACGCGCCGCTCGTCGTCGGCAACACGGACGCGAACTACGTGCAGAACGTGCGGCGGCTCGTCGAGGAGGAGTGCGCGTCCCCGAACGTGCGTCGCGTGGAGGGCGTCCTTCTCCGCTGGTACCAGTCGCGGAACAGCGACGAGCCGTCCGGCGACAAGGCGATCATCGAGAGCGTCACGAAAAAGCCCCTGCGCACGGTCTTCGCCGACAGGAGGCTCAAGGCCCTGCTCCTGTCGGTCGAGGAGAACATCTTCCGTTGCGCGTGGCTCGTCGACGCGACCGTGGAATCCGTTGACGGGAATCCAAGGCTCTATCGGATCGAGAGCATAGAGCGGCTGAAGGACTGACCCCGTTGCGCGGCGAGAGGACTTTATGCTATACTGTGCGGTATGCGGGCAGGCGTGTTGCCGTTTCGAACGTATGGTGAAGGCGCTTTAGCATGATCCGTTTCACGCCTGTCCGCTATTTCCTTTTCCACATTGTCTTGTATTCAAGAGAATCGGCAACGGCAAAAACGCTGTAAGTCGTGCCGTCCCCGAGCTTCTTCACGAACTTGACGGACGGAACGTGTCCCGATTCGTTGAAGGATCCTTTTTCGATTTTGTCTCGTCCCTTGATGATTTCGGGAATCCTCGCGAAGTCGTCTGTCGTGACCGGCGTCTGCTTCTCGCTCTTTTCGCCGTAGGCGTGGCCATTGACGACGAAGCGCTTTCCGTGTCGTTTGAAGGTGTGCCGGACCTCGTCCGCGCCGACGGTCGGCGTGAGGGACTTCGGCGCGACCCCGCAGACGGCCTCGATCTCGTCCGCAGTCTTTCGGTCGATGGGCGGAAGCGCGACGCGCGAGCCGTCTGACTTGCCCGACTTCTCGATCTTCGCCGCGAGAGAGGCGAGCGCGACGCGCGCCTTGCCCTCCGCCTTGCCGTCCGCGCCCTTGCCCTTCGCGTCCCCCTTGGCGTCCGTGACCCCGCAGACCTCGGCGATCCTCTCCGCCGTCGCGTCGCGGGAGACGTGGACGACGCCGCCCCGCGACCCGTGCCGCCACCGCTCCGCCTCGTATTTCGGCCTTTCCCGCGTGCCGCCCCTGACGCGCTTGACGGGCGCGAACTGCGGCGGGTCGCCGTCCTTGACGAGCGCGGCGACCTGCGCGTCCGTGAGCCTCGCGACGAGCGCGTCCGCGTCCTCGCGCAGGAGTCCGGCGCGGATCGACGCGGCGAGGTTCGCCCGGTCGACGGCGAGACGCGCCGCGCCCTCCGTGAGGCCGTCGCGCTCCATCCTCTCGGCGACGTCGAGGCGGTACTTGCGCTCGTCCTGCGCGTCGGCGAGGTCGCCGCCCGCCGCGTCCGCGTCGAAGGGGACCTTCTTCTGGCGGGCGATCTCGTCCGCGTCGCCGAGCTCGTCCACCGCCTCGAGGGTGTGGACGCAGTTGGGGTGGAAGCACCCGCCCTGCCGCGCCTGTTCGTAGGTCGGGAAGCCCTTGGTCTTGCCGGAGACGGAGAGGATCGCGCCCTCCCACGCGGCGCAGGCGCAGTGCGGGTCGCTTCCGCCGGTCGAGACGCGCACGAGGTCGGAGCCCGTCGCCCGGGCGAGGTCGTCCACGAGGCAGTCGTTGTAGACGCGCATCGTGTTCGTGCGCACGTTCATCTGGAAGTAGGTCGCGGTGTCCCACTCGCGCCCCGCCGCGTCGGTGAAGCGCGGCTTGCCGTCCGCCGCCGCCGTCCACCGGCGGCGCATCTCCTCGGCCATGGACTTCAGCGAGCCGCCGGAGACGGCCTGTTCGCGCAGGACGGAGACGGTCGCCTCGCGCAGGGAGTTGACGAGGGAGCGCGTCATGCGGTCGGTGAAGACGGCGGCGAGGCTGTCGCCCTGGGCTGGCGTGACCGTCTCGATGACGGCCTCCGCGCGCCGCGCCGAGTATTTGACCTCCACGCCCGCGTCCGCCGAGGCGGACTTCGCCGCCGTCCGCGCCGCGAGGTCGTTCTGGGCGGAGAGGAGGCGGTCGAGGCGGGCGGCGAGCTCGGCCATCCGCGCGCGGACGGCGGCGTACGCCTTCTCGCGGTCGTCCGCCGACCCGGCGAGGTTCAGCTCCGCCGAGAGGTTCGCGATCTCGCCGCGCACGTCACGCAGGGCGCGGGAGACGAGGGACGCGGCGTCCGCCGCGACGGAGTCCGCCCGCCGAACGAGCCGCGAGAGTGAGCCGTAGTCCGCCATCGTGCCGCCGCGCCCCCTTCGGCTACCCCATGACGGTCTGGACGCGGCCGGACGCGCCGAGCCACGCCAGGGCCTCCGCGCTCCACTTGCCGACGCCCGCGCCCGCCGACGTCTGCGCCGCGCCCTGCCGCTCGTCCGGCTCGAGGGACGGCACGGAGACGCCCTCGAGGTCGGGCTGGGCGTCGCGGAGGAGCGAGTAGAGGGCCTGCTCGTAGGCGGCGAACTCGTCGCGCGCCTGGTCGCCGTAGCGGTATTGCCCCTCGTCCTCCTTCAGCGCCCTGCCGAGGGCGCGGGAGAAGTCGCGCTTGGCCTGCTCGATCGCCGCCTTGCGCTGCTCGGCGGAGAACTCGCGCCAGCTGCGCCCCATCGTGCGCGTCGAGAAGTAGGCGTCCGCGCCGTCCACGTCGATCATTTCGCGCCCCCCTTCGCCCTGTGCGAGAGCCGCGCCCTGAGCGCGGCGTTCTCCTCGCGGAGCGCGGCGATTTCCTTGCGGAGCGCGTCGAGCGCTGCCGCCGCCTCGCCCCGTGCCGCCTCCGCGACCGCCGGGTTCGCCGCGACGGCGCGTCGCGCCCCCGCCTCCCGCGCCGCCCTGCCGATGGCGATGATGTCTTCCGTCCTCATGTGCCGTGCCTCCTTCCGTTCCCGCCCGCCTAAAAAAAAAGGGAGGGGCGGCGGCGGGGCGTTCCCGCCCGCGTCGCCGCCCCGCGCCCTTAGCCGAGCTTCGCGATCACGCGCACGAGCGGGATGCGGCGGCGGTCGAAGACGCGCTGCCACGAGCCCGCCGCCTCGATCTCGGCGGACGTCGGCCCGAGGCCGGCCATCGACCCGACCCACTTCATGCCCCGGACGTGGAGGATGAAGCGACGCCAGCTGTGGATGTAGTCCACCGCCGTGTCGGCGTTGCGGTCCATCTCGAAGGCGTGGGGGACGGGCAGCTCGTTGTAGGCCGCGACGCCGCGCCCGCAGAGGTAGATCGTCGCCTTCTTGTTCGCCGCGTCGTACGGCACGTTGTCGTCGACGATGATGGCGCGGCCGTTGTAGGTCGCGACGCGCCCCGGGGCCTCGGACGCGCGGTAGAGCCCCGCGTTCGTGTCCATCGCCGCGAGGTACGCCTCCGTCGCCGAGTTCATCACCACGGCGGTGAGCTCGTCGGAGCGGTCGCCCATCTTCTGCGCGCCGAGCAGGATCGTGTCCTTGGCGAGGTTCGCCGCCGTCCCGGCCTCGCCGGAGACGTCGAACGTCATGTCGCCGTCGTTGGAGGCGTCGTTCGCCGCGAAGACGCCCGTCAGGAGCGAGACGAAGCGCTTGTTGTCCTGCTTCAGCCAGAACGGCGTGAGCTGGGAGACGATGTGCGCCATCGGGTCGACGCGCCCGAGGATCGTCGCGACGTCCGTCACGCCGAACTTCTTGCGGAGGAACTGGACGGGGGCGGTGTCGTTGACCGCGCCGACCTTGTCCGCCGTCGCGCCGGTCGCCTCGACCGGGATCTCGGCGTCGCCGGCGGTGTCGAGGGACTCGAGGCTCGGCATGTCGAGCGTCTTGCCCTCGAGGCCGCTTCCGGCGGCGACCTTGGCCGCGATGACCGGGTCGGGGACGGCGATTCCCGAGCGGATGAGCGTGGACTTCTCGATCATGTCCTGGCGCGCGTAGTCCACGAACTCCTGGCGCGCGATGAGGTCGGCAAGCTTCAGTTCTGCCATTTTGCGTGTTCCTTTCGGTTGGGTTTAGGTTTGGTTTGGGTTGTGTTCGGTCTGTCTTCGGTCTTTCGGAGCGTCGGGCTTTCCACCGGGCGCTACGCCTCGGCGGCGGCCGCGTCCTTCAGGGACTTGGCCAGTCCGGGGTCCTTCGCCGCGAGCTCGAGCTGCGCGGTGAGGTTGAACGTCCGCTTGCTGAAGGGGTTGGCGCCCGCGAGCGCACCCGCGCCCGGCGTCCCCTTCACGCCGACCCCGCCGACCGTGTTGGCCGCGATCAGCGCGGCGTTCGCGCCCTTGAAGCCGTCGAACGCCGCCTTCACGGCGTCCGCGTCGTCCAGGTCGACGCCGCCCATGAGGTGGTCGACGAGAAGGTCAAGCGCCTTCGGGTCCACCCCCTTCGCGGCGGAGATCCCCGCCTCCTTCGCCAGGCCGCGCACCCGCGCCGTCCTCTCGGACGCGGCGAGGCGCTCCTCGGCGGACTTCTTCTCGGCCTCCAGCCGGTCCACGCGCTTCATGAGCTTCTGGACCTCCGTCTGCCGCGTCGCGGGGTCGTTCTCGGCCTTGTACGCGTCGAACTCGGCCTGGAGCGCGGCAAGCGCGTCCGCGGCCTTCTTCGCCTCGCCCTCGGCCTTCCTCCGGGACGCGCCCGCCGCCGCGTCGAGCTGCGCCTGGAGGTCGAACCCCCTCAGCGTCTCCTTCGCCGCGTCGTCCAGCGCCTCTCCCGCGAGGACCTTCGCGAGTATCTCCTTGATCGTCATGGGTCTTTCCTGTTGCCTTTCGTTCCGTTCCGCCGGATCCCCCGGCGCGGGGTTTCCGCCGCGTTTCCGCCTTTCGGCGCGGGGAGCGGCGATCCCCCGCACATATGGTTATTCGGTCGCATCGCCGTCGCCGCCCGCGTCGGCGTCGTCGTCCCCGCCGTCCCCGTCGCGCCGCTTTCGGGCGAGCGCGGCGAAGGGGTCGGGAAGCAGCTCCGGCGCGGAGAAGTCGCGCGCGTCGATCTCGTCGAGCACCTCGCGCACCTCCTCGTCCGTCGCGATCCCGCCGCAGAGCTCCTTCAGGACGCGCACCTGCGCCTTGGCGAGCAGCTTGCGCATCTTCGGCGTCCTGTCGGCCATGTTCCCGGCGGCGGTGAGCGCGGCGGCGAGGGACGCGGCGTCCACCACGTCGAAGTCGCTCGGGTAGACGGGGGCGTATTCGGGGAAGGCCGGGTCGAGCTCGCGGGTGAGCGCGACGAGCCGCGCCTCCGCGTCGGCGAGGGCGAGGGCGCGGTTCTTCAGCGTCGCGTTCGTGTCGAGCTGGTCGAACTGCTTCGACTCCGCCGTCTGGACCTGCCGCGTCTCGCGGTTGAACATGGCCAGCCCCGCGATGTCGAACAGGAGCGTCCGCTTCCGCGCCGCCTCCTCGACGAGCATCCTCATGTCGCCCGTCGGGGCGATGAAGCGCGAGACGCCCTTGTCCTCGGCGCTCTCGCAGATCGGGACCTTGCGCCCGAGCGTGAGCTCGCGGATGAGCGAGGCGACCTTGCGCCCGTCGATGTTGCGCTCCGTGAGCCTGACCTCGAGGGAGTTGGCGAGCGACGAGGGCACGACGAGCTGCGGGTAGACCGTCTCCATCAGCGTCTCGTTGTGCTGGCTGTCGAGGTTCATGACCTGGGCCTGCAGGTTCTCCACGTCGTCGAACCACCACGCCTTCTCGCTCGGCCTCCCGACGAGGACGAAGGGGACGCGCCTCATGCCGGGGATCGGCTCGTCGCGCCGGAGGCCCGGCACGGCCGCCGAGCCGGACGCCTCCTCGGTGACGCGCACGACCCCGTCCTCGCCCCGCCGGTAGAGGGTGAAGAGCATCGCGTCCGTGGCGGGGACGGCCGGGTCCGCGTTCGCGTAGACGTGGGAGCGGGTGATGAGCCAGTCGATCTCGCCGTCGTCGCCGACGCGCCAGTCGGGCACGTCGAGCGCGTCCCAGAGGATCCACCGCGCCGGGGACTTGTCGGCGAGGGTCTCGGCGCGTCCGCCGTCGAGGGGGGCGCGGTCGCACTGGAGCCAGCACCACCGCCCGTGGGTGAGCGAGCCGTTGACGCGCTGCATGAAGGCGTCCACGCCCTCGCCCGAGCCGGTGACGTCGGCGAGGAACGCCTCGTCCGCGCCCGCCCGGACGGCGGGTGCCTTGAAGATGTACTGGTCGATCTTGCGGGCGACGCGCCCCGCGTCGTTGACGAGGGCGGTGCGGTCGCGCCGCCCGACGACGCCCGCGTCGGGGTCGCCGCGCCAGGAGACGTCCGTCTCGTTCGGCGCCCGCCAGAGGCGCGCGTCCACGTAGGGGCGGCCGCCGTTCACGGCCAGCTCGTTCCACCGCATCTGCCGCTCGCGCACGGCGTAGACCCAGTGCTTTCTCGTCGTCAAGAGGCTCATTCTCGCTTACTCTCCCTTCTTCCCCTATGGTTGCGCGGTCGCATCGGCGCGGCGGGCGGCTACGCGAGGAGGCGCGACCCCGCCCCCCGGAAGATGTCGTCCTGCCGCGAGTAGCGCACCGCGTCGATGTAGTGGTTGTCGCGGTCGGGGAACTCGTTGCGGTTCGTCCCGTCGCGCATCCTGTCGAACTGGTACTGCCGGAACTCGGCGAGGGCGCCGGGGGCGTTCTCCGCGTCGATCTCGATGCGCGAGCACTGCCGCAGGAAGTTGATGCCGCGCTCGACCGAGCCGCCGGGCTTGTACGCCTGGACGAGCCCCCGCGCCCCCATGTCCCGAAGCTCGGCGATCACCATCTTGCCGCCGCCGCCGTGGTCGCCGTAGATGGGGGAGGACAGGAGCCCCCGCCTCTCGATTTCGGCGAAGACCTCGCGGTTCAGCGCCCCCGACCGCCCCCACGACGAGTAGACCTGGAGGACGCCGCCGACGTCCTCGCGCCGCCCCCGGTCGTCCGTCACCCAGCGCGGCACGTAGTTCGTCTGCACGATCGTCGTCGGGTCGCTCGCGCCGAAGTCCATGCCGGCGCGCCGCGACCGCATCTCCGCGACCTGCCCCGGCGCGAAGCGCACGGCGTGGACGTTGCGGAAGACCTCGTTGCCCGTGCCGACGGGGATGCCGAGGTACTCGTGGCGGTAGCGGTCCTCGCTCTCGGCGCGGATCGCCTCCATCTTGCGGAAGAAGAACGGCCCGAGCCACTCCGCGCGCCAGTCGCGGTAGGTCGTGCGGAAGCGCCAGCGGTGCGGGTTGGGCTTCTCCGCCTCGACGTTGATCCAGTGCGAGCGCGAGACGGGCGGGTTGTAGGTGTAGAGGAGCTGGAAGCGCGGGCCGCCGCGCCCGACGGACTGGAGCACCGTGTCGATCTCGGACTGGGACGCGAACTGGTCGGCCTCCTCGAACCACGCGCCGGTGATGTAGCCGACGGTCGCGGTGATGCCCTTGGACTTGCCCGCCGAGTCCAGCCCACGGAAGAAGACCTTCTGCCCCGTCGGCGAGTAGGTGATCTCGTAGGGGCTTGTGATGCACCGGAAGAAGGGGCGGAGCCCCATGCGCGTGACGGCCTTGACGATCTCGGCGTAGCACGTCGTCTCGATCTCGACGGCGTGCTTCTTGTAGCAGACCCAGTTCGCGGCCCGGTCGTGCAGGAGGTCGTCGACGATGCGCCGCGCCGCGACGGTGGACTTGCCCGTGCCGCGTCCGCCCTCGAACCAGAACTCGTCGAAGACGCCGCGCCGCATGTAGTCCCACGCGGCGAACCACGAGGGGGTGATGAAGTCGGAGACGCTGTAGACCGCCTGCGCCATCGTCAGCCGCGCCCTCCCGCGCCGTCCGGCGGGGCGGCCTCGGCGAGCGTCCCCGCCGAGGCGGCGGCGACGGCGGCCGTCCCCGATGTCCCGGCGGCCCCCTGCGGCGGGTCGGGGGCTCGCGGCACGTCGTCGCGGATGACGGGGAGGTTCTGCACGTCCACCTTCTCGACCATCTCGCCCATGAGGGAGGCGAGGAACGCCGCGCATCGCGAGTCGCCCGACGCGGCGGTGCGGTACATCGCGTCGATGACCGCCGCGCCGTTGGAGAGCTCGGGGTCGGCGGCGGACCGGAGGTCGCGCAGGGCGAGGGCGGCCTCCCGGAGCGAGCGGAAGCGGGCGACCTTCTCCGCCGTCGCGCGCCCGCCCTTGCGCCCGGCCTCGACCGTGCGCGGGTCCCCCTTCGCGAAGTCGCGGCTCATCGGGGGCTTCTCGCCCCTGCCCCTGCCGCCTTTCACGCCCGACGCTTTCGCTTTCGCCCGTGCGCTCATCCGCGCCTCCTTCCGTTGCCGTTGCCGCCCCTGCCGTCCCTCCCCCTGCCGACGAGGCCGCCCGCAAGGGCGCGGAACGGCCCGAACGCCTCCCCGATCCGCTTGAAGATCGCCCAGGCGTTGCGCTTGTCGAGGTGCGTATAACGCCCCATCTCGACGGAAAACGCCTCCATGCGGTCGGCGAACGACGCGAGGCTGCCCCCGTTCGCCAGGTGCCAGAGGAGGTTCACCTCGACCTGTCGGAGCCCGAAGAACGCCGACGCGACCCGCCTCAGGTCGTCCTCCACGTCCGGCGGAAGGGCGGTCACGTTCCGCTCCTCGCGCTCGTCCGCGCAGACGGCGTGGACGTGGTGACGCCGCCCGACCGAGCGGGCGATCACCAGCTCCGGGTCGTCCGCCGCGTCGATCGAGACGACGCCGCGCCCCCCGCCCTGCATCGTGTTGCCCTCCGAGCAGACGCGGCACGCGAGGCACTTCTCCCGAAGCCCCTCGATGATCCTGTAGACCTTGCATCTCCTGTCGCAGTTCGCCATTTCCGCGCCGTTTTCCTCCCCTAATGGTTATTCCGTCCCGTTCGCGCGCGCGCGGGCGCCTGCGCATGCGCTGCCTCGGCGGTGCCCGCGCCTTTTCCGCCGTCCCGGATGGCGTCCGAAGTCCGCCAGTCGCGGCCCGTCCACTTCGCCCAGAGCCAGCGGACGGAAGGGTAGAGGGACGCGCACTCCTTGAACTTCGCGGCGGCGGCGGCCTGTGAGGCGAAGCGGTACGCGCCCTTGACCTCGACGGCGGTGAGAGTGCCGTCGGCGGAGAACGCGATCCAGTCGGGCGTGTAGCGTCCCGAAGGGCAGCGGAAGGAGAGGGCTTCGTACTGCCAGCGTCCGCCGTCGGGAAGGGGGTGGTCGGCGGCGAAGCGGGCCTCCGTGCGGTTGGGCGTCCGCTCTTTCGGGAGGCGGATCGGGCTTGCGCGGGGCGTGTCCGCCGTTTCCGCTTCGGGCGGTTTCGGGGGCGTTTTTACCCTCGGCATCAGCGAGGCGGCGAGTTGCCGTTCCGCTTGCTGGCGCAGGTGGGGCGGAAGGTCGGAGAGTTTGAACTTGACAGAGGCGGTCACGGTTTGGTATCCTTCTTGCTCGCGCACGGGCGCGAATTACGCTTCCAAGCGGCACGGGGCGCGTTCGGCATTGTCCGTCAGGTCAGCCTCCGTGATGTCGCGGCACTTGCCGCCGTGGAAATGCGGGCAGTCGAAGCGGCAGGGCGAGCAGTATTCCCCGCCCGTGAGCCGTTCGCACTTGTGACGGGCGATGTTCGCCTCCGCCACCTTGCGCCGCCGCTCCCCCGCTTCCGTCCGCTTCCGCAACTCGACGAGCAGGGCTTCCGTCTCCGGCGCGAAGACGAGCGGCGGGTCCCCGCGCTCGACGAACCGCCGCGAATACGAGAGGCAGAAGTCGGCGACGATGAGGGCGCAGTCGAGGTCGAAGCGGTCCGCCGACGGGATGCCGAGGTCGTCGTGGCGGATGCGGACGCGCACCGTGCGGAAGAGCCGCCCCGGCTTCGTCTCGACGGTCGCGGCGGTGAGGTCCACGCGCACCCGCGCCGAGACTCCGCGCTTCGCACGGGACTTGATGTGCCGCGCCGCCCGCGTCACGTCCGCGTCCGTGCCATCGTTGCGGTCCATGTCCTCCATCCAGTCGCCGAGGGACGCGCAGAGGAGCGCGGCGAACGCGCACACGCACCCCCTGTCCCCGTCGGCGAACTGGACGGAGCGGCAGTCCTTGACGGCGGCGCGGAAGGCCGCCTCGTCGAACTGCTCGCCCCTGCCGTCGCGGCGGTCGGGGTAGCACTCGGCGACGCGGACGCGGGGCAGGCCGCCGATCGAGTAGCACCTCCCCGCCGAGGTCACGGTGAAGGTGAGCCTCATGCCCCCCCACCCCCACGCGACGCCACCGCCGCCGCGCCACTTCACGATGGTGCCGTCGTCCATGAGGCGGACGCGCTCGACCGCGCACCCCGCCGCGCCCATGGCGGCCTCCCATTGGCGGTCGCGCTCCAGGAGCCGCCCGAGGCGCGTCTCGCGCAGGGCGAGGCGTTCCCGGCGAAGCTTCATGTTCTCGTATTCGAGCTTGTCCGCTTCGCTCATTCCCAGCATCCCGCCTTATAGAGGGCGGCTTCCGCGTCCCAGATCGCCCTGTAGAGTTTGTGTTCGGACTCATAACACGCCGCCGTGCCGCCGTCTTTGTAGCCGACCGCGCCACACGCCTCAATGAGGTTGCGCAGACATTCGTAGAGCGACGGCGCGGCGGCGATGAGCGCGGCGTCGGCGTGGCACCTCTCCGTTATCGGCGAACACATTTCGGCGACGCCATCCTCGCACTTCAGCGAATCGACCCACGCGAGAGCCATTGCCCTGTGCCATACCGCTTGCCACGGCGCGGGCGACACGCCCAGCTCGTCGAGCCGCTTCATTCCGCCACCTCCTTCGTCGCCGCGACGGTCGCGGGCTTCGTCTCCATAAGTGCGCACTTCGTTTCGTGAGCGTTCGCCCTGATGCCGTCAAGGCTGCGCGCGTGCTTGTTGAGAAACTGCGCAAACGCCCTCTTCTCGCCCATGACCGCGTCCGCGACGCTCCGCAGGTTGCTGGCGGCGATGTGCGCCCGCCTCGCGATGTCCGCGAGGTCGCGCTCCACCTCGTTC
>CAVEVC010000169.1:9911-14046 GCA_963618935.1 Clostridiales bacterium CCNA10 | reverse complement strand
TTGACCGTTCCCGCCTCGTTGATCGAGGCCCGTTCCACAACTGTGCTCGTCATCGCCTTCCCTCCTTCCTTGCTAGAACCCAGCACCTAAAACCTGAAACCTAATCCCCGGCCCTCATGCGACCACGTGGCCAGTCTCGTCCATGTAGTCGGCGGCGGCCACGAACACGTTGACGAGCCGCCGCCCGTCGTCGTCGGAATCCGTGTCGGCGTCACACCACTCCACGATCACATCGGCGAAGCGCCCACACGCCCACGCCGCGCCGACCACGGCGACCTGGAACGCGGTGGCGTCCCGCCACGACTTCGCATGCCAGTTGACGAAGAACGTGCCGGGCCGCTCGGCGTATTCCTTGACCTGGACGGTATCCAGGATGTCTGCGGAAAGAATGAAATCGAAGAAGTGTCCAGGCTTCATCGCCATGTCCACGATTTGCATGACCTGCAAGGCCGTGAGGCGCGTGTACTTCGCGCCGTCCGTCGGTTCTGTTCTGCATTCCACCGTCATCGTCTTCCATCCTTCCTTGCCAAAACCTGGCACCTGAAACCTAAAACCTACTCCCCAATTCCTCACCCTTCGAGCAGCTGCGGATACTCGGCGCGGACGAGCGCGACCGTCTCCTTGGCGAAGCCCTTGCCGCCGCCCTCCGAGATGAGGTAGAGCGTCGTGCGCGAGATCCCCATCCACCGCGCCGCCGCCGAACAGCCGACAAGCCGGACGTGCCCGCCACAGACGACCTTGACGCACGCGGGCTTGTTCGCCCGGTCCAGCTTGAACTCCGCCGCCGCGCCGCGCCAGCGGCAGCTCTTCGCGTTGATTGTCTTTCCTTGCATTCGTTTTGCCTCCGTGCTATTATTGACATTCCCTTTTGTGGGTGACGGCGGATAGTGTACATAAAATTTTATGTATACGCAAGTGGCAACATTATTTTTTATGTATTTCTTATGGCGACAATTGGAACGAGGTTAAAAGAGGCGCGCGGCGACCTCACAATGGCGAAGGCGGCCGAACTTGTTGGTATCAGTCAACAAGCGTGGAATCTTTACGAAAAGGACAAATCTTCACCAGGATCTAAGTTGTTGATCAAAATCTGCGCAGAACTACACGTCTCCGCCGACTGGCTTCTTGGATTGATTCCACCGTCATCACCTTCGCCTGTTCATGTGGCGGGTGACGGAAATGCCGTTGCCGTCGGGACAGGCGCACGAGCTTCGTCGCGTACCGTTCATGCGAAGACGCGCGGAACCGAAAGTTGTGCCAAATGCCCCTACAAGAAACTTGCAACTGCGTTCAAAAAGCTCCCTTAGCAAATAGGTGATGGCGGGCAGTATACACCAAAAAGTTATTAACAGGCAACACCAAAATGCAAAAGATTCGAATCGGGCTTTCTGCTCGCCTTTTAGAGCTCCGTGGAAACATGTCTCAATCTGCGTTTTCTAAGAATTTGGGCATCTTACAGCAGACATACGCAAGATGGGAATTAGGAGATCGACAGCCGAAGCTACAAGACCTGGCCTCCCTCGCCTCGCATTTTGGCGTCACGACGGATTGGCTCCTCGGGTTGTCTGACTCAAAAGGAAATAACCCCACACTTCCACAAAATGGTGTTCGTCAGAGGGTTGCCACGCTCAAGCATAACGCCAATCAAGTTGCAGAAAAGGCAAACGAGCTATTAACGGCAATTACAGAATTGGAACAAAGCATCTAATTGCCATGAATATCGTCTATCTGATTAGAATGCAATGGACAAGTTTTTAGAACGACTGAACGAATGCAGAAACGGTATGTCCGTGTCTGCGTTCGCACGGTTTCTTGGTCTCAATCAAAAGACCTTAGACCTATATATCAAGGGGGAACGTAAGCCATCGGTCGAACTCGTGCTTGCCGTTTGTTCTAAGTGCGGACGTTCTGCCGACTGGTTGCTTTGCATAGCCACCGAAGCGGAATCAGAACAAACGGACTTGCATGCAAGAGCGATAGTTGCTGAGAAAAAGCTAGATCGTGTGATTGGAGAAAATCATGAAAAAAGTTTCTCCGATCGGATTACAAGTCTGATCGGAGATGGAGAATCTGTACTAGCATTCTCTAGACGTATCGGAATGAACCAAGCGGCTATAGACCGATACATAAAGGGGATGCGCGAACCAAACGCCGATGCACTACGAAAGATTTCAATCGCATGTGCTGTATCAACTGACTGGTTACTCGGACTCGCGGATTCCCCGGATGGTGTAAACAACTCCGATTGGCGCAGTCGTGCGCTTGCCGCCGAACGTAAACTCGACAGAGTCAACTCCGTCCTGTCACACGCCCTGAAAGGATTCGAGGAACTTCAGGAGGCGGTGAAGTGATAAGCTTCCTCAAGGGCTTGTGGGATGAATCTAAATCTGTTTTGTTAGAACCCATAACCATTGTAATAAGCGTATACCTAAAGGACATTTGGCGACAACTATGCCAGCTCGTTGCCAAAGAACCACAGATTACAGCGACTATCGTTCTAGTGTTACTATTGTTAACAGGGAGACTTGTTTATAAGTATTTCATTCTCCGAAGAACCCTAAGGGAGAAAGACGGCACGATAGAACAAATTTCCGTTCTTAACCAAGAACTGGCCGCCACAAAATCCGAGTCTGAAGTAATCAAGCGTGAAAACGAATCCCTGCGCGCGGAGCTCACAACGGCACGTACCGAACTCGACCGGCGCGCTCGTTACCGGCGTATTCTCGTCGGTGGTTATCCTGTCTACGCCCTTCGTGCCGAATTCATCGGGCCGGGCGAAAGCCCCCAATTCCTCTGTCCTCTCTGTTTCGAGCGCGGCGTCAATTCCGAACTCATCTGTTTCGCGAAAGATGACACCGTGGAAATCAACAAAAATCGTAGACTTAAACACCTCAAGTGCTTGACTGACGGATGTAGGTTCCATGTCAGAACGACACTCGCCGCCTTTAATGAAGCCTTCAAGCCAGCCTAGGGCCTTTCATCGTAGTGCCGCACGGCGTCCTGTACGGCCAGTTCGGAATGTCGTTCAAGATCGCACGCCGACACAACCGCGAGAATGTGCTTGCCCGTCCTACGGACATGGGCTCGGTCGGCCTCGACCTCAAGTTTTGCACGAAGTGTCCGTGCCCGTTCAACCGAGCATTCCCTTTCGGCCATAATGGCCTTAAGCGTCGGAAGCTTGGCTGTCGTCCCTCCGGTCGGTTTTTCGCAATGCGCCCGAATGATCGACTTGACGGGCTCGCCCTGTTCGAAGATTGTCTCGGGGTCTATGTCGACGCACTTGTACTCGTTGCGTCCTCCCGCCACGTCGAACGCCAGCGTCCCGTTGATGACCGTCATCGTGTCGAGGAATGTCTTGCGGTTGCGAAGCGGCTTGAAGACGGGGCCGCAATCCGGCTTCAGGAGAGGGTCCATGTCGAATCGGCGCACATGTCCCGTCGTGAAGTAGCAGTCGATCTTGCGGCCCGTCGCGGGCTTCACCATGCAGATTTCATGAATCATGGCATCCTCCTTTCGGTCAGACGTTGTGATACGCCTCTTCGAATCGGGCTTTTCGAGGATGTAGACCGTTCAGACCGTTGCCGTCAGCCCTCCCGCTCGACGATGATCTTCACCGTGCATCCGCAGACGGCAAGATACGCGGCAAACGACTTCACGGAGACGTTCGCCGCCGTCTCGATCCGCGACACGGCGGGCTGGAGCACGCCCATCCGCCTTGCGATTTCCTTCTGCGAAAGCCCGGCTTTCTCACGTGCGGAGAAGAGGGCCTTGCGGATCTGCGCGGCGACCTGTTCGCGGTGGAAGTCCATGCCGGGAATGCCGCGCAGGTCTTCCGGCAACACGTTCGCCGCAGACCTGCGCACTTCGCACCTGAAGTCTTCGGAAGCCGGGTGCTTCGCCAGGAACGCCCGCGCCTTCCGCCAGAGTTCGACCCCCTCCGCCACGCTGGCGGCGGAGGGGCGTATCTCCCTCGTCTCGGCCACGCGCTTCATCGCCTGGCCTCCTCAAGCGCACGGATGATTGCATGGGCCTTGCGGATCTCGGCCCTCGGGGTTGCCTGGGTCTTCTTCACGAACCCGTTGAGGATGTAGATGAGGTTGCCGACGGCATAGCAGTAGAACACGCGGTACTGGTT
>CAVEVC010000169.1:0-9876 GCA_963618935.1 Clostridiales bacterium CCNA10 | reverse complement strand
GATGAGGTTGCCGACGGCATAGCAGTAGAACACGCGGTACTGGTTGCCGGAATCGCGGACGCGGATCTCGAAGAGCTCATTGTCGATCTTCTTTGCGTTGGGCATGCCGAGCGCACCGCACTTGCCGAGCGCGTCGATGGTCTCCAGCATCTTCGTCACGGCGGGAATCGGCTGCGCGAAGATGAAGTCGTTGGCTTGCTTCGTGAATACGATTTGCTTTTCCATGAGTCTCTCCTGTCCTGTCTTTTCGATGTGCGAATTATAACATTTTTTGTTATAACACACAATGGGGAAAATGCTATTTCCTATTACCTTGCATGGCGTACCCTTGCGCCCGTCAAGTAGTGAATCCGCGCCCAAGGGCTCGACGGAGCGGAAGTAGCGCAATTTCCCCCGTTCGGATTGTGCTATACTGTCGGCATGAATCCGAATGAACTCCATCAGGCGTTCGCGGACCAGCAGTCCGACTGATACCGTTCCGCGCGTTACTGGGCATGCCGCGAGGTGTTCTGGCGTTTCGTCGACCATCTCTGCAAGCTGTTCATCTTCCTCGCCTCGGCGGGCGGCGTGTGCGTCGTGGCCGCCGGACAGGATCCGACGGGTGTCGGCTGGTGCGCGGCCTCCGCCCTGGCGACATTTGCCCTTGAGGCGTTCGCCGTGCAGGGCAAGGTGACGTTCGCCGTCCGGCAGTGCCAGCGCTATGCGACGATCCTGACGCTGTTCCCGATCGACGGGACCGAGGAGACCCCAGCCCTGTTCAAGCGCATCCGCAACGAGCGGCTGATGGTGGAGAAGGACGAGACGGTCGTGCTGGAATGCCTGGACGTGCTGTGCCACAACCGGCAGTACGTCGCGGAGGGCCGGAACGCCGACGTTGCGTCGCTCACCTGGTTCCAGCGCACGGTCGGCAGCGTGCTGCCGTTTGGCTACCGGGCGGGTTAGTCTTTTACTTTCCCTTGTTCAACCTCTGCCCGGTTGTGGTATAATGCCAGGCGAAAGGGAAGAAAGGCAATGAGCGAACTGATCAACAACGAGGGGTGGCGTGTCGTCATCCACAAGGCCGAAGAAGGTGGATACTGGGGCGAAGTCCCGGCCATGCCCGGATGTTCGTCGTTCGGATCCACCCGCGAGGAATGCCGTAACAACGTCATCGAAGCCGCGCAGGGCTGCCTTGAAGTGTATATCGAGGAAGCCCTGCGCGAACTGAAGCACCCGCGCCGCTCCGTCCACCAGAAGGTCTGCGCATGAAGCCGCTGACAGCCCATGAGGTGGAGGAGATTCTTGCCGCAAACGGCTACGAGTTCCGCCGCATGAGGGGATCACACGCGATTTGGTACAGTGCCGCGAAACGGCATGCCCTTCCCGTACCACATCATGGATCCGCTCCGCTTCCACAGGGCACGCTTAATTCGATCTTCAACAGCGCACACCTTCCGAAGCCGAAAAGATAGGAGCCGGGGGAATGAGCCGGAGCGGAATCAACCCTCGTTCGCAGCCCGCACCGCCTCGATCTTCGCGCGTACATCGTTCGGAAGGAGACCGCCGACGAGCGGGAACACATGAGGTGTGAATGGATGGTCGTGGCCATCATCGGCGTAGACGAGATAGCAGTCGTCGTCCGCATCCCAGCCGTTGAATCCTTCGCCGATGTTCTCCGGCGTTCCCGGCACCTTGCCGACAAGCGCAGGGTAGACGGAAGCACCCGCCCAGACGCTCACGAAGTCGCCACGTTTGAAGCGGATCGTCGCCGCATCCCGTCCACGCCACCGCTTCTCGCCCGTGTCGTCGCAGTCGTTCGCGGCGTTCAGCGTCCCGTCGCCGAAGTAGGTGCGCACGGCCCGAAACTCGCTCACGGCGCCGAAATGCCCGTGCGGCGCGAGGTCGTCGAGAATGCGTTCCCTGACCTCGAACGCCCACGGCACGCCGTAGTTGCCGCGCTCCACGAACCGCCGCATCATCTCCTCGGCATTCTCGACGGACGTGAACACGCCCAGGTCGCGCAGGAACGTCCCGCGCGAACCGTCGCGGGACGGTTCGTCGTCGAGTTCGACCGCTGTCAGCTGGAAGACGTTCACAGGTCAATCCCCTTCACGATCGGGTAGTACTTCCCGTTCTCGCTGTTGATCGATTCCCAGTTGGCGAGGAGTTCCGCCTCGTACAGGGCGATGAAGGCCTGCACCATGTGGCGCTGGTCGGCCGGAAGGCTTCCGCCCGTCATTTCGCGCGTTGCGATGTCGAACGTCGCCTCCTTGCCCTGATAGCGGGCGTGGACGTGCGGGCGGTGGTGGCGGACGTTCTTCTCGGGCTTCATCCCGATGAAGATGCCGTGGAACATTGCAAGCGTGGCCATTGTCTTTCGTCCTTTCCTGGTTTCGCGTCCCTTCGCGGGGCTTCGGCGTGCAGTATAGCAAAGGTGGTTTCACCCCGCAACCACCAATTTACACTTTTTTTTTACACCTCCCCTTGCCTCCCCGCCGGTCCTGTGGTACAATGCGGCCATCTCGACCGCCCCGCCTCTCGCACATCTTGTGCGATGCGCATTTCGGCGGTCTCCCCTTTTTAAAAAAGGCAGACCATGAGCATGAGAACGTTAAAGACAGAAAAGCCCCCGTCTAACATGAACACCGGCTTTAGAAAATCGTTCAGTCTGACCGCCGGGGATATCCGCAAGTACGTCAAGAGCAACACACGTACGCATGCCGATACAATGCGCTTCCTTCACCGCATCGGATTGAGGATCAACAAGGATGGAACGACCTACGTCGTTCCCGTTTGACCATGAGCGGATACGTGGATTTTCCCCTCACCGTGTATGCATTCCACGGATGCGATGAAACCGTCGCGGGACGGTTCGTCGTCGAGTTCGACCGCTGTCAGCTGGAAGACGTTCACGGCTCCACCCCGAAGCCTGCGGGAACTTCCACATAGTCGTGGTAGGCCTTCGAACCGGGCCTTGAAAGGATCTTCGCAAACGCGCGGTCCTGGCGCGCGGTGAGCGCACGGGCGAAGCGTTCGCCGCGCCGCTTGAGCTTCGGGCTCGCCGCTTCCGCAAGCCGCACGATCTCGTCGAGCCGCGCCATGTTTGCGCGGCTCTCTGCCAGCAGTTTAGCGTTCATAGTCCGTACCTCCTCATGATGGCCTTTGCCTTGCGAATTTCGTTGAGCGGCGTCTTCTGCGTCTTCTTGATGAACCCGTTCAACACGATGATGAAGCTTCCGGCGTCGTAGCAGTAGAAGAACCGGTAGATGTTCGGCGCGACGCGCAGACGCAGCTCGAAGAGGTTCTTCTCGCCTTCGATCTTGCGGGCGTCCGGCATCGTCAGGCGACCGCTTGCGGCGAGCTTGTCCTTGAGGGCGCGGAACCCCTGGATGACGGCGATCGGCTGGTCGAAGATGAAATCGCTTGCCTCCGAAGACAGTGCGACCTCCTTCTTGTTCGTTTCCGGCGCGTGCGCCTGTTTGTCGTCTTTCGCCATTGTCTTTCGTCCTTTCCTGGTTTCGCGTCCCTTCGCAGGGCTTCGGTGTGTAGTATGGCAAAGTACACTGTACCCCGCAACTACCGATTTACACTTTTTTCCACACCTCCCCTTGCGCCCCTGCCGGGCGCGTGGTACAATGCAACCACCTCGACCGCCCCAACGGCCTGTGCGCAACCTGTGCCCACCCCTCTTCCACGGCATAGTAAAACATAGTAAAAACACCAATAAAAGCGGCTATAAAAAACCTTTGTTCGGGTTCGAATCCCCCCCCCCTCCTTCCGCCAAAGCGGCAGCATCGAGCCGCTGCGCGGCGACTGTTTGGGATTGCAAGTCGTTGCCTCTCATTGCCCATCTCGGCAGCAGTTGTGGTATAATGCCGGGTGAAAGGGAAACAAGGCAAGGGTCATGAACAAAGTAGTCCACATGCTCGCAAGCGGAATCGCCGGAATTGGCTTGGCGGATGGCCTGGCAGCCATCTATCAAACGAATCCGCCGGTCAGGATGCCGAAGATCATGACCGCCCAGAAGGCAATGGCCGCCGACGCATCCGCCCTTCTCTCAAATTTCTCGCGTGTCTACGGCGATATCTACAACGCTTATGTAAAAGAGGTGGAGGTCGTCCATGCCCAACAATAACGGTCAACCGACGAGGCAGAAGACACCCGCAGCGCCAAGGCATGCCCCGATTGAGTCTCAGGCGTTGACCCAGGCGTTCAGCGGCCCCATTCCACCTCCCGCCGGTACTGGCAGAGTATGACAGTCGCTTTCCGGGTTTTGCGGAACGCATCATGTCCATGGCCGAACGCGAGGCGGCAACCCGCCATGAACTACTGTCCATGCCGTCTCCGTCGGCGCGCATGATGGCATAATCACGATGTCGACGGCGTCCGCTTCGTCCACTCGCGCAGGCGCTGGAAGACGCTGTAGAGCGCCGGCACGAAGACGATGCCCACGAACGTGGCGGCCAGCATGCCGAAGCAGGTGCAGATGCCGATGGCCTGCATCGCGCCGGCGCCGGCGCCGCTCGCGAACACGAGCGGCAGCACGCCGAAGACGAAGCTCCAGGCCGTCATCATCACGGCGCGGAAGCGCAGGTCCGCCCCGCGCACCGCGCTCTCCCGCACGGGAAGCCCGCGCTCGCGCTCGCCCTTCGAGAACTCCACCATCAGGATCGCGTTCTTCGCCGCAAGCCCGATGAGCATCACGCAGCCGAGCTGCGCGTAGACCGAAAGCGCCGTGTGCGTCGCCCAGAGGCCGAGGAACGCGCCGGCGAGGGCGAAGAGTACGGAGAGCATCACGCTGACCGGAATCGACCAGCTCTCGTACTGCGCGACGAGGAAGAGGTAGGCGAAGAGCAGCGCCATCGCCATCAGCCAGACGAGCTGGCCCTCGTTCTCCTTCTCCTGCAGGGCCACGGGCCCCCACTCCACGGCGAAGTCCTTCGGCAGGGGCGCGCCCTCGATGAGGTCCATGATCTCGGAGGACGACACGCCGTCCGCCGGCGTCACGTCGCACCAGGCGGCGAGCATCTTGTTGTAGCTCATCGTCTCGCGCGGGCCCGCCGAATACTCGATCGAGCCGATGGAGGAGAGCGGCACCGCCTTCCCCTGCGAGGTCGGGATGCGGATGTCGAGGACGTCCGCGATCGAGCTGCGGTAGTCGGGGTCGTTCTGCAGCTTCACCTCGTAGACGCCGCCCTTGATGTTGAAGTCGTTGACGTAGTAGCTCGCGAGCTTGTTCTGGAGGGTCTGGAAGATGACCTTCGGCGTGAGGCCGAGGAGCTCGGCCTTCGCGCGGTCGAGCCGCAGCTCCAGCTGCGGGGTCGCCGCGGTGAAGCCGTGGACGGCGGCCTTGACGAGGCGGTTGGAGGCGAGGTAGGCGACAAGGCCGTCCGCCGCCTCCAGCAGCTCCTGCGGCGACTGGCCGGCGATCGCGCAGAGGTTGAAGCCGACGCCGCTCGACCCGCCGAGGCCCTTGATGGCGGCGGGCTGGGTGAAGCGGAACTCGGCGGCGTAGAGGTCGGCCGTGATCTCCTTCAGGCGGTCCATCACCGCGTCGATCTGCGTCTCGGGCGTCTTGCGCGTGTCCCAGTGGTCGAGGCGGACGAGCGCGCCGGCGATGTTCTCGCCGTTGCCCCAGAGCCCGTTCCGCCCGCAGGTGGAGGAGAAGGACTGCACGCCGGGGATGCCCTTCACGCGCTCGTGGAGCTCGTCGATGACCGCGATGGTGCGGTCGAGGGTCTGGCCCTCCGGCAGGCGGCAGTAGACGTTGATGTAGCCGCGGTCCTCCTTGGGGAGGAAGGCCGTCGGCACCTTCCCCGTCGTCCACCAGAGGAGCGCCGCCGTCCCCGCGAAGAGGAGGAGCGTGAGGAGGCCCTGCCGCACGAAGAAGCGCACGAGGAAGAGGTAGCCGCGCCGCGACGTGTCCAGCAGCCAGTTGAACGGCGCGAAGACCCGGCGCGGCCTCTCGCGCGGCGGCTTCAGCAGGTAGGCGCAGAGGACGGGCGAGAGGACGAGCGCGATGACCCCGGAGATGACGAGCGCCACGCACATCGTCACCGCGAACTGCACGTACATCATGCCGACCATGCCCGAGTAGAAGGCGAGCGGCAGGTAGCAGGCGAGCGTGACGAGCGTCGTCGCGACGACGGCGCCGGTGATCTGCGTCATCGACTTCGAGGCGGCCTCCTTCGCGGAGAGCCCCTCGCGCTGCATGAGCGCCTGCGTGTTCTCGACGACGACGATCGCGTCGTCCACGAGCGAGCCGATCACGAGGATGAGGCCGAACATCGTCAGGACGTTCAGCGTGAAGCCGATGGGCTGGAGCACGGCGAACGTGCCGAGCAGCGAGACGGGGATCGCGAGGGACGGGATGAGCGTCGCGCGCCAGTCCTGCAGGAAGAGGTAGGTGATCAGCACCACGAGGACGAGCGCGACGATGAGCGTGTTGAACGTCTCCTTCAGGAACACCTTCGTGAACGCGGTCGAGTCGTCCGCCAGCACGCCCACCACGCCGGCGGGCATCCGCGCGATCCACTTGTCCACCTCCTTCTTGACACGCTCGGCCGTCGCGACGGCGTTCGCCTCCGGCGCCTTGTAGACCTCCAGCCAGACGGCGGGGTTCTCGTTGAAGCGCGAGCGGATCGTGTAGCCCTTGCAGCCGAGCTCCACGCGCGCGACGTCCTTCACGAGCACCTGCGCGCCCGTCTCGGGGTTCGTGCGCACGACGATGTTCTCGAACTCCGCCTTCGTCTTGAGCCGGCCCTTCACGTTCAGCTTGAAGGAGAGGTACTTGTTCGCGTATTCGCCGCCGACGGTGCCGGCGGCGGCCTGGATGTTCTGGCTCTCGATCGCGTCCTTGATCTCGGCGATGGAGACGTTGAGGCCGGCGAGGCGCACGGGGTCGAGCCAGATGCGCATCGCGTAGGTGCGGCCGCCGGAGGAGACGAGGGCGACGCCGTCCATGCGCGCCAGGTCGTCCGCCACCTGCTTCTCGACGAAGTTCGAGAGCTCCATGAGGTCCATCTCGCGCCCGTCCGTCATGAACATGTACATGACCATGCGGTCCTCGGGGCTCTTGCGCACGACGATGCCGCTCTGCGTGACCTCGGCGGGAAGCTTCGGCTCGGCGCGCTTGACGGCGTTCTGCACGTTGACGAGGGCGATGTTGGAGGGCGTGCCCGGACGGAAGACGCAGTAGCAGTTGTAGTCGCCCTTCGCGTTCGCGGTCGACTTGTAGTACCAGATGTCGTCCACGGCGTTGACCTGGTCCTCGATCACCGTGCCCACGGACTCGTTGACGACCTCGGCGCTCGCGCCCGTGTACGTCGTCGACACCGTGATCGTCACGGGCGTGATGTTCGGGTACTCGGCGACCGGCGTGCGGAAGAGGCAGATCGCGCCGCAGAGCGCAATGACGATCGACACCACCCACGCGAGGCGCGGATGGTCGATGAAGACCTGGGAGATGGACTTCATGGCGCGGGCGTCACCTTCATGCCCTTGCGGACCTTGTGCCCGCCGTCGGCGACGATCTTCTCGCCGACCTTCAGGCCCTTCTCCACGAACTGCCAGTCGCCCTGGATGTCGCCGCGCGCGATGTAGCGCCGCTCGGCCGCCCCGTCCCCGCCGACGACCCACACGTAGGGCCCCTGCACGTCCTGCAGGATCGCGGTGGGGGGCACGGCGGGCCGCGGCACGCCCTTCTTCGAGGTGAGCGACACGGCCACGGTCCCCCCCGGGCGCAGCCCGTAGGTCGCGTTGGGGTAGAGCGCGTACATCTGGATCGTGTCCGTCAGCTCGTCGGCGGCGTTCTCGCAGTACTCGATCGCGCCCTCCTCGCCGAACGCCGAGCCGTCCGCCAGGCGCAGCGCCAGCTTCCCCTCCGCCCGGCAGCGCGCCATGTCGCCGCCGAACATCTCCAGGAAGTCGCGGTTGGAGACCGAGAAGCGCACGCGGATGGGGCGGTACTGGATGAGCGTCACGAGCGTGTCCTGCCCCTTCTGGAGGTAGTTGCCCTCCGTGAACTGCGTCGTCCCCGCCTTCGCGGTGATCGGCGCCGTGATGCGGCAGTGGCGCAGGTCGTCCCGCGCGGTCACGAGGTCCGCCTTCGCCGCCTCCAGCGAGGCGCGCGCGCTGTCGCGCGCCGAGAGCGCGTTGTCGAGCGCGTCCTGCGAGACGGCGCGCGTGGCGACGAGCTTGAGGTGGCGCGCGTAGCTGAGCTCGGCGTAGCCGAGCGAGGCCGTGCATTCGGCCACCTTCGCCTCGGCGTTCTTCACCGCCGCCTCGTACTTCACCGGGTCGAGCCGATAGAGGAGCTCGCCCTTCTTCACCACGCCGCCGTTCTCGAACGCCACTTCGAGGATCTCGCCGGAGACCTGCGGGATCACGTTCACCCGGGCGACCGGCACCACGCGGCCCGGATAGGTGCGGACCGGCCGGTCGGCCACGGCCTTCACCTCCGCGACCGGTAGCGTGATGCGCGTGAAGTCCTCCGCGCCGCCCGCCGCCAGCGCGCAGCCTGCGGCCAGCGCGGCCCACAGGCGAAGTCTCGTCAGATGTCTTGTCATGTTCATTGCCGTCTTGTCTCATGCCGCCGCCCGCGCGGGCGGCCGACCGAGGGGGTCTGCCCCCTTCGTGCGTTTTCACTATACCACAGTTCCGCCGGGCGCGCAATGTGGTATAATGTCGCCCATGAAGCAACGTGGCGGCAGAGCGGGACAGACGGCGCTCGAATACATCCTCGTATTCGCGGCGCTGCTGGGCGTCTACTTCGCCATCCGCGTCTTCGCGCGCGCCGCGCGCCAGTCGGCCGCGCGCACGACCACGCTCGTCACCAGCGAATACCCCTGACGCAAAAGGAAAGGACGGAACACCATGGACATCCAGAATGCGAAGAGAACGTTCAAGAAGGGCCAGACGATGGTCGAGTACATCATCATCGTCGCGCTCATCGCCATCTCCCTGATCGCCGTGTTCACCTACTTCAGCCGCGGCGTGGGCAAGAAGGTCGCCGGCGCGACCGAGGCGATCTCCGAGAGCGAGGGTTCGGACGCCAAGTCGGCCGTCGAGAACATCGACGCCGACGTCATCAAGAAGCTCGGCGAGTAGGCATGCGCGCGCGCGGGGACACTCCGCCCCGCCCGAGGCCGCGTGCCGGGCGGTCGGGACAGGCGATGGTCGAGGCGATTGTCGTCCTGTTCTTCGTCTGCCTCGTCTTCTTCGCCGTCTACGAATACGCCTCCCTCCTGGCCGCCCGCACCGTCCTCGACTACGCCGCCGCCCGCGCCGCCCGCGCCCGCGCCGTGGGGTTCAACGACTTCATGGTGACGAAGACCGTGCGCGTCGCCACCATGTCCACCGCCGGCCGCTGCCTCGTCCAGGACGACCAGGGCGGCCCCCTCTCGACGGGCGCCCTCGTGAGCCGCATGGGCTCCTACCTCGAACGCGAGAGCGAGGCCGACGTGCGCGGCATCCTCGACTTCGCGCTCTGGGACGACGCGAAGCTCGGCTGGTCCTGCTCCGACCCCGGCGGCCCCGCCTCCCCCCTCGCCCTGCGCGTCTGGCAGCGCCGCCCGCTCTACGGCGCCGCGGACGACGCCGACGCCCCCCTCCACGCCCTCGAAGGCTTCGCCGAAATCGAAGGCCATGCGTCGTTCTACTTGCAGTAGTCAAGTGGGCCTACGGCCCTTAAGTGGTTAAGTGGTTAAGTAGTTAAGTAGTTAAGTAGTTAAGTGGTTAAGTGGTTAAGTAGTTAAGTTATTGAGTGGTTAAGTGAAATGACAACGATTGTCCAACGATACTTAAAGGCCGCAGGACCACTTGACCACTTAAGGGCCGCAGGCCCACTTGACCACTTAAGGGCCGCAGGCCCACTTGACCACTTAAGGGCCGCAGGCC
>CAVEVC010000168.1:0-14138 GCA_963618935.1 Clostridiales bacterium CCNA10 | reverse complement strand
GACGATGTCCTCGTGCCCGTCGAGCTCGTTGTACACGAAGTCGGCGAGCGCGGACGCCGCCGCGTTCATGCTGCCCGCCTTCACGTGGAACGCGGGCACTCCCTTGCCGAAGACGGACACCACGAAGACCGTCGGGTCGTCGTGGCGCGCGTGCTTCAGCGTCAACTTCAAATGGTCCATCTTGTCTCCTCCTATATGCACAGCTCCCTCTCGAAGTCGGACTCCTGGAGCGTCTTCACGGTCGCCCCGAAGCTCACGCCGTGGCCGTAGGTGTTGACGTTCGCCGTCATGCCGTCGCGGTCGTAGCGCTCGTCGGCGTCCGTGTCGCCGTCGTTCTTCCCGCGTTTCAGCCATCCGAAGCCGAGGTTGTCGACGACGTTCCGCAGTTTCCTCACCGCCTTCTTCCTGTCCCTCGTCGCGAGGTGCAGGATTCCGTCCGTCCCCGCCTCCCCGTCTTCGCCGGTCACGACGAGGTAGAGTTTCCGGTCGACGTGGACTGCCATGTCCGGCAGTTCCGTCGCCCTCTTCAGGACGGCGCGCAGGTTCTTCGACTTGACCTCGAACGACTTGCCGCCGACTTCTATGTAGACCTTGTTCATTTCACCTCCTTGCACAGGTTCTCGAAATAGGACTCCAGCTCGTTGGCGAAGTCCTTCGCCCGCGACCAGAGTCCGTCGTATGCTCCGACGCGCTCGCCGATCCCCGCGACCAGCGAGCGCATCTTGATCACCATGGCCGTCTGCCTACTTGTCACCCTTCACCTCCTTTTCGCCGTCGTCGTACTTCCATGCGAGGTCCTCGACCGCGCCTCTCACGACCGCGTGGGCGACCTCCTGCATCCCGTAGTCGGGCTGCACGGGGCCTTCCGCGTCGTAGAGGTTCGCGTAGAGCGCCTTCGCGGCGGCCTCCTCCAGGTCGCCCATGTTCCTGTTCTGGCCTTGGAAGCAGGAGAACGAAAGCACCGCCGAGACGCATCCGTTGGCCTTCTCGAAAAGCCCGTTCTCCACCTGGTCGCGGAGTCCCTCCCGAAGGAGGTCGCGGTACTTCCTGAAGAACGGCCACGTCTCGTTATACGAGTTGAAGAACAGGTACGAGCATTCGATGCCGTTGGACGCGACGCTCTGCAGCGCCTTCGCGCCGTCGTCCGTCAGGCAGAGCCGCTCTTCCGCCTTGCTGCGGTCGAGCGTCCAGCCTTCGGCGACGACGTCGAGGATAGCGCGTTCGAGGTCGGTCGGCTTGAAGTCACAAACCGTCATTGTCGTCCTCCTCGTTCCCGTCCTTGTCCTCGTCCTCGACCAGCTTGTGCAGTTCGTCGTCGAACCACACGAAGTCGTTGACCTGGGTGGCCGTCGGCACCATGCCGTCGAACACCGACTCGACGTTCGCCTGCAGTTCGTCGAGCTTGTCCCGGCGGGCGAATGCCTTGAACCAGTCTTCGGCCCCGCCCCAAAACCCGAAGGTGCGAACGTCAAACTCTTTCCTGTATTCCATGTCAGTCTCCTTGCGCCTTTTTCAGCCGCTCCTGCGCTTTTTCGACCCGCCCGTCCACGTATGCCGCGCAAGCGCGTTTCGTCGCCTCGCGCACCACGTCGTCGGTGAAGTACATCTCGAGCCCGTTGCCCGCGATGCGCACGTCGAACCACCCGTCGACGTTGTCGTAGAAGCGGTCTCTTTCGCGAATCGCGGCGGCGAGTTCGTCGCATGCGTTCACCAGGGCGATTTGCCTTTCCGTCAGCATCATTCCACCTCCTTTACCATCGACACCTCGAACCCGTCTGCCGACGTGTCGTTGTACTTGCCGTTCCTGAACTGCTCCAACGTGACGTCGAGGGCTTCGCCCTCGTTGTGCGCCACGCACCTGACGTGCACCGTCAGGTCGATGTCGTAGGCCTTCATTCGTCGACCTCCTGCACGTGGACGGCGTCGACGAGCGTTCCATCCGGCATGGCGTCGAGCGCCATCTGCCTCGCCTTGCGCTTCGCCTCCGTTTCGTCCGCGGCCTCGACCACGGCGACGTCCTCGACGGCCGTGCGCGCGACCGTCGTCACCCGGAACTTCCTCGGAAGCGGCTCGTACGCCGCCTCCACCGTCTCCAGGAGCATCTTTCCGACCGCGCCGATCGCCGTGCGAATCCTGTCGCGCGTCTCCACGTCGTTTCCCGAAACAACGTCATAGCCGTCGCTCCAGCCGCGCAGGGCGAGCAGCACGTTCGCCGCCCCGCCGTCGAACATCGCGCCTTTCGGCAGTTTCCTGTTCATATCGTCCTCTCCTTTCGGCTTGCCATCTTCAGTGCGCAGGGAGCCACCCGTACGCAGACGCGCGAGGAAGCCATCCCCGCGCGTTTCGGCATCGACGTCATACGACGTTCAGCATGAACCTGACGTCGACCTCTCCCTTGACGATTCTCTCGACGCACTCCGGGCAGACCGCGTAGTCGCCCACGCGGTCCCACTGGCAGTCGCCGATGAAAACGCCCGCGTCTCCGCGGTCGCAGAACGTCGCCGCACGGGTCGACGCATGGCCGTCATCGTCCATGCCCCTTCCGCAGACGTCGCATTCGACCACGACTCCGCCATCCACATCCCTTATCATTCTGCGCCTCCCGCCTTTTCGAGGGCCTTGCGCCACCGCTGAAAGCACGAGTTGTCCGCGAGCGTGCACCTGTCGGCGGCGCGGTCGAGGCTTTGGCAGTCGCGGCAACGCTCATGCACCATCTCCCATACGATGTCGTAGAGTTCCGGCGCGGCGGCGATGAGCCGGGCGTCGGCTATGGCGTGTTCGCTGATTGTGTATGTGCAGCCGACAGGCTGTTTGTTCGCGTCCTTGATGTCGCGTCCGTCCTCGGTGCTTTCGGGGCTATACCGCTCCATAGTCCACGGCGCGGGGGAGACGCCCAGCTCGTCGAGCCGCTTCATTCCGCCGCCTCCTTCCTGGCCCATTTCGTGATGCGCAAGTCGTCGACTCGCCCAATCATGAGGGTGCGACAGGCGGCGTCCTCGGCGTCGCCACGACGCTCATGCGCCGACTTGACGCGCCACGGATCGCGCATCCTGTCCTTCACCTCGACGACGTAGAGGGTCTGGAACGCTTCTTCTCGTCTCTTCATCCTGCGCCTCCTTGCTTCGTTTAGCCGAAGAAGTCGTCCGGCGAGAACTCCGTCCCGCCGTACTCCATCTCCAGCGCCTCGTCCGTCACGAGGGACTCCGCGCGGCAGAGCTCCCCGTAGCTCGCCGAACGGCCTTCCGTCCGATAGAGCTCGTCGTCCAGCATCCTCTGCTTGAGCTGCAGACGCCGGTCGCCGTTCAACTCGTTGAATCTCATAACTCTCCTTTCGCCCCGACGGTCCAGTCGACCGTCGTACGGCTTGCTCCCGTCTTTCCGTACACGGCGATCCTGTCGAACCGCCGTCGTCCCTTCCATTTCATGTCGGGGTGCTCGGACCACCGCTTCGCCTCGAGCTTCGCCTTCGCCATCCTCGCCTTCGTCGGCAGTTGCGAGCGGACGTCGTCCGCCGTGTCGCCGTCGCAGAGCGGGACGACCCTGACGAACACCATCTCGTCGCAGTGCTCGTCCCACGCCACGAACGAAAAGGCAGGACGGCGAGAGCCCGTCGCTCTCGCGGGGTCGTCGTCTACGACGAGATGCCTGCTTCGGCGGACAAACTCCTCGGCGACGTCTTTAGCCCATGCGAGTCGGCATGCGAGTCGGGTGGTTCGCCCGGATTCGCAACTCCCCGCATTCGGGGGCGTCTTGGCATTCTTCATCTTCATCTTCATCCTCTTCTTCGTCCGGCTTCCAGAGCGGGTTTCTGCCGCACCCGTCCCCAAAGCACTGGCCACGGTAGTTCTCGCAGCACAGGTGGTTGCTGCAGGTCATGGTAGTCCTTCCTTGGTCACGCGAACAGCGTCATCACCAGCAACGACATCAGGAAGAAGAACGCCCCTCCGAAGCAGAACCACACGAACCGCGTCCCGTCCAGTTTCCGTTCTGCCTCGCGGCGCGCCTCTTCTTCGGCGTCGAGGATGCACCTCGGCTTCGGGCCGACCGCCTGAAGCCTCTTTCTTGCTTCTCCCATCTTTCAAGTCCCCTTTCGTAACTGTCTTGGCTTGCCATCGTCAGTGCGCGGAGAGCCACTCTCGCGCAGACCCGAAGGGCTCCTTCGGGTTTCGGCAGGTTTCAGCGGACTACATGCGGCGTCGGGCCGTCCTCGGAGTCCGCGTACGGGTTGAAGTCCTCGGAGTCCGCGTACGGGTTGAAGTCCTCGGAGTCCGCGTACGGGTTGAAGTCCTCGGAGTCCGCGTACGGGTTGAAGTCCTCGGAGTCCGCGTACGGGTTGAAGTCCTCGGAGTCCGCGTACGGGTTGAAGTCCCCGTCGAAGCTCGGCGGGCGCTCCGCCGTCACCTCGTTCACCGTCTCGACCGTCACGCCGCACTCCGACGCGAAGCGATAGGCGAAACGCCGCGAGCACACGAGATGCCGCGCGTCGTCGCCGAGCTCGACCAACGCGCAGGTCGCCACTCCCGGAACCGGGAGCTTGACCTCCGGCTTCCCCTGCGCGAGGTAGAAGCGCCTTGACGACCGGTCGTAGCGCAGCTGCGCCATCCACAGGCCGTGGTCTATAGTCAGCTTGGTCGCCACCACTACGATGTTGGTTAGATCGACGCTGATCATGACGCCGTCCACCATCAGGTGCTTTCCTTTGTTCATTTGGTCTCCTTTCATTTGATCTTCTTTTACGCGGTTCAAGTTCTCCCCGCAGGGCGCGGAAACACCGTGCGGGGCTTCGGGTTCAATCAACGTTCGCTTTGCCTGTCCGCCATGAGCAGACAGGCGTAGAGCGCGTCTCCGATCTCGCCGAGGTCGGCGAGACGGGCGACGTCGTCCATCGTCAGGCCAGAGGTTGTCATGCGACCACCTCCATCCCGACCTTGGCGGACAGGGCGGCCAGCACGAGGCTGAGCATCCAACGGCCGTTCCGGCGGTTCGCCGTCTCGCGGAGACGACGCTGGAGCGAGTTGAGCTCCTCCGCGCTCAGGCGGAGAAGCCGGGTCATGTAGATGTCTTTCATCGGTTTCCTTTTGTGGTTGAGGTTTCTGCCTTTCTAGGCGTCGCGCTCCAGACTGCCAGAGCGCGACATATACAGAATAGGAGGAACAGGAAAGAAGAGGGTAAAGGGAGAGGCTAGAAAAAGAGGGTAAATGGAGAGGCTGGAAAAAGTCGGTTTCGACGAGACATACCGAACGACTCTGAGACATACCGAACGACTCTCGATGTCGTTTCCGATGCTGTTTTTCGGCGGTTTTCGCTGAACTAAAATTTTCGGGGTTTCGGCGAGTAGCGTGAAACCAGGTCGAAATCAGGACTTTCGAGGACGTTGCAACTATCGGAACTTTGTGTCGGGTCATATCAGTAAAAGTGATAATTCCTGTTTTCCACTTATCATTTATACCGAAACGTGAGTTTGATAGTTTACGGAAAATCGAATTAGAGTATCGGATATACGGCGATAAGGCGGTTCGGCGGGTCGGCGCAAATTGAACAAAAGTTTTTTAACTTATATACAAAAAATCAATATTAAAAATTCACTATATACTTTTTTGCTCGGAAGTTGAAAAAAAAAGGATTCAGTGAAAAAATCAATCTTAATTAGACAGAGAGGCGTTTAATCCACTTTTGACTCTCGGAACTTGATAGATTCGAACGCTACCGTATACATTACGTTTTTTGGGCTTTGTCTGTTAGACGACTCTAATATTAATTATATAAAAGCGTCTCGTCTTTCGTCGAAACGGCGAATCATAATAGCGTCTTAACACAATCCTAACAAAACTTGAGAGTCGAGTATGATGTAAGAAATTTTTTTTTATCATTTGCGGCGTTCCGTTGGCTCGGCGTTTCGTCGTTTATCGGTGCGTTTATATTATTCTTTCGATTTTTTTTGGCGGTTATCACAACTTGTTTTCTTACATCCTCCGTAAAAAAAGCGAACGAAATTAGCCTTGGCTAAGAAATTTTAATTCGTTCAGCGGAAAAACTCGTTCTTGATTAGTAAAAGTGGGGGTTTGACGCGTTTCAAAACTCGTTAAACGATTGTTTAATTCCCCCCTATCAATTTGGAGAGTTCAGCGAGTAGTTGCATCTGACCCCTGTAGATAAAGGACAGAATCGACTTTTTGCTCCGCAACTATCGGATTTTCAAAAGTGCAATCAATTTGGGCCTGAAAATCACGGTCGAATTTCGCCATCCTCGAACCGCCGATTCGCCGATTCGCCGATTCGCCGGTTCGCCGATTCGCCGATTCGCCTTCTCGCCAACCCGCCGAACCAACCCTCTCGCCTACCATCGAACCGACGCTTCGGCGACACGCCGACACGCCGACACGCCGACACGCCGACACGGGCGACGCGCAGTGCAGACCAGTCGAGGGCCGCGCGATTCGCGGGTCGCAGTCCTCCGTTTGACGACGCACGGAGACGCGCTTTGCCTGTCGGAAAAAACGCCCCGACCGAGAACTCGTCTCAGTCGGAGCGTCGCCCGTTACAGCGCGTCGTCCTCGGGCTCGACCTTCGGCTCGTCCTTCGCCGTCTCGACGCCGCTCGGCGTCTCGTCGAGAAGCGCGTCAAGCTTCGTCTCATCGGCCTTCGGCGGCTCGACGACCGCCGACACGTTCGCGAAGAACCGTCCTGGTGTGCGGCCTTCACGGATGTCGTCGAACTCGACCACCATCGGGTACTTCGACCCGAGGTACTTCGTCTTGCCGTCTTTCGACACCCTCGGCGCGAACGCGCCGTAGTCGAGCATCGGCACCCGGTTGCTCGACACATCCGTGTTGTTGATCCTGAACGTCATGCCCCAAGACCTCTTACCCGTCTTCGCGTCGCGGTTGCGGAAGAGGTTCACGTAACTCATCGTCTTGTTCATGTTTCGACTGTTCGGAGCACTCGCCCCGCGACGCCTTCACGCCGCCGCGCCCCAAACTGCTGGAGCGCGACACATACAGAATAGGGCGGGGCGGGAACGGCGGTAACGGGAGAGGCGGTAACGGGGTGAGGCGGGACGGATGACCAGTTCCGCTTGAGGGCCACGAGATTCACGGATTGCGTTCGCCGCTTCACTCCTGCGTCCCGTGCGGCGTTCCGCCTTTCGCCCCCTTCACAAGCGGCGGGCGAGGGGATTCGTGCCACCAGTTCCACGACTGTTACCGTCTCTCGGTATGTTCTGTGTGTCTCGCGGTGGAGGCCCAATAGCGCCAAGAGCCGCAACGCCATGAACAAGACCATCACATTCGTTTCCCTGTTCCGCAACACAAACGGCCGTTGGAACGCCTCGTTCGCCGTCAACGGCGTCGACGTCGGGGCGTACCCAGTACCGGCCGTAGACACGGCACTCTTCGCGAAAGCCGTTTCGGCGAAAGGCGTCAAGTACCTCCGCTCGATCAGAGCGTTGGTCGTCGAGTTCGGCGACATCCGCGAGGGTCGCGAGCCGGGGAAGTTCTTCACGAACATCGCGTCAATCGCCGAACAGCCGGAGGCTGATACGGCGAAACTCGACGCGTTGCTCGACGCGTAAACGCCGTCTCCCCGCTCTTCGAGCGGGGAGTATTCTGTGTGTCTCGCAGTGGAGGCCCAATAGCGCCAAGAGCCGCAATAAATGAACATTGAAACGTGCGCGGTCTGCGCGTCTCAGCGAGTAATCATCTCGCGAAACGTCGTCGATGACGACGCGACGGAGACCTTCACGGTCTCCTGCGGCCGGCCCGGGTGCTTACACAACGTGAGTGCCAGGACCGAGCTCGATGCGATAGCCGAGTGGAATCGGCTATCGACAGCGTCGGACGGCGAGCACGACCCCGCGACAGAGGTCGTGCGCTACTGACGTACGGGCAGCGCGTCCGCGCCGCTCGTTATTCAGCGTGAAACGACACCCATACTCTACTGTAGTTCGTAGAGTATGGGTGTCGTTTCAGCCTCTCCTCAACCTGCACAGCCTACCCGCCGCCTCGCCACGCCGCCACGCCGCTCTTCAAGCGGGGAGTATTCTGTGTGTCTCGCGGTGGAGGTCCAATAGCACCAAGAACCGCAATACTATGCGAAGATACATTCGCAGCAAGATGAAACATGAAGAATATGACACGGAAACGGAATGTGATACAAAGGACGCCGCCAAGGCATTTTACGCTCTCGTGGGGGGCGAGAGGAGGGCATTCCTCTTGGCCTCCGAAATTTTGGAGGCGGCCGACGACGCGGCGTCGGCCGCGTTTTCGCGCGCGTACGAACTGAGGGACGCGTATACAACAAGGTTGGTAGAGACCCGTGGTCTCCGCCCCGGAGAGGCCGCGTCCTATGCTATCAGGTCGCCTGAATTCAGGGCGGCCTGGGACGAGGCGAACGCCTTCTTCCTCCGTCAGCGGAGGAAGGAGAACAAGCGCGTCGCCGACGCGCTTAGTCTGGGACAGTTAGAACTCCTCATTGGGGAGTGCGCGTTTACGCGTGCGCTCTCCAATGCGATCGCGAATGATGCGATCGAAGGTTTCCTAACGGACGCGGAAACCGCGTGCCTGTTCTGGAAAGCGTGAAACGACACCCATACTCTACTGTAGTTCGTAGAGTATGGGTGTCGTTTCAGCCTCTCCTCAACCTGCACAGCCTACCCGCCGCCACGCCGCCACGCCGCCACGCCGCCACGCCGCCACGCCGCCACGCCGCCACGCCGCACAGGCCGAGCGGCGAAAAGGCGAGACTGCGGACAGGCGGAAAGCACCGACGGGAGGCGGACGGCGGGGGTTTCCCGCCTATGCCCCTTACCTTATATAAATACGGGGCTATAGGGTCCCTCCCCTTCCGTGGACGGGACGCGGATATTTTGATTTTCGGACACCTGCCCCTCGAAGGAAACGATCCGCCGAATCGCCTTTTCGGTTTTGTCGCCTTTTCGGCTTTGTCGCCTTTCCGCCGAACCGCCTTTGCCCCCGATTCGCCGAACCGTCTCCGTCGTCCCCGGGCTCGATGCGCCGGATCGCCCTTCCGGCTTTCTTGCCGGTACGCCGTGCCGTCTTTCTCGCCGTTATCTCTGCGCGCCGACCCGTCGCTTCGTCTGTGCGCAAACCCCTGCCGTTGACTTCGTTCCGCCGATTATGCTATAATCTCGTCTTGGGGGAGGGTTGTTCTTGGAGTTCCGCGACCGCGGAAGGAGGAAGGCCATGACGGAGACAGTCGAAGTTACGAGCGCGGCGTCAGCCGACGAGAAGACCGCGAAGGTCGAGGAAACCGCGGCGGAGACCGTGAAGGCGCCTGTCGCGGCGTCCGCGAAGTCCCTGCCGGTCGCGCCGTCCGTGAAGGCGGCGAGCGATCTCCTGTACGGTATGCTTGACCCCCTCGCCCTTTAAGGAGGACCCCCGCCATGACGACTGAAGTCGAATCGTCGAGTATTTCGACGAGCGTGAGTGCGGCGACGCCGACGGGGTCGGAGGAGCAGACGGCGGTGTGGCCGCTCGACTACCCAGTGTCGGTCGGTCTTCTGGAGCGCAGAATAGCCGAGACGCTGTCCGGCATCTCGACGAACAAGATCGCGTCGAAGGAGTACGTGGACGCGTCGGTGTCGGCGGAGGCCGAACGCGCGAAGACGGCGGAGGAGGCGAACGCGGACGCGATTGCCGAGGAGATCAAGCGCTCTACAGACGTCGACGACGCGCACGTCGCGCTGATCGACAGCCTGACCGGATCCAAGCTCGACAAGTCCTCCGTCGGCACGGCGAACGGCGTCGCGGGCCTCGACGAAAACGGCCACGTGCCTTCGTCGCAGCTTCCCTCCTATGTCGACGACGTCCTCGAGTTCGCCACGAAGGGCGACTTCCCGGGAGCGAAGGAGGGAGACGACGCCAGGGGCGAGACGGGCAAGATCTACGTCGCGCTCGACACGAACCTGACGTACCGCTGGAGCGGGACGGCGTACGTGGAGATCTCGCCGTCGCTTGCGCTTGGCGAGACGGCCGCGACGGCCTACGCGGGCGACAAGGGAAAGGCGAACGCGGACGCGATTCGCGAACACGTCAGCAGCGCGTCCAACCCCCACAAGGTGACGGCGGCGCAGGTCGGGGTGACGCTCTCGGACGGGACGCTCAAAGTCGGCGACCAGTCGATCACCCCGCTCACGTCCGAAGAGGCGTTCACGACGTGGAGGAACGCCACGCGCGGCTTCAGCGCGGGCGTAGGCTCGTCGGCGGTCGACGAAACGGACGGGTCGTCCGCCGTCGGGCTCGGAAACACCGCGTCGGGCAACCTTGCGGCGGCGTTCGGCAACAAGAACAGGGCGACCGCGGCGAACGCGGCGGCCGTCGGCCACGACAACGACGCGTCCGCTTCGTATGCTTCCGCGCTCGGCAGCGAGAACACCGCCTCCGGGACGTGGTCGGCGGCGGTCGGTCGGAACAACAAGGCGAAGGGGCAGTCCTCGGCGGCGTTCGGCGTGAACGCAGAGGCGACCGCGTCCGCATCGTCCGCGTTCGGCGTGTCCGCCAAGGCGTACGCGGAGAACTCCGCCGTCGTCGGCTACCACGCCTACGCGGGGGCGGACGAGAAGTGGAAGGGCTCGCTCGCCGTCTCGCAGACCCCCGACAAGATCTACCTCGGTTCGTCCACGGACGACAGCGGCGCGAGCGCGAAGACCCTCAAGAAGTATCTGGACGAAGCCTCCGCCGAAACAGACCCCGTGTTCGTCAAGTGGAGGGACGAGTACATCCTCACGGCCGCTGGATATGAAGCGTCCGCCAGCAACCGCGGCGTCAAGAACACGTCGTCGGTGGCGGTGGGTGCGTACAACCTTGCGGACGGCGCAAACACGTCCGCCGTCGGATGCGGCGGAAACACGGCGCGAGGCGCGAGTTCGTCCGCGTTCGGGTGCGACAACGACGCGGGCCACGCCGTGGGCGACGGAACGTACACCGGCAGTGCCTCCGCGTTCGGAAACGCCAACGAGGCTAGCGGAGAACGCGCATCCGCGTTCGGACACGCCAACGAGGCTAGCGGAGAACGCGCATCCGCGTTCGGACACGGCAACATAGCGCCCGGAACGGACGCTTCCGCGTTCGGGTGCGACAACATCAACATAACCGGCGAGCGAGCCTCCGCGTTCGGGTACGGAAACGACGCAACGGGCGAAAGCGCGGCCGCGTTCGGACACGGCAACTCCGCGGAAGCCAAGGAGTCCTCCGCGTTCGGGTGCGGCAACTCCGTGAACGCCACCTATGTGGACGGTGTCAAGACCTACGACAACGCGGGCTCCTCCGCCTTCGGCTACGGAAACTCGGTCGAGGGACAGAAAGCCACCGCGATAGGCTGCGAGAACAAGGTGGTGGCCTCGAACGCGACCGCCGTCGGCTACAAAGCCTACGCCCAATGGGTCGGCGCCCTCGCCGTGTCGCAGACTCCCGAAAACATATATCTCGGCGCGACGGTGTCGGACAAAGGCGCATCAGCCCGGACGCTCAAGTCCTATCTCGACGAAAAGGCGTCGGCTAAGGACCTCGCCGAGCTCAGCGCTCTCGTCGGCGAGGCCAACGAAAGACTGGAGGCGGTGGCATGAGCACGCTCCTGGAGAACATAGCGAAGGTCGAGGCGGCGAACGCCGCGATCAAGTCCGCGCTCGGGGGAAAGCACGCGGACGTGAGCGACTACTCGAGGCTCTCGCAGGCGGCGGACAAGATCTCCGCGATACCCCATCTGTACGCCAACGCGGCGGGCGGGCTGTTCGCCGACGTGGAGTACGTCGAGACGGAGAAGGAGGGCTAGGGCATGGCCGACAAGATACAGGTGCAGCTGCCGACCAAGGCGGATCAGGAAGAGACGAACGGAAGCGTCCGGACGCTCCTGAACGGAGTTCTTGGAGACGGTTACGAGGAGGGCGGTGCCACGCTGCTGTCGGAGATCTCCGCCGTGAAGGAGCAGGTTTCCGTCAACGGCCCTGGTACTCTGCTTTCCTACACGACGCAAATTCAGGGTCTCGTTAACGACATCTACACCAGGGTTGGAGACATAACGTCCGGGCCGTCGCTGGACTACTTTCTTAAGGAAATCTATTCGAGGATAATCGAACCCGACGGCCAACCAACGCTGTACACTCTCGTTGGTCTCATAGACACGAACACGGTGGGTCTCGGCGGAGCACTCTCCCGCCTTACCGAAGTCGTTGAAACCGTTAATACGGGCATAAACGATCTCGTCGCCCATCTGCAGTCCGTGCCGAGCAAGGTCGACGAGATCACCATCGGCACTGCGTACGACCAGCGGATCTATGGTTGCGTCACGGACAACACCACTACCGTCCTCGACGTTGCGAAGGAGAACAAGGCGACGCTGGCGGAAGTGAAGGCCGCGGTCGCGCCGACCATAGACGGCAAGACGATCACGGTCAAGGAGGTGTTCAGCGACCAGTGGGCCGCGATCCAGCAGTTCATCCAGCCTACGTACGACGCCGTAACCACGATCAACATGAACGTAGGGACCGTCAAGTCGGACATTACGGCCTTGACGGCCAAGGTCGACGCGCTGACCGCGAAGGTCGACGCGCTGGCCGAACTAGTCTCGGGCACCATCGCCGCCCAGCGCGCGGCCATCGGCAAGCTTAACCCCGACGAGTCGTCGGTGGCCGACGTCATAAACGCCCTTCAGATGAACGCGGGGACGACCGCCGCCAGCGCCCTCGACCCGGACGAGTCGTCGGTCGCCGACGTCGTGAACGCGCTCAAGACTGATGTCAATGTCTCCACGGAGGAATAACCCATGAACGAACTTCTCGCGATATTCGCTTCCTTGATGCTCGCGGCCGTCAGCCCCGCGTTCGTGAACCACAACAGCATGAAGGGCTCTGTCAAGGTGATGACCAACCAGGTGGAGTGGGCTCAGAAGGTGGATGCCGCGGTCGCCGAGAAGAAATACGCCCTCTTCATAATCCCCGCGACGGCGGAGTTCCCAGACTTCGAGCTCAAGGCGTCCACCAACAACTACGCGAAGGCCGACGGCGAGGCGGAGCCGTTCTGCCCCTTCTACGCATCCTCCACGTTCAACGGCAACACCACGTGGAAGGGCGATGCGTTCCGCCTCTACGCCTGCTACTCCAAGCTGAACTCCGACGGCGACGCCCGCCGATGGAGGCGCATCCTGAACACCATCGACAATGGGGTGGCCAGTCTCGACCTCCCCGCAACCGCGTTCGCCGTCATCGTAGACCCCGACCTCCTCGGCAGGGGCCAGGGCGACGCATGGCTGTCGGACGCGAACGAAGAGCTCGTGTGGAACTATCTGCGCATATCGAACTCCCACCCGGAGACGGAGGTGGAGGACGACGACACCTCGCCGTGGCTCTGGCGTCCCATCATGCCGGTGCGCTGGTATTCGAAGCTCCCCGCGTGGGCGAACCAGGATCCATACCCTGCGGAGTAGCGTTTGACGACTTTGCCTCAACAACCCAAACAACCAAAAAATCCAGAAAGGAAAAAAGAAGATGAACAAGATGATGAAGACCCTCGCCGTGGCCGCCGTGGCCGTCGGCATCGCCGGAGCGGCGTCCGCCGACGCCTCCGAATACAAGCCCTTCGCCGACGCCAAGGCGCTCGCCGCGAAGGCCCTGAAGGTCGCGGAAACCAACTGGCCCGCCGCCCTGCACGACGTCCGAACGGCGAATGGCGACCTCCAGAGCCTCTTCGCGCACGACAGGACTGTTGACAAGGCGGCGGTCAAGGCGTTCTGCGCCGAGTTCGACGCCGCGCTCGCCGCGTTCGGCGACACCAGCCTCGGCAGCTGGCAGCACGTGTTCTTGGAGGACGAGCTGTTCCCGAAGCTCGACAAGATGTCCTTCGACATGGGCTTCAGGACGGCGGGCGACCGCGAGAGCGTCATCCCGACGACGGTTGCCCTCGCCCGCAAGTACAAGTGCCTGATCGCGGCGCACGCCATCAACCGCTACGCCACCGCCGACGAGTGCGTAGACCTCCTCAACGAGGGGCTTGCGCTCTACAACGGCGGCGTCCGCCCCGATTGGAACTACGCCGTAGTCAAGACCTACGCGGGTGCGCTCCAGCGTCAGGTGCAGCGCAAGGCGCGGGCGTATCTGCGCAAGCAGGGCAAGTCGTTCGTCTCCAAGG
>CAVEVC010000167.1:0-16920 GCA_963618935.1 Clostridiales bacterium CCNA10 | reverse complement strand
ATGGAGCCGCCGGTCGTCGCGACCTCCATGTAGGACGAGCCGCCGCCGAGGCGGACGCGCTCGGACGAGATCGAGGTGAAGCCGTCGGGCGCGGCGTTGCCGGTCTCGCTGTCGTAGAGGCCCCAGGCGCGGTCGGCCTTCTCGGCGAGCGCGGCGACGGTCGCCGACGCGAAGCCCTGGAAGTTCGTGACGCCGGAGAAGCCCCAGTCGAGCAGGGGGACGTCCGCCACGCCGAGGAAGCGCGCCCAGCGCGTGAGCTCGCGCCACACGGTCGTGAGGACGCTCGCGTTCGTCGCCGCGTCGTCCATCTTCACCGCGAGTTCCTGGGCGGGCATTTCGGTCGAGGAGTTGTAGTTGGTGACGGTGAGCGCGGCGTCCGTGCCGGAGACGTAGGCGGTGAGGACGCCGACGTCGGCCTCCGTCTGCGTGACGCGGGTGGCGAGGGCGGTGCCGTCGTTTTCCGTCTGCGTGACGCGCTTCGCGACGTCGTCGAGGGTGACCTCCGTCATCGTGAGGCGGGTGTCGAGGTTCGAGGGGATCGTCGGCGTTCCCGTGAGGTCGCTATACTTGCCCGAAGTCGCGACCTTCGCGAGGTCGGCGGACTTCGCGTAGGTATTGTTCGCCTTGACGTCCGTCAGGATGTTCGCCGGACCCGCCGAAGAAAGGTCGAGCGTCGTAAGGTTCCACAGGTTTCCGACCTGGTTCGCGAACATCAGCTGTCCGTCCTCGTTCAGCGGGTAGACTGCTCCGACGGTCAGCTCTTTCATCGTCAGGGATGTCTCGTCCGTGATTTTCGGCTGATAGCCGTCGAGGGACTGATGTTCGGTGAGGTAGCCCTTCGCGTCGATTTCGGATCTGGTGTAGGCCCCGACCTGCGCCGCCGTCACCTTGTGGGGGTTGGAGGTGTCGCTGGTGTGCGACGTGAGGTCGGCGGACTTCGCGTAGGCGTCGAGCGCGGAGGCGTCGGCTTTCGTCGCGACGGCGGCGGTGAGTTTGTTAGACACCGCCGTGGTGTAGGCCGTGGCGGCCGCCTCGGCGGACTTCGCCCGCGTCGTCTCGGCGGAGAGCGCGGTCTGCGTCGCCGCCGCGTACGCCTTGTTCGAGACATTCGCGTAGTCACCGGGCGTGGCCTTCGAGAGGTCGTCCGTCGTCGCCAGGCCGTCGAAGGAAACGGCGGTGACGACGTTCGAGCCGCCCTTCAGCGCGGAGAGCTTTGCGGTCGTCGCGGACGGCGCGGCAGACGCGCCAAACGCCGCGAGGCAGATTGCCGCGACGAGCGCGGCGGGTCGGAGTGCGTTCTTCATCTTGTTTATCATTTCGCAGATTTCGGGGAAGCCCACCTCGTCGGCCACGAGGTCGTCCGCCGGGAGGTCGGCGAACTCGCTGTGGCTCATGTCGCCGCCCGCGCCGAAGAGATTCCACGCCTCGCCGTCCCACCACTTCAGCGCGCCGCCGATGACGGTCATGTCGCCCTTGTGCGGGGTCGCTGGCGTCTCGTCGAAGAAATGGAGGTAGTAGACCTCGCCGCCGACCGAGATCGACAGGTCGCGGTCGAGGACATGGAGGTCGCCGACGCCGAGGACGTAGCCGGTGACGGCGTTCCCCTGCTCGTCCGTTCCGTCAGCGGTGACGACGAGGCCGCCGCAGACCTGCCCGGTCGCGTCGGGCGCGTCGAGGGTCGCGACCCACGCGCCGCCGACGAGGACGGCGGAGGCTGTCACGGCGCGGTTGTCGGGGTAGGTCGCCGAGACGCGGACTGCGGTTATCTGCCAGCTGCCGATCTTGCGCGGCACGTCGATGACGCGGAGCGAGGACGGCGAGCCCTTGAAGGTGTAGAGCGGCTTGAGCGGGATGTTCGGGCTTGCCGCGTTGCACTTGATGAATACCGATCCGATCATTTCATTTTGTCCTTTCTCGCGGCGGTTGCGCCGCATGGGGTCTCTCTACATATAGGGGAGTTGTCAAAAGGCGGGGCGCGTGGACGGCAAGCTCGAGCTTGCCGCACGGGACAGGAGGCGGCGGAGGGGGGCGGCGCGGCGGTCACGCGGGACGTGTGACCCTACCGAGGGAGAGGTGGAGAGAGGAGTTTTCATTTTCCGGGACCCTTTCAGTCGTTGCCGTTGATCGAGGGGAAGTTCCAGTAGGCGAAGGGGAGGCTGCGCTTCTCGTAGCCGACGGCGATGGAGGTTCGCCTCTCGTCCTCCTTCAGATCCTCGGAGTCTCCGAAGTTGAACTGGAACGCGCCAACCGAGCCATTGACGACCACGTTGGTGTAGCCCTCGCCGATGTCGAAGTCGATCCCCGTGAAACCGGACATGAAGGCTCCGTCGACGAGGTAGGCGGAGTGGCGGCTGGAGGTGCACCGCTTCCAGGCGTCGTCGAAGAGCTGCTTCTTCGCCCTGGCGCTGACGTCCTTGGCCGCGTCGATGGTCGGGAGATTGAGCCGCAGTTGCCATTCGCGCTCGGCCTCGTCGCTGCTGGCGGAGGTGCCAGTCTGCGAGGCGTACACCTCCCGCCACCTGGTGGTGATGGCGGTGATGTCGTTGGTGATGGACGTCATGTCGTAGACCGAGTTCCATGCCGAGTACCATGCGCCGGGGGAGGAGATGTTGTTTCGCTCGGTCTTGTGCCGCATGAGGATCTTCACGCCGTTGACGCCGTCGAGGTTGGCGTATGCCTGAGCCTCCGGGAACTCGCCGCCGCCGGCGACGGACTGCGCGGCGGAGGGGTTCGCCGAGATGCCGACGGTGGTGAAGGAGTTTATGCGGGTCTTGACGACGCCGCCGGAGTATAGCTCGTGGTGGAAGGTCATCGGCCAGAGGCTCTTGTCGTCGGGCTGCTCGATATCCTGCGAGCCTGACTCCTTGTGCGACGGGCCGGTGAAGGCGTGGCGGGCGGCGGGGACGGACCCCGTGAAGGACACCTTCCTGTTCTGGGTGAGCAAGCCGGTGACGGGGAGGCCGACGCCGCTGCTTCGGAGCAGCATGTACTTCCAGGGCTTCTCGGTCGAGCCGTCGGAGAACTGCACCCCCGGCAGCCTGTTGCCGAGGGAGTCTGTGCCCGGGACGACGTAGAGGACGAGCTGTCCGGTGTCGGCGTTGAAGTAGCGACCCTCGACGCACCACTCCATGGCGAACGTTTCTGCCGGCTCTCCGGCGAAGGGGTCGTCGGGCTGGACGACGGACGGGTCTAGGACGAGGCTGTCGGGGTAGTAGACGCCGAGGGAGGTCTGGACGGAGTAGTTGACGCTGCCGGCGGTGTCGTACCACCCGGCGGCGACGAACTTGCAGTTCTGCGGGTCGCCGAGGTCGAGGCTGGTCTCCTCTGCCGCCGTCTGGTAGTCGACGGCGGAGTTGACCTCCGACCAGTCGGCGGAGAAGTGGAAGCCGGAGCCGGGGACGTAGCCGTTGTAGGTGAAGCCTCCGCAGGCGGCGGTCTTGTTGTCTCTGTATGAGCCGGAGAAAGGCTGGCGGGAGTAGCGGACGGCGGGGCAAGAGTACCACTTGTCTTTCGACCTGACGAACGGCGCGTACATCTGGGACTGCCAGTCGGCCTGCTTCATGCCGAGGAACTGGACCTTCATGAGGGAGAGGACGAAGTTGGCGAGGGCGAACTGCCCCCACCACACCCTGGGGGAGACGACGCGGGAGACGTCGGCCATGTCGAGGCCAGCCCATGCGCCCTCGCCGAGGAAGGCGTCCGCTGCGGAGGCGTAGGCTTTGCCGCGAGTGGATCCGTCGGGGCTTGCGCCGCCGGACGCCGCGTCGCCGTATTGGAGGGAGAAGTCGGGCAGCCCCTTGTATCCGAGGTTCTTGACGGCCCATTCCGGGAGGAGTCCGGTGTCTTTGTCGAGCAGCTCCGTGTAGCCGTGATACGAGAACGGGGTCGCGTCGCCGAGGAGGGGGCGGAACGCGAGGTCGCCGAGAAAGAGCGGGGAGGCCTCGCCGGAGAAGCTGGACTGGGCGGCGCAGTCGTCGACGACGAAGCCGGCGATGTAGTCCTCGATGCCCCCGAAGTCGGTCTGCGTCTTCGGGGTGTCGAAGTTGACGACGCCGGGGAGGACGGCGAGCCAGTAGCGCCGGACGTCCGACCAGACGTCGAAGCACCCCAGCACGAGACTTGCGGGTTCGGTGGAGAATACCTTGTCGAGGAACTCCGCGCCGCGATAGAAGCGGAGGCTGTCGCCGAAGAAGTCGCGGTTGGTCGGGTTGGCGTAGTCTCCGAGGTTGCCCGGGACGAGAAACGCCCAGACGTAATAACCCTTGTATTTCTTGTCGTAGCCGAAACCTTCTTTGTTGAAGGGGTAGGTCGGGAGGTCGTCGGCGGTGAGGTCGGCCATATCGGCGGGGATGCTCTCGTTCCAGCGGGGGAAGAATCTGCGCTGGAGTAATCCGTTGAGAGTGCCGTACATTGCGCCGAGGTGGTTGACGGAGAGGCGGATGGAGCCGTCGGACCTGTTGGGGTAGGGGACGGCGGAGGCGGGGACGACGTAGGGGACGTCCGGCGGCGGCTCTATCATGCGGAGGGTGTGGATGTCGCAGTCGGCGAGGGCGAAGAGGATGGCGGAGAGGATCATTTCGGGCTGCTCCCTTCTAGGTGAGGTTGAACTCGAACGCCTGGATCTGCGGCATGGTGCGGAGGTCGATGAGGATGCCGCTCTCCTCGTTGGTCATCTCGTAGAGCGGGACCACGTAGGTGTCGGCGGAGGACTGGGCGGCCTGCGCGTCGCCGAGGGACGCGTAGAGGACGACCTCCGGGGAGGCGAAGCCCGCGCCGGTGGAGGTGAGCTTGAGGGCGATGACGGCGGACGCGGTGTAGGTGAAGGTCCATCCGGACCCGACGGCCATGGTCTTGCCGCCGACCATGTAGTAGCAGTTGGAGATGGTGATGGAGTCGACGTACATTCCGCCGTTCTTCTCGACCCAGGTCGGGGTGGCCTGAAAGGCGGAGGGGAGGACGGAGGCGGCGGAGGCGGCGGACGCGGCGGGGAGCTTGGAGGCGTCGAAGCGGATTACGGGGTGGTCGGGGTTGGCGTTGTCTACCGAGATGTACCCGTCGGCGGGGTTCGCGTCCGCGTCGCCGCAGATGTTCGCGGAACGCTGGACGACGTGATTCCACGCCTCGACGAAGTTCGCGAAGTTCTTTCCGCAGAGGGCGAGCCCCCGCTTCAGCAGCTGGACGCCGAACGCAGCCATCAGCCCTCCCCCCCGTCGTAGGTGCGGGCGTCTTCCGTCGCCCATGAGCAGGCGTAGTCCGTCTTGTACCACTTCTCGTCGCGCTCGCGCACCTCGATCTCGACGTCGTACATGGGGCCGTCGCCCGCCTTGACGACGGCGATGGAGGCCATAAGGGCGGAGACGCCGTCTTGGGGCAGCCAGTCGCCCATCTCGCCCGCCATGGAGTTCCAGACGTAGTATTTGGTCTTGCGCGTCCAGTATGTCGCCATTGCCGCCGCGCACGCCTTGGCCGTCGTCAGGTCCATGCCGACGTAGCGGTAGGACATGGTCGCCGTGCGCGTCTTGCGCCACATGCTGCCGTAGGTGGTGGACGCGCCGGACGCGACGACGGTCTCTCCGGTCCACGAGCCGAGGACGCGCTGGCTGTCCTTGCAGACGGCAAGCCCCCTGTCGATCACGCGGTTTCTCGCATCGTAGTAATTTAGCAGCACGGCGGCCCCCTCAATACTCGTAGGTTCTCGTCGCCTCTTTCGCGAAGAGCGAGGCGGGGGTGATGTTCGGGGATAGAGACATCTTCACGTCGTCCTCGGAGACTTCCACCTCGACGTCGTAGAGGTGGCCCTCGCGGCGGACGACCTCGACGAAGCCCTGGAGTTTCGTCCCCATGTCGAGATCCTGGAATGTGCCGGTATTCTCGCCGCTCCCCTGCCATTCGGAGGTCCAGAAATCGCGGGTGTATTTCTCGCGGATCGAGTCGGCGGCGGCCTTCGCGGAGGCGTAGTCCATGCCGACGTAGCGGTATCGGCACGATGCGTAGCGGTGGAACTCGTAGGCGACGCTTTCGGTCGTGACGACGTTGGCGTTGTTCGTATACGACCACGACCCCTTGACGGCGGAGACGGAGTAGGTGACGCAGAGAGCGCGCTCGGTGACGCGGTTGGCCGCTGACGCTGTGGAAAGAAGTGCCATTACAGACCGAGCTCCCCCATCTTCTTGGCGATCTGCGCGAGGTGCTCGACGGACTTCTTGCGGAGGGCGTCGCGCTCCTTCTCGAGGTTCTTCATCCTGTCCGCCGCCTGGTTCTTGCCGTCGAGGGTGTCGAGCATTCCCTGCCACTTGGCGAGCGCGGCGTTGTTGCCGGTGCGGCGGGCGGTGTCGATCTTGCCGAGGAGGTTGCGCCGCGCCCTTGCGAGGCGGTTGCCCTGTACGCGGTCGCTGTCGCCCTGCTCGGCGACGATTTCGGGGATGGTCTGTCCGCCGGCGACCGCGCCCTGGATCTTCGCGATTGCGGCGGCCTGGGCGTTGGCGGCGTTGCGGGCGTTGGCGATGGCGGCGTCGAACTCGGCGAGCTTGCGGTTCGTCTTGTCGGTGACCTTGGCGGTCTCCTCCTCGACCTTGCGCTTGCGCTCGGCGGCGTCGGCGGCCTTCTTCTCGGCGTCGGCGGCCTTCTTCGCGGCGTCGGCCTGGCGCTTGACCTCTGCGGCGAGGTTCGCCTCGGCGACCTGCACGGAGCGGTCGCCCTTGGCGGCGTCGAGCGCGACGTTCGCGGCGGAGAGCGCGTCGTTGGCGGAGAAGGTGGCGGACGCCGCCCGGTACTTCTTGACGGCGTAGCTCTGCGCGTCTGCGGTGCGGGCCTTGCGCTCCGCCTCGAGCGCCTTGCCGACGTCCTCCCGCGACTTCTTCGTGCCGAACTTGTCGAAGAGCCAGCCGCCGCCCCACATGGACTCGGCGAACTCCGCCCGCCCGCTGTCGTAGGCGGCGATGTAGTTCTCCATGCGGCGGATGCTCTCGGCGTGTCCGGCGTCGACGGTGGAAGCCTCCTTGCGGACGAGGTCTTCGGCGGCGCGGGCCTCGGCGAGGCGGTCTCCGGCGGCGTTGCGGCGGACGGTCGCGCTTTCGAGCCCCTGCTGGCGCGTGAGCTTCGCGGCGGCGATCTCGGCGCGGAGCTGGATGAGCTTCGCCTCGTCCGGGGTGGCGGCGGACGCGGCGGCGATTGCCGCGCCCTGGCGGACGTCGCGGACGGCGGCGGAGCCGCGCGCGGCGGATTCGGAGAGGAACGCGGAGGTCGACGCGGCGGAGCGGGCGGACTTCGCGCCCGCGACGGACGAGGCGGTGGAGAACGCGCCCTTGATCGCGGCGGAGGCGGTGGTGAAGCCGTCCACCATCTTGCGGACGGTCTCCTCGGCCATCTTCTTCGTCTCCTCCATCTTCGAGATGAGGACGCCGAACGCGGCGGAAAGCCCCGCGACCGCAAGCCCGACGACGCCGCCCTGCGCGAAAGACGAGAATATGGAGGTTATCTGCCCGCCGACGCGCCCGGCGGTTCCGCCGAGCGTCCCCATTGCCGCCGCGACCTTCTGGAAGGAGTCGGTCGCCCTGCGGGCGGAGTTCGCAATGGTGCGGACGCTCGCGTCGGCCTTCTTGAAGCCCTCGTCGCGGAACGCCGAGCGGATGGTGAGGAGGATCGACCCGTCAGCGGCCATCGTCCGCCCCCTTCCCTTCGCGCTCCGCCCTTTCGGCGAGCATCCGTGCGCGGCACTTGCCCGCGACTTTGTAGAAGCGTCCCAGCGCGTCCGCGTCGCGCCGCTTGATATCCCCTTCGGAGAGGGCGGCGGCGGCGAGGACGCGCTCCAGGGCGTTGCGGGTCAGTTCCCCCGCCGAGGCGGCGTCGAAGCCGCTGCCGACGGCCTCGGCGAGGAGCTTGCGGGCGTAGGAGGCGCAATGCGGCGGCACGTCCGCCGGGCTTTCCGCGCCCTTGCCGTCGTCGTAGTCGCCAGAGAGCGCGGTCGGGTCGAGGTCGGCGAGGACGTAGCCGACGGCGGCGGCGGCCTGGGAGAGGGAGAAGTCGCCGAGGACTTCGACGGCGAAGCGCGAGACGGCCTTGCGGACGCGGCGGCGCGACCCATCGAGCGGCACGAGCTCCGCGTCCGGCACGTGGCAGGCGTAGGCGGCGGCTATGAACTGCGTCTCGGGGTCGCCGTCGAGCAGGGCGCGGAGGTCTTCGAGGTAGGCGAGGCGGCGGACGGTCGGCTCGCGGAATATGAAGTCGCCGAGGTAGGCGACGCGGGGGACGGAGAAGAACCCGGATGCGGTCGGAGACTTCTCGACGGCAAGCCCGGCGGCGTTCAAGTCGACGCACATCTCCAGCGTGGGGGCAAGCCCCTCGCGAATCCAGCCCTCGTGGACTTCTTGTGCGAGTTTCGAGACCATCAGAAAAGCCCTTTCACGGCTATCGCGTCGGTGACGCGCCCTTCCTTCTTCAGGCGGGTGACGATGAGGCCCCGCGTCTTGTTTATCGCGGCGTCGAGCGCGGCGTCCACGGTCTTCTGCCCTCCATGCAGGGCCTTGGAGGCGTAGCGGAGGCGGTCGGCGAGCGTGACGGCGACCTCGCCGGACGAGAAGCCGCGCTCGTCCACAGTCGTGGAGGCGTTTCGCCTGGCGATGCCGAGGACGCCGCCGGTTCCGCCGTCCGCCGCGCCGAGCCCGGTCTGGACGGCGAGGTCGCTCATGCAGTAGCCGAGCGCGAGGCGGGCGAGCCCCTTGCGGCGGCGGATGCGCTTCGCGGCCCGCTCCCGCCCGACCTTCGCGGCGGCGGACGCGGACTTCGCGACGACGCAGTATTCGACGGACTTGTCCTGCGCGGCGTTGATTATGTGCTTGACGCGGTAGACGTGAAGTCCGTGCTTGCGGGCGGTCGGCTGCTCCGTCCAGTGCGGCTTGTGCTTCATCTCCGGGCGCGAGTTGCCGTCTCTGCCGACGATCATGCCGCGCCCCCTGCGCTTCGAGTAGACGACGACGAGGGAGGGGTCCTTCTCCGTCGTGACGCGGACGCGCTTCTCGTTGGCCACGCGGGTGCGCGAGCGGACGCCGCGCAAGGTCGTGACGGCGATGGCGACGCAGGCCTCCTTCGTCGTCTCCTTGAGCTCGCGGCGGCGGGCGTCCAGGGCGCGGGCTACGCGCTCCGTCCCCGACAGGTCAAGCCTGATGCCGTCCGCCATTGATCCGCCCCCCCCCCTTTTGCGCTTCTTACGAGGCGTCCGCCTTGAGGCCGAACTGCGCCGTGAAGGTGTAGGTCGGGAACTCGCCGTTCGGGTTCGTCTCGGTGAGCGGCTGGGTGAGGACGCCCGCGAGGACGTTGCCGCCCGGCGTCTTCAGCGCGACTGTCGGGGTCGAGACCGCGCCCGCGTCGCTAACGCCGACGATGGTGCCGGACACGGTGACCGCCGCGCCGACGAGGTCGGACGACTTCACCACGCCGTCCACGGCGGCGGTCGCGATGTCGCCGCTGATCTCGAGCGTGGACTGCTGGAGCTGCCCGCCCGTGACGGTGAAAAGCCCGAAGTCCTGGGCGTGGTAGAGCGGCGAGAGCGTGACGCCGCTGACGGTCGCGGTGCAGTGCGCCGAGCCGCCGCTCTCAATCTCCTTTCCGGTCGCCGTCATCTTCGGCGGCTGCCCGGCCTGGGTGGTGACCGAGATGCCGCCGAGCGCGACCGGCTTTCCGAGTATCGTCGTCACGCTGCCGAGGACGACGGACGCGAGCGAAGCCGAGCCGGTGACGACGTAATCGACGGACGGCCCGACGGACTCCTCTCCCGAATCGACGGCGACGAGGAAGTTGTCGGGGCCGCGAGCCTCCGCGACGTAGCCCGGCTGGCGGTTCTCCGCCGTGTCGGACACGGAGAAGCCCGCCGTGGCGAGCCCGAAGTAGTCTACCTTGGTTTTCAGGGCCATAGTGCCTTACCCCTCTTTCTTTTCTGTTTCGGTTTCTGTTGTGAAAATCTCGGAGCCCATGACCTGGACGGTGACGGTCTCGCGGCGGACGCCGCTGTCGCGGTCGAGCTCGCGGGCCGTGCCGCCGCTGATCTTCAGGGCGCCTGCGGCGAAGTGCGCCGACGAGAGCGCGGCGGTCATTTCGGCGGGGCGGAAGTGCCAGCGCGAGAGGAGCGCGGCGACGGCGGCGGCGGACGCCTCGTGGAGGGCTGCGGTCGGGTCGCGCTCGACGCGCGTGGCGACGGTGACGGACGCCGTGACAGAGAGCATGGGGAGGGAGAAGTCGTCGTGCGCGCGGAACGCGGCGGCGACCGAGACGACGCAAGCCGCGTCGTCCCCGCCGTCCGTGGCGACCTCGCCCTCGTCGGCGACGGAGCGCGAGCAGACGATTGACGCGCCGTCAGGCAGAGCGGCGGCGAACGCCTCGCGAAGCCTCTCCTCGAACTCGGACTCTATCATTTCGCCTCCTCGCTTCTCGCGGAGATTTGCCAGTTGCCGAGAGCCCGCTCGACGCGGCGGACGAGCCAGCGCGTGCCGTCCGAAATCAAAAGGGCGTCGCCGACCTGGGGCGTGAAGCCGTCCAGCCCCTCCATCGGCGCGATGACGGACACGCCGCGAACCGTCGTCGAGACGTCGGAATCGGAGAGCGGCGTTTCGTCCGCCTCGTGGAACACGCAGGCGGGGAAGGAGGTCGCGACCTTCGCGCCGCCCTTGCGGACGCCCGAAAGCCCGACGGTCTCCGTCATCATGGGCGCGAACGCCGCGCCGCAGTCTGTCCATGGATTGCCCATACCACCATAGGGGAGATGTTGCGCGGCGGGCATGAAAATGCCCCGCGCCGCAGACAGGAAGGCGGCGCGGGGCGGCGCGGGGGAAGCGCACGAACCCCGCGACCTGTGACGTCTCTCTCGTTAGCCCGCGACGACGCGGACGATGTTGTCCGCCTGCAGGAGCTTCATGCCGAAGAGCGAGACGAGGTTGAGGAACATGTCGCCGGTCTTCGGGTCGATGTGGCGCATGGCCGTCATCGTGAAGCCGGTCTCCTCGTCTTTCGCCGTGCCGCACTCGAGATAGCCGTCCGGGGCCGGGAACTCGTAGGCGCGGGAGGCCGTGCAGAGGCAGTCCTTCGGGAGGAGGACGCCCTTCGTGCCGGTCGGCAGGGAGCGGCCCTCGATGACGGCGGCGAAGCCGAAGAGCTTCTCGACGCGCCCGTCGTGGAACGGCGCGGCGTTGCCGTAGGCCGAGCTGTCGAGGTCGCCGATGACGTCGGCGAACGAGTCCGGGTCGAGGATGAGGACGGTCTCGTCGACGCGGCCCTTGCAGGCCGTGCGGAGCTTGGCGATCTTCTTCGCCGTGATGTCGCCCGTGACGGTGGTCGAGTTCGCGACCGCCGTGGACGTGAACAGTCCGCCGATCTTGTCGGAGATGTACTTGTTCACGGCGTTGGCGGACGCCTTGGCGATGACGCCCCAGTACGAGGCCATCGGCATGTCGAGCATGTCCTGGGCCTTGATCTGGAACGTGGACTTGACCGGGTCCTCGAGGGTGACGGTCTCCCAGGTGAGCGAGCCGTCCACGGTCTCGAAGTTGTTGGAGGTGCGGTCAAAGGCCGCGATCGTGCCGGTGGAGGCGACGGGGACCTTGACGGTCGTGCCGGGCGTCGCGAAGTCGCCGGAGAGGTCGTACGCGAAGTCTTTGACGATGTTGATGGCCGGGCGGACGGCGACGAGCGCGTCGTTCGCGGCCTTGATGATGCCGGGGGAGGCGATAGCCATAGCGGTGTCCTTTCGGTTTGGGTTTTAGTCCCTGACGTAGTTTCCGGACGCGAGGAAGCGGGACCGCTCCTCCGGGGTCCGGCACATGGCGAGGCCGTCGCTCATCTTGGGAGCGGGCTTTTCGTCCTTGTGCGCGAGGACGGCGGAGTTGAGCTGCTCCAGCGCGTCGGTCTTCTCCGCGAGGGCTGCTTGCGCTTTCGCGAGTTCCCCCTTTGCGGCGTCGCGTTCGGACGCGAGGCTGCTGGCGGACGCGAGGGCGTTCCGCAGTTCCCCGTCCTTGGCGGCGAGCTCGGCTTTGAGATTGTTGATTTTCGCCTGGAAGACGGACTGGCACTTGGAGACGCGCTCGTCGGTCGGCGCGGCGAGCTCCTTCTCGAGCTCGGCGATCCGGGCGCGGAGCGCGGCGTTCTCCTCCTCGAGCTCCTCGGCGGACTTCTTCTCGGTCTCGTCGGGCGTGTCGGCGTCCGCGTCGGGCGCGGCGGGCGGCGTCTGCTGCTCGTCGGGCTTTTGCTCGTCGGGAGCGGCGGGCGTTTCCGGCGCGGCGGGCGCGTCCGGCGCGTCCGTCGTCTCGGGGTCCTTCTTCTCGTTTTCGTCCTTCATGGCGGTTTCCTTTGCTTTGTAGGTCTCCACAATACGGGAGTTGTTGTACGCCTTCTTCGCGATGAGGCGGGCGGCGGCGCGTTCCGTCCCGCCGTCCAGGAGGGTGACGGAGAGGCCGCTGGCGGCGGCGTCCGCGCCGGAGATCCACGTCTCGGCGTCCATCATGGCGACGATTTCCGCGTCCGTGCGGTCGAACTTCATGCGGTAGAAGGAGACGAGCGCGTCGCGCATGGCGTCGAGGGTCTGCGCCTCCTTGCGGAGGTCGCCCGCGTCGCCCATGGCCATCGTCCACGGGTTGTGGATCATGATGAAAGACTGCGGGAACATCCGCACCTCGTCGCAGGCCATGGCGGTGATGGAGGCGATTGACGCGGCGAGGCCGTCCACGACGCAGACGGTCTTGCAGCCCTTCGCGGACAGGTCGCGGATGGTGTTGGCGATTGCCAGCCCCGCCGTGACGGAGCCGCCGCAGGAATTGACGTGGACTTCGAGCGCGTCGCCCTTGCCGAGGTCTTTCACGGCGCGGCGGAACGCGGTCGGCGTGACGTCCTCGTCGTAGCCGCCGACGTCCACGTAGTCGCCGTAGATGTCAAACTTGACGGTCTTCATTTTCGGTCGTGTCCTTCTTTGGCGCGTTCACCTTCTCGGCGGTGGTCTCGCCGCCGGAGAGCATGAGCGCGGATGGGTGCGTCATGCCGTGCTCGCGCATCCAGCGAACCTCGTCCGCGACCTGCAAGAGTTTCTTGCGCCAGTCGTTGCCGAGGATTTCGCAATACGAGCCGGTCATGTTCTTCAGTTTCAGGAAGTTGGCGTTTTCGGTCGCCGCCTCGTCGCAGGAGTCCAGGCGCTTCCACTCCCACGAGACGAGGCCCGTGAGGTCGTCGGGAAGCGCGGCGGCGTCCAGCCAGCCGTTCTTCGCGGCGAAGCGGCAGAAGTTCGCGAACGCCCAGTCGCAGATGCGCTCGAGGTCTTTCTGGTACTGGACGATGGCGGGCGCGGTGAGCAGCTGCTGCGCGCGGAAGTCGTCGTTGGTCGGGTTGCCGGTCGCGAATGCGCGGGAGAGGCCGAGGACGGCCGCCACGCGCCCGGACAGGTACTGCGTCATCGTCTCGACGTTCGTGTTCGGGTGTTTCGTGTCGAGCTGCTGCGCCTTGAAGCCGGAGGGGAGCTGCTGAAACGCCACGGCGTTCTCGTGCGCCTCCTTCAGGACGATGCGCCGCTCCTCGTCCGCCGCGTCCGCCACGGCCTTCTCGACCTCGGCGTCCGTCATGCCGTCCACGTCCACGCGGTCGCCGTCCGCGTCGTTGCCGAACGCGGATGGGACGTCCGCCTCGTCCTCGGCGTCGGACTGGAGCCAGCAGAAGGTCTGCGCGTTCTTGCGGGACGCCTCCAGTTCGGAGAGGACGAGGTCTTCGAGCTGCGTGGCGGTGTTTACGGCGGTGGCGGCGGGCGAGACGCCGCGGGACCCCTTGCGCCACGCCGAGGACGGCTGGATCCAGAACTCGTCGAGCGGGTTGCCGTTCGGGTCGCGCTTCAGGAACCAGCAGGACTTCTCGTCGGCGTATTCCACGCCGCGAGCCGCCGACTTCGAGACGACCGAGCCGATCCACCGCCCGGAGGCGGAGTAGACCTTGCCGAGAGACTGCCGCGCACCCTTGCCGTAGTGCCGCGCCAGGACTTCCGGCGAGACGTTCACCACCTCGTCCGCCTCGAAGTAGACGAGCTTTCCGCTCCCCTCGGCGAAGTGGTCAAACACGATCACCAGGTCGCCGCCGACGATCTGCTGGCGGAGAAAGACCTTCAGGAGGTGGTTGAAGTCGTAGCCGTCGAAGAAGTCGGCGTTGCGCGTCCACGCGGCGAACAGACGGCGGAGGCGGTCGCTCGTCTCCGCGTCAGGGAGGTTCAGCACCACCTTGCCGCCCGCCGTGCCGACCACGTTGCTTTCGAGCTGCAGGAGGATCGTCGAGAAAAGCGACGAGTTGCGGACGAGGTTGCGCGTGAGGTTGAGGAGCCGTCCGCGCCGCCCCGCGTCGAGGATCTTGTCCTCGCCCTGCGTTTCGACGGACGACGGCGCGACCTGGCGCTCGGCGTTGCCGTCCACGATTTTGTACTGCCCTCTCGCGTAGCGGACGGCGACGGCCTTGCCGGTCGCCTTGCGCTGCCTCCTCTTCGCCTTGCGGAATATGCCGAGCATCGTGTCCCCTTACAGATAGACCGTGTAGATGGTCCGCCCCAGCCCCGGCGCGTCGCCGCGCAAGAGGCGGCGGAGGCGGGCGAGCTGCGCCGTCATGGACTTGATCGCCGCGTCCACCTTCGCGATGTCGGCGCGCGTGTATGACTGCGAGCCGCCGCCGGTCGAGAGAGACGCCGAGGCGAACTCCGCCGACGCAAGGCGGACGCGCACGGCCTCCAGCTGCCCGACGTCGCCCTCGAGCTGCTGGACCTTCGCGATGATTTTCCGTTTCTGCCCTATTGTCATGAGTTGCCTCCGCAATAGGGGAGATGTTGCGTTTAGCAGAGCGTGAGACGACGCTTGCGGCGGTGGAAGCGGCGAGACGGAGAGGACGCGCCCGCGCCGTCCGCGCGCTCGAAGTTGTCCGCCGAGATGCCGAACTGCGCCGCGCAGGCGAACGCCTGGGCCGTCGCGTCGAGCATGTCGTGGTCGCCAAATGACTTCCACGAGTATTCGTCTCGCCCGTCGGCGCGGCGGCGTTTCATCTTCAGCCGCTCCGCGCACACCTGCGCGGCGTAGTCGCGATGTTCGCCGTCGGCGGATGCGCGGTAGAGCGTCAGCCCGCCCGAAAGCCCCACGGGTTTCAGGAAGCCGCTTTGGACGCGCTCGCGGTAGAAGTCCGAATCCCATGCGACCCACCGCTTGCCCGCGCCCGCCTTGACGATCTCCTCGGCGTTTCCGCAGAGCACCGTCCGCCCTATCGCCGTGCGAAGCCGCGCCCGCGTGTTGGGGTTGAAGAAATGCGAAGCCCGCCCCGTGAAGCCGCAGGCCTGAAGCCCGCAGAGCGTCGGCGCGTTGGCCGAGAACGCCGTCACCGCGTCGAACGGAAGGCCGTTCGCGTCTATCGCCCACCCCTTCAGCGGCGTCCCCAGCCGGGCGAGCTCCCGCCCATGCTCCGTCAGGAGCGCGTAGACCTTCGCGTTATACTCCGCGTCCGCCACGCGCCCGCCGATGGCGGACTTGCGGAAGATGTGCCGCATGACGTGCGCCGTGCCGTCAGCCTTGAACGCCACCACCACCGTCGAGACGCAGAATGACAGGTTCAGGTCGCTTGACGCCACGGCGAACTGGTAGCCGTCCGGCAACACGCCCGCGCCCACCGCCGTCTGCGCCGCGAGGACGTCCTTCGGCGCGATTTCGAGCGCGAGCGAATACTTCACCGGCGCGAGCTGCATTTCCGCCTGGAACGCCGCGCCGCCTATCGTGTGCAGTTTCTCCATGAGAGCCTGAAGCCCGCTGATATGGCCGTCCTCGCGCTTGAACCGCGACTGGAACGTCTCCGCCCCCGCGTCCATGTCGCGGCGGTGCGCCCTATAGAAGCGCAGACTTCCCGCGTGTCGCTCGTCGCGGGCGTTCTCGTCGTCGAACAGGTCGAAGTACTGCCGCCACAACCCATGCTCCGGGTCTTTCGTCCAGTCGGTCGGCCACGAGACTATGGCGGGGTAGCGGATGGTCTTCCACGCCCGGTCCTGCTTCAGCCGGTCCGTCAGGTCGTCCGGCAAGAGCGGCGTAGAGGTCATTACCACGCCGAGCTTCTTCCCGCTCGAAAGGTTGAAGATGTCCTTGCGGATGATGTCAAGCAGCTTCTCGGTCGTGTCCTCGCTCGCCGCAGACTTCGCGTCAAGGAGGTCGTCGAGCAGCACGCAATCGGGACGCCCCGTCGGCGCGGGCAGCTTCAGCCCCCGGATGCCCGACGTAATGCCGCGAGTGCAGATCGCCGCGCCCGACGTCGGCGCGTCCGCGCCGTCCTCGCCGACGAGACGCGGGAACACGATGGAAGCCGCCGTTTTCACCAGCCCCGTGGAAACGCCCCCGCACAACTGCCGCCGACGATACGAGCCGTTGCACAACTGGAACGGCTTGCACATTTCGGGATAGTCCTGCGAGTAGGCGGAATCCTCGATCACCATGCGCCAGATGTCTTTGAGGATGTTCCCCGCCGAGCGGGCGTTCTGCGAGACGATGACGGCGAACTTCCGCCGCGCCGTCGAGAGCAGATAGAGCACGGCGATTGAGGCGAGCGTCGTCTTCCCGCTGCCTCGCGGCAACTGGATTTGGACCGGACGGCAGTCGGTCAGGGCGCGTTCCAGTTCCTCAATGGCCTGATAGGTCAGCGGCGACGGACGCTCCTCCAAAACGAAGCCGATCATGTATGCGTCGATGAAAGCGCGGAGAGACTTCGCCGCCCTCGCCTTGCGCCGAGCGTCCACGGCCTTGAAAGCCTCGGCCATGTCGGCGTCGATCGACACCGCCGCGTCGTCATGCCGCCGCTTCTTCTCCGCCCCCGTGAGGTTTCGCCCCTCGTTTATCCGCCGCTTCGCCATAACTTGACATTCTCCAACCAATCCGCCATAAGATACCAACT
>CAVEVC010000166.1:0-16987 GCA_963618935.1 Clostridiales bacterium CCNA10 | reverse complement strand
CGAAGGCCGCGGCGTTCGAGCGCGAGAGGCGGGAGATCGCCGTCGGACAACTGAAGCCCGCGCCGTGGAATCCACGCGCGAAGATAACGCCGGAGAGCGTCGCCGACCTCGCCGCGTCCATCGCGTCGCTGGGGGTGATACAGCCCCTCGTGGCGATGGAGGACGGGGACGGCGGTGCGACGCTGATCGCGGGACACCGCAGGCTCGCCGCCGCGAGGGTGGCGGGGCTGGAGCGCGTCCCGTGCGACATCCTGAAGGGAGTGGACGAGGCGACGGCTCGGCGCATGACGTTCATCGAGAACCTCCAGCGCAAGGACGCCGAGCCGCTCCTTGAGAGCGAGCTCGTCGGAAGCCTCGTGAAGTCCGGCATGACGCAGGTCGAGATCGCCACCGAGACCGGGCGCGGGCGCGAGTGGGTGGCGAGGCGGCTCAACCTGTCGCGCCTCTCGAAATCCTGGCGCAAGCGCGTGCAGGACGGCGAGCGGATTACGACGGACTGCCTCGAGCACATTGCGGCCTATCCAGAGGACGTGCAGGAGAAGTTGAAGAAGGCGAAGGCCTGGAGCGCGGGCGGCGTGATGCGCTGGTGCGACATCGATAGCGCGTTCAACCGCGAGACGGCAGACCTGAAGGGCGCTGGGTTCGACCGCGCGGCGTGCAGGACTTGCCCGAACAACACGGGATGCTCGCCCGACCTGTTCGACTGGAACGGCAAGCCGACGGCGTTGGGCAAGTGCCTCAACCCGAAGTGCTACAAGAAGAAGCGCGAGGACGCCATCAAGGCCACGATGGACAAAGCGCGGTCGGATGGGCGTGAAGTCCGCGAGGTGAAGCAACGCCCCGACTACTCCGTCGGACTCCAGGACAAGATGGACTCGCGGCATCAGACGCTCTATGTCTTCCAGGACTACAACGGCGAGACGGTCGCGCAATGGGGCGAGGCGCCAATGGCAGGACAGTCCGGGGGCGGGCTGACCGAGGCGCAGAAGGAAGAGCGCCGGATGAAAATCGCGGCGAACAAGGCGCGGCGGAAGCTGGCCGAGTGGTGCGAGGGGAATCTCGCCGTGGTGATCGCGGCGGCCTACAATGTGGACGTGAGCATCGCCATCGCGTTCCAAAGGGTGTTCGACCTCGGCAGCTCGTGGCGCGTGTTCGGGGCGCAGACCAACGTGTCGGACGCGGCGAGGGCGCATCTGCTCGACCCAAGCGCAACGGACTTCGCGCCGATGGAGCGCTGGGCCGGGCTGGCCGCAACCGAGATCGCGGCGAAAATCGCCAAGCCGGAGGTCGGCGGGAGATACGCCGAGTTGCTGGTCGCGGTTCTGCCGCCGGTGGCGGAGGCCCTAACGGACGAGGAGCGGCGGCTCGTGGCGCCGGACGAGGCGGTTTTGAAGCTCCGCGAGCCAGTCAAGGTGGCATGGACTGCGAAGCCATCCGACGCAGAGGCCGAAGACGCCATGCTGACTGACGAAGAGGAGGCGGAATGATGAATGGGCGCGCCATGAGCAAGACCGAAGCCGCCCTTCTGTGCATGGAGATGGCACGGGGGGGGTGTCGCGCGAACGGTGCGAGGCGTTGCAGGTCGCGGTGCGTTCGCTCGTCAAGCGGCACTTCGACCAAATGAAAAACAGGCAAATTAGAAAAGCGAGAAAGGAACGTGATGATGGCTAAAATCACATTGACGGCATCGAGCATGGCGTGCGCCCTTAGGTGCCCGCGCCGCTACTACTACGACAACATTCTCGGCCTGAAGCTGATCACATCGTCAGAGGCCCTGCGAATCGGCACAGCCGTGCACAACGGCGGCGAGGCCCGCGCCAAGGGCGGCGACTTCGCGGCGCAGTTTTCGGCGGCAATAACGGGGACACAGCTGGACGAGGCCATGGCGGCAAAGGTGTTCGGAATCCTCGGCGCGTATGACAAGACATATGGCGAGATCGAAGACCGCGACTACTCCGCGATGAATCCCGAAGTCGAGTTCTCTGACGCGATAGAGGGTAGCCGCACGTTCGAGCAGCGCGGGAAGGTTGACGGGTTGGCGGTGATGCGTGACGGGCGCAAGGTCGTGTGGGAACGCAAGACGACCTCCGACGATCTTGCGGACACGTCCGATTACTGGCAGCGGTTGCGGCTGAACCACCAGCTTCTCGCATACGCCGGTTGGGCCTACAACATGACGGGCGAACTCCCCGTGTGCGTCTACGACGTCATCCGCAAGCCCGCGCTGAAGCCGCTCGCGAACGTCGCGGAGGTGGACGCGGACGGCATTCCCATCGTCCTCGACGCGGCGGGCAACCGTTGCGTGAAGCGCGACGGGACGCCGAAGCGGACCGCCGACGCGGCGAAGGGCGAGCGCGTCGCGGGACACCCGGAGACCCCGGACGAATATGGAAACCGCATCTTGGCGAACATGACGGCGGAGGCGAACCGCTACTTCGCGAGGCGCGAGGTGGAGATCACGTTCGACATGCTGGAGGAGTTCCGGCGGGAGCGGCTCGGCGTGTGCCGCATGCTCCTCCACTTCGCCGCCGAGGGGCGCAAGGCGGAGAGGCCGGAATACGCCTACCCGCGAAGCTGCAACCCGGACAACTGCCGGAGTTGCCCCTTCGCGGGTTTCTGCCTGAACCGCATCCACGTGGACGCGGGCAACCCACCGGACGGGTTCGTCGTGGCGCACCATCAGGAGTTGACACATGGCCAAGCCCTGCAGCAATGACTCGCTCTACAGCGACCTCTACTACGACAACCTGTCGCCAGACGATCTCGACGATTTCGAGGACAGTCCTCGGATAACCAAAACGAAAGGCAAACACAAAATGGCAATACCAAAAAGACCAAGCGCGGTGGGCTTCCCCGCCAGCGCACCCACGGAAAAGCTGGAGGCCGCCGCAAAGCCGACGGTTGACAGTTGGGACGACGCCAAGCCGCGTGGCCACTTCATCGGGCTCTACGGCGTGGGCGGCGCGGGCAAGACCACGCTCGCCGCGATGCTGCCGGGGCGGACGCTCTTCATCGACCTGGAGGGGTCGCTGAAGATCGTGCGCGGCAAGCTCGACGAGCTGGGGCTGACGAGGAACATCACGCCCAAGTTCATGCGCTTCGACCCGAAGGCCCCGGCGGCGGCGTGGAACGACCTCATTGCGTTCCTCGACTCCGACACGGCCAAGGGCTACGACAATGTGGTGATCGACAGCTTCACCCGCGCCCAGGAATACGCCGCCAGCAACTGCATGGCGTCCATCCCCGGCGACTCGGCGACCATCCGCCAGTCGCTGGAGCAGTGGACGTATGGCAAGGGGGCGCAGATCGTCTACGACAAGTTCCTGCCGATCTACGCGCTCATCGAGGGGCTGCTTGACGGCGGGAGCAGCGTGTGCGCGATTTGCCACGACAACGTGCTTCGCATGGCGAACCCCGACGGCGGCGACTTCATCCAGCACCAGCCGCACCTCGTGCAGGGCGAGCGCGGCAAGGCGCCGGGTCGAGACAAATACCAGCAGACCGTCGACCACCTCCTCTTCCTCTCGTCCGACATCACGGTCGAGAAGGGCAAGGCGAGGGGCGGCATGACGCGCACCCTCTACACGGGCGGGATCGCCAGCATGATGGCGAAGTCGCGCACGGCGCAGGGCATGGCGTTGGAGGTGCCGGTGGACGGCGTCTTCGACTGGACGCAGATCATCAAGTGACAAAAACGAAACGAAAGGAGACAAGAAAATGGCATACAACCCAAACCAGCCGTTCACATACGGCATCCCGGACGGGACATACATCGGCAAGCCGACGACTGCGAGCTGCTTCGAGAAGGACGGGCGGCTAATACTGGACGTGAACTTCGCCGTGAAAGACAACAAGACGGGCGAGTTCTACAAGAACGAACGCGGCTACGAATGGGAGGCGAAAAAGCGGCACTGGCTGACCAGCAAGGACGGCGCCTTCAACGAGGCGACCATCGATGGGTTGAGGGAGTGGGCGAAAGGATGGAGCCCGCAGAACTTCTCCGACTTTTGGTGGTTCCAGTCGCCCGACGCGAACGGGACTCCGTTCGGCAACCTTCTCGCGGTCGGCGAGGTGGAGCTGAACTTCCAGGCCGACAAGCATGGCAACCAGCAGATTTGGGTGCATGACCCGAACCGCCCGAAATCTGGCGGCCGCAAGGCGTTTGTTCCGGACGGCGGGGAAGCGGATGCGTCCGCGTTGGCGGCGAAGTGGGGCGCGAAGGCGAAGGCGCTCTTCGCGGCCACGCCGAAAAAGGTCGGCGCGCGCGCGCCTGCACAGGCCGCGCAAAATCCAGAACGGGACGCAACGCCAGCCGCAACCGCGGCCCCATCCCGACCTTCCGTCCCCGCGCAAGCCGCGCCGGCACGACCTTCTGCCGCGCCAGCGCAGCCGAAGCCGTGGGCGGCGTTCCCGCAGACGGCGGACGGCGCGTTCGCCTACTTCAGCTCGCTCTTGGGCGAGCCGTATTCGAGCGCGAAGCACGACGAGAGGTGGTTCTCGATCTTCGACGCGGCGACGGAGGGGAAGGATCCCGACCAGTTAGACGCGGACGACATCCAAATACTCTTCGCGGCCGTGCGCGACGAGATGTCCAAGCCGTTCTGACCGAAAACGCCCCCGCCCGGCGCGGAATGTTGGGCGGGGGCTTGAAGAAGAAAAGACCAAGGGGGCGAAGATGAGGATCAAAATCGACGAGTTGGATTTGAGCTTGCAGACGAGGGCGGGAACGGACGCGGAGACAATCGACAACTACGCGGAGGCTATGGCCGACGGGGCGAAGTTTCCCGACGTGACCGTTTTCACGGACGGCAAGCGGTATTGGCTGGCGGACGGCTTCCACCGCGTGATGGCGGCAAAGCAGAACGGGCGCACGGTTGTTGCGGCGGACGTTCGCAATGGCACGGAGGACGACGCGGTGATGTTCGGCGGCACGGCGAACAACAAACAGGGCAAGCGCCCAACGCGGGCGGACGTCCAGCACTTCCTGCAGATGGTCTGGGACAGACGGCAAAGCATCTTCGGAGGGACGCCTACCGGCGGGAACCTCGCGGAAAGGTGCGGGGTTTCGCACACGACTGGCAACCGATTCGTGAACGAAAGGCTGGCGGAAATGCAGAAGGCTCCCGTGCTGGCACCTCGCACAAAGTGCGAGGTGAAAATGCCGACGCGACCCGACAAATTGATAGGGGCGGACGGCAAGATGTATGCGGTTCGGCCCGTCGCGCCCGTCCGCGCATCCGCGCCGATGGCAGCGCCGAAGATGCCCGTGCGGGACGCGCCGAAGGCGCCCGTTCGCCCTTCCGCGCCCGCGCACGTCGTGCCCGTTGACAGATACGGCGTGGAGATCCCCGTTGAGATCCAGGAGGCGTTTGATGGAAGTCCGCTTGCGGACATCCTTGCGTGTGTCAGCAGGGCGCGCGTCGCCTTGCGCAAGGGGATCGAGGCCAAGGCACCAGCGTTCGCCGCCGTCCGCCAGGACGCGCTCGTGCAGCTGAACAACGCATACAACTTCGTCAACGCCGCAGAACCGCACTGCGTGTGCCGGATGTGCCAGGGGAACGGTTGCCGCGCCTGCCACGAGAGGGGCTGGCAGACCGAGGATGAATACAAGAACAACCCAAGGGAGTTCATGGCATGAGGCTTCGCGACTACCAAATCGAGGCGGAGGCGGGCATCTTCCGCGAGTTCGATGACCACGCCTCGACGCTGACCGTCCTCCCGACTGGGCTTGGCAAGACCGTGTTGTTCGCGGACGTGATACGGCAGATGCACGGACGCGGCGCGCGGGCGATGGTGCTCGCGCACCGCGAGGAGCTCATCACGCAGGCGGCGGACAAAATACGGCGCGTGACTGGGCTGGAGGCGCAGATCGAAATGGGCGAATACCGCGTCCAGTCATACTTCGGGCGGATGCCGCCCGTTGTGGTCAGCACCGTGCAGACGCACTGCGCGGGCGGGGACGGCGCGGGGCGTATGAGCAAGTTCGACCCCGCCGACTTCGGCCTCCTCGTCATCGACGAGGCGCACCACGCCACGAGCGCGACCTACCGGCGGTGCATTGACTGGTACCGCCAGAACACGGACTGCAAGGTGCTTGGCGTGACGGCCACGCCCGACCGCGCCGACGAGGCCGCCCTCGGGCAGGTGTTCGAGTCCGTCGCCTACGAATACGGCGTCCTCGACGCGATCAACAACGGCTGGCTCGTCCCAATCGAGCAGCAGATGGTCACGGTCGGGACGCTCGACTTCTCCGGCGTCCGCACCACGGCTGGCGACTTGAACCAGGGCGACCTCGCCGAGGTCATGGAGGACGAGCGCAACCTCCAGGGGATCGCCGCGCCGACGGTGGAAATCTGCGGCGAACGCCGGGCTGTCGTTTTCGCCGCCACGGTCGAGCAGGCGGAGCGGCTTAGCGAGATCATCAACCGCTACCGCCCCGACAAGGCGCGGTGGATTTGCGGAAAGACGGACAGGGAAGACCGCCGGAAGATCCTCGCCGACTTTAAGGCGGGCCACGTCCAGTTCGTCGTGAACGTCGGCGTCTTGACGGAGGGCTTCGACGACGCGGGCGTGGAGGTGGTCGTCATGGCGCGGCCGACGAAATCCCGCGCCCTCTACGCGCAGATGGCAGGGCGGGGGACGCGCCCAGCCGAGGACATCGCGGGTAAACTCGGCGACATCCCGACGGCTGCCGAGAGGTGCGCGTTGATCCGCGGGAGCCGAAAGCCCTCGTGCCTCATCGTCGATTTCGTCGGGAACGCGGGGCGACACAAACTGTGCTGCACGGCGGACATCTTGGGCGGCAACATCGACGATGATGTCGTGGCGGAGGTTGCGCGGCGGGCGCGCGAAGGAGGCAAGCCAATCGACATGACGGAGGAGATGGCGAAGGTGAGGGCGGAAATCGAGGCCCGGAAGAAGCGCGAGGCCGCCACGAGGGCGTGCCTCCAGGCGCGGGCGCAGTTCCTCGTCACGAAGATCGACCCGTTCGACCAGTGGGACCTCACCCCCGCGCAGGAGCGCGGGTGGGACAGGGGAAAACGCTTCACACCGAAGCAGTCGCAGGTGCTTTTGGAGCGCATCGGTGTTGACCCGGAGAAGATCCCCTACGGGCAGGGCAAGCAACTCCTCGACGAATACTTCCGGAGGCTCAAGTGCGGGTACGCGAGCCTTAAGCAGGCCGCGCTCTTGAAGCGGCGCGGCTTCTCGATGCCGCTCCGCCACGACATGGCCGGGCGCATGATCGGGCGCATGCGGGAAAGGCATGGCTGGTAGATGGCGATAGAGAGACTGTGCGCGGACTGCGCGGAGGACGTCAAGGCTGTTTGCCGCCACGCCTTCGGGCGGTTCTGGGACGGCAAGAGCGGCGGCGGGGAGGGGTGCGCCCACCCCATGGACGGCGTGGTGGCGGCGTGGCGGAAGGCGGGATGGACTGTTGGCACGGTCGGCGTCTCTATCTCACTCCCCTTCCCGAAGGCTCCGCGCCGTCCGAGGCATCCAACACAAGAAATGCTCATCTGAAGACGAAAGGACAACATGAAAGTTGAACACATATTCCCAACGGTGCTTATCGCACTCGATGTGGCGGCAAGCATTCCGTATGCTGTGCGCGGCAATCTGCGCATGATGGTCTACTGGCTGGCGGCTGCCACGTTGACGGCTTGTGTGACATACACGGGAGGCAGGGCGTGAAACCAACACTCGACGCTTGCCGAGGGGGCAAGAGACATGGCTGACTGGCACAACGTATCAAAGCGGGAACCGTGCCCAGTCTGCCACAAGCCCGACTGGTGCACCGTCTCGGACGACGGCATGATGTGCGTCTGCCGCCGCGTGGAATCACGACACCCGGCCAAGTCTGGCGTTGGCTGGATCCACGTGCTTGTGGAGCGCCCGCGCCGCCCATCCGCGCCGCGCGCCCAGCGACGGACAAAGGCGCGGCTCTTCGACGCGGCGGCGACCATGGCTGGCTTCCGCGCGGAGTTCAACGACCCTGGCGGCGGGCGCGACCTGTTCGACTCGCTCGTCGAGATCGGCAGAGACCTCAACCTCGTCGCCGCCGACATCGACCGCCTCGCCGTCGGAAGGAGCCGCTTCCACGGCGCGTGGGCGTTCCCCATGCTCGACGGCGCGGGCAGGTGCGTGGGCATACGCCTGCGCGAATACGGCTCGTCGCGAAAGTGGTCGGTGGCGGGGAGCCGCGACGGGCTCTTCTACGACCCCGACATCCAGCCACGCGAGGCGGTCTACAACGGCCTGCGCGGGCGCGAGCTCGTGGTCGTCGAGGGCGCGACGGACTGCGTGGCGGGCTACGCGCTGGGGCTTCCGTGCGTCGGGCGAAGCTCCTGCGGGACGGGCGGCGACCTCCTGCGCGACCTGTGCGCGCGACTCCAGGTGGGGCGGCTCACCATCGTCGCCGACAACGACGCGCACAAGGCGAGGCCGGACGGCGAGCCGTGGCGGCCGGGTATCGAGGGCGCGCGGAGGCTCGGCGCGGCCTGCGGACGGGCCCACCGCATCGTCACGCCGCCGCGGAAGGACTTGCGTGAGTGGCTCTACAACGGCCTGACGGCCGAGACGTTCTGGATGGTCGCCGGGTTGCAACCGTGGAGGGTTAGGTAATGGCAAGATGGATCAAGGTTTGCGTGGACACGCCGTACAAGACGGCGATCAGAAACATTGCGAAGGACTGCGGATGCTCGCGGGGCGATGCGTTCCTGGCGTGGTTCGACCTGTACACATGGCTGGACGAACAGACGGCTGACGGGCGGTTGGAGACAGACCACGCGGAGCTCGACCGCAAGGCGGGGCTGGCGGGATGCGCCGCGAGCCTCGAACGCTCTGGCTGGCTCACATTCGAGGACGGCGCGTGCGTGGTCACGAACTGGGATGAGCACAACGGGCAGAACGCGAAGCGCAGGGCCGAGAACGCCAGGCGGATGAGCGAGCGGCGGGAGGAAATGCGGCGGCAGGGAATGGCAGTCCGGCCATGCCCAGAGCATAAGATGCCAATCCGTCCGCCAACAAGATGAACACCTGCGCGGTGCGTGATTTGTGCGCATTTTTTGCGCACAAAATGAACACGAGATAAGACAAGAATTATATAGATATGAAACTGATAGATAGTATAACTTTAGGGGGTACTTCAGGGGGACTTTCAATAGACGTGCGTGTGCGCGCGAGGGGTGCGTCGTGAGCGGCTACGTCCCAAGGTTCAGCGAGGCGTGGCTCGCCGAATACCGCAGGAGGCTCGGCAAGGCTCAGAAGCCCGCGCAGGAGCCGCCACTGGCGCATCCCGCGCCAGACACGGCACTCGCCGCCTACTCGCCGTCCGAAAGCGTGGCGGTGCCTTTCCGCGCCACTGGCGGCAAGCAGACGGAGACGGAGAAGAGATACAACCGTGAGTGCCTATTTGGGCGCGGAAGGTTCGAGGCTGTGACGCTCCGCCTACCCGGCGGCGGAAGATACACGCCTGACTTCATGACGGTGGACGATGGCGTTGTCACCTTCCACGAGGTCAAGGGATCGTATCGGCTGGGAAGCCAGGGCCGGGCGTTCACCGCGTTCCACGACGCGGCGGCCTGCTTCCCGATGTGGCGGTTCGTGTGGGCGCGCTGGACTGGCGGGGAATGGGAGCGGAAGACGGTTTCCGAGATTCGGGATTTGACGGGGGGTTGAAATGCGATGAACTGCACACCGGAGAAATGCCCGCACAGGGAGTTGCTGGAAAAGGCGAGGGCGGCTTGCCTTTCGTGCGACCACACCACACCGGCGGGGCACGGCGGCGTCGTCTCGTATGAGGCGGCGGGGGAGCGGATCGTTGAGCGCGAGAAGGTCGCCTTCGACCGCTCGCCGCGTGGACAGGTGACGCCCCTTCCCGCCGAGATCGAGGAACGGACGGCCGAAGTCTACCGCCGGTGGTGCATGCTCGACACCATCGACGCGCTCCTTCTGCTCCACGTCTGCAACGGCGGGACGACCGCCACGTTCGGCGCATACCTCCAGCGCGTGGCCAAGGCAATCGGGCGGCTCGACGTTGGGCGCGAGTCGTTCCGCGCCACGGCGTGGGCAAAGTTCCAGTCACTTATCCGCCGTTTCAAGCCATTCCTGCGGTCGAGGCTTCAGGCGTGGAACGACGGACACGGCGGGGCGGTGCGCAGGGAACGCACACAGGCCGAACGGCGGGCCATGCAGGGCGACCTGTTCGCGTGGGACGGGGGTGGCCGGTGATCGGCGCGTTTGTCAGGCGGTTTGGCGCGCCCCCTCCCCCCGTAGGTTCTGTTGGCGAGCGGGACGTTGCGCCCGCGCCGCAAGGTTGTGAAAATAAATCGCGTGGCTTTTTTGGGAGGATGCCAGATGGCGAAGACGAATAACAAAACGGTGTCGCTTTCGATGTTCCGGGAAGATCCGAAGAACGTGAGCGAGGCGACGGAAGAGGAGCTGGAGAGGCTGGACGGGAAGCTGAAGCGCGTTCCGCTCGGTCTCACGGCCATGCGCATTGCCTACGTGACCGACGATCCGGGCGGCGGGTGCGTGGTGATTTCCGGGAACAAGCGTCTGCGGTGCCTGAAGGCGAAGTTCGGCGAGGACGGCAAGGTTCCGGCGGACTGGTTCCAGGATGTGACGGCCATGTCGGAGTCGGAGCGGCACGAGTTCCGATTGAACGCCAACGTGAGCGACGGACACTTCAACCTTGACAAGCTGCTGGCGCAGTATGGGCGCGAGGAAATCACGGACGCGGGGCTGGCGAAGCTGCTTGAAGACCTGCCACCCGTGGCGGACAGCGACGACTACGGAACGGACTTCACCCTGCCGGATGGGGAGAAGGGGGAGCTTTGCACGATCACATTCACGCTGCACGAAAAGCAACTTGCGTTGGTGAAACAGGCAATGAAGCTTGTTGGCGAATGTTTGGAAACATTCGGGAACGAGAACAGGAACGGCAACGCGATCTACAAGGTGGTGAGGCAATGGCTGGCGAATCGGTGAAGGACATTGTTGTGAAGGTGATCCCGGCAAAGGTCGCGGTTCCCTTCGTCAAGGCGTATCATTATTCGGGCAAGGTGGTAAACAACAGTTGCCTTCATTTTGGCGCGTTCCTGAATGGCACATTGCACGGGGTCATGAGCTACGGGCCAAGCATGAGCAAGGAGCGCATTATCGGTTTGGTGCGCGACACTGGGTGGAACGAGTTTCTGGAGCTAAACCGCATGGCATTCGACGACGTGTTGCCGCGCAACAGCGAGAGCCGATGCATCGGCATCAGTTTGAGGCTGATACGCAAGCACGCGCCGCAGGTGAAATGGGTGGTTTCGTTCGCGGATGGATGTCAATGCGGAGATGGGACCATCTATCGTGCGAGCAATTTCGTGCTGACTGGCATAACCGCGAACAAGACCATCATGCAGTTCCCAAATGGTCAACGGTTCGCGAACATGACGCTGAACGCTCACTTTGACAGTGTCAGTGTCCGCAAGTTGTGCAATTATCTTGGTGTTCCTGCGTGTGCGAGAAGCGATGCCGAGTGGCGGAAACTTGGCGGTCGGTATATAACAGGGTATATGCTTCGATACATCTACTTCCTCGACCCAACCGCCCGCGCCAGGCTCACGGTGCCTATCATCCCATTCTCGCAGATCGATGAATGCGGCGCGGGAATGTATTTGGGAGAGAAGACGACACGCGCCGGACGGCACGATGGAGCGCAGGGGTCGTGGTTGAACCGCCGTGTTCCGCCGGAAAGCGGACATCCTGCCGTTGGATGACCTGCGCACTGCCCTTCACCCATAGACCGCCCGTCAAATGGCAGACAAGGAAACCATACAGCAGCTTGCACTTGCCGGCATAGGACAGGCTTCGGCAGAGGCGACGGTGGGCCACAAGTTCAACGAGGGCGAACTTGCGGCGTTCCGCGCCGCGCGGGTGCGGTGGCATCTGCTGGAGCAGAAGCGGAAGCGGGACAAGGCGGCGAACAGGGTCAGCCGTGCGGAACAGGAGAGGCGTCGCAGGGCGAGGGCGGACGAGGTGGTGATACCGCCATGCGCGAACCCGAAGCGGCGGGCGCGTTGCGCGAAGTCGCTTGTTCGGTTCCTCGAAACCTACTGCATGGAGGACGGCGGGCTTCTGGAACGCAAGCCGCCGAGGGCCATGCACCCGATAATCGAGGCAATACAGACGGCGGTGACTTCCGCCGGGTGGTATCACGTGCGAATGCCGCGAGGTCACGGCAAGACAAGCTATGTGAAAGGCGGGATTGCCTACGCGCTTGCCTACGGCTTCCGCAGGTATGTGGTTGCGGTCGCGGCGGCCGGGGAGAACGCGAGCAACATCCTTCAGGACATCTTCGCCGTGTTCGAGCGGTCGGAGACGTTCGCGGCGGACTTCCCGGAGATAGCGGCGCCGCTTCGGGCGTTGGAGGGGAAGACGCAACGCGCCAAGTCTCTCACCGTTGGTGGCGTTCCGTGCAACATCCGCGTGAACGCGAAGGAGATACGGTTGCCGGAGGTTCGCGGCTACCCTTCCAGCGGCGGGATTATCAACGCCGTCGGCTTCAGCGCGAACGCACGTGGAAAGGTGCGCGGCAAGCTTCGCCCCGACCTTGTGATATTCGACGATCTCCAGGACGAGGAGTTGGCGAAGAATCCGGAGCTGGTGAAGGCGGCGGAGTTGAACATCGAGAAGAACTTTTTGAATTTGGGCGGGCACACGAAGACCATTGCCGCGCTCATGACTTCCACGCCGATTGAGCCGGACGACCTTTCGGAGCTCTTCGCGGGGAAGGACACGTGGTTCACGACCACGTTCAGGATGGTGGAGAGGTGGCCGGAGCTGAAGGACACGCTGTGGGAGGAATACCGCAGCATACGGCGGCACGAAAGAATCAGCGGGCGCAACCCGAGCCATGCCTGCAATCGGTTTTACCGCAAGCACCGCAAGCTGATGGACAGGGGCGCGGCCGTTCTGAATCCAGACAACTACGACCGTGGGCTGGAGGTTTCGGGAATCCAGCACGCGATGAACCTCTACTTCAACGGCGAGGAGCAGTTCCTTTCGGAATACCAGATGCAGCCGAAGCGTCAGCAGCTTGTGTTCACGCTGAAGCCCGCCGTCGTCGTCTCGCGCACCCGTGCGGAGTGGAAGCCGTACTACATCCCGCCAGAGTCGGTGATGACGGTGTGCGCGACGGACTTGAACCCCGCCTACGGCTACACCTCCGCCATGACCACGTTCGACCGCGTGGCCACGGGCACGGTGGTTTGGTACGGCATCCACAAGACCGACTTGCACAAGGAGCGGATGACGGAGGCGGACTACCGTGGCGCGGTGTACGAACAGCTTGCCGCGCTCGCAATGAAGCTGAAGGCGGAATGCGGAAGCCGTGGAATCAAGCTGGACGCATGGGCGATTGACGCTGGAGGCGACCAGTTCGAACCCGTGATGCGGCTGTGGCGCAACGCTGGCGACCTTGGGCTTCCGTTCGAGGTTGTGCCGATGGTTGGCAAGGCGGGCAAGACGTGGAATCCGTTTGTCAGGTCGAAGATTCGCCACGCCATAAACGAAACGGTGGAATGCGGCGACCGCGACAGGGACGGGAACCGCCAGCGGTGGACGAACTTCAACGCGGACTTCTGGCGCGAGACGATGCAGCGGGCTTGGCTGGGCGAGATCGGGACGCCGGGCGGACTGTCGCTGTTCGGCGGCGCGGCGGACATCCGGCACGACGAATACGCGATGCAGGTCTCGGCGGAGCAACTGCGGAAGAAGGAGCTCGCGCCGGACGGCAGGTTCCGATACGAGTGGGTCGGCGGAGAGACGCACCGCCACGACTACGGAGACGCACAGACGATGTGCCTTGCCGTGGCCGGAAACAAGGGCTTGACGCAGGGCGTCGAATACATCGGCAATCGCGGGAAGACCGCGAAGATCGTGTTTTTGTGAAAGGAGACAAACACATGGCGAAGAACAGCAACAAGGACAAATCACCTCGCACTTTGTGCGAGGTGGACACGGCCAACAAGTCCATTCATCCGGACGCATACGGCAAGCGCGTGTGCGTCCCCGCGCCCATGCCCGTGCAGTGTCCGCGCTGCCGTTCAAGCAGGACAACGACGGCGAACGGTGTCCACTACAACCTGCACTTCGGGTGCAGATACGAACACCGCGTCTGCGGTGCGTGTGGATTCACGTTCACGGCGACCCGGCGGATGACGGCCGAGGAACTGGCGCACAAGGGCGTTTAGCGGACGGTTTTTCCGCATTTCGGTATTTGCTCGTCCGCGCGGCGTTTCCGAGCGCCAGACTTGTGGTAAAATGCCGGCATGAGCGCATTGGTGACACCATTCAAGGCCAGCTACTACGCGGGCGAGACGGCGAAGATCGCCGTGGAAGCGACTGGCGCGACCGCCGTTGACGTTGTTTACGACAACAGCAAGGTTGCGCTTGCCGAAGACGGCGGCGTTTGGCTTGCCGCGATTCCGACCGGCAATCTGGTTGGCCGTGTGAACTTCACCGTGTTCGCCACGGACGCCGATGGGAACACGGAGGCGGTCGCGCACGGCGTGTTCACCGTCCGCTGCGCCGGCAGAAGCCAGCTTCGCGACGTGGTGGACGCGATCGACAAGGCCGTGCGCACGTGGGGAACGAATCCGAACCGCAGCCTCCAGGTTGGTGAAATCAACATCACCTACAAGTCGCTTGACGAACTGCTGGCGGTTCGGGCGCAGTATGTGCAGCGGGCGGAGGAAGAGGAAACCGGACGGGCTTTGACGGGCGGTCTGCGCGCGGTGGAGGTGTGTTTCTGATGTGGCCCTTTTCCAAAAAGCCGAAAGGCGACGCGGTGGCGCGCAACAACGCGCAGATGCTGTGCCGTTCATTTGCCGCCGTCGAGGTTTCGGAAGTCCTCGGCAAATGGCGGTGGGACGGCGGCTTCAGCAACCAGGAGGTCGCGTCCGCCCTTGCCTCCATGCGGGCGCGTTCCCGCGAGATGCACAAGAACAACGGCGACTTCAAGAAGTTCATGTCGCTGTTCAAGGCAAACGTGGTTGGCGCGGACGGCTTCTACCTGAAGAGCGACGCGGTGCGTTCCATCGAAGCACCCGCGCTTGACAAGGACGCGGCGTATTTCATCGAGTACCACTTCAGGAGGTGGGCGGCGAACAAGGAGCTGGCGGACGTGACCGGCGTGAAGTCGTTTCCGGCGATATGCCGCCTTGCCGCCCTTCATTGGGCGCGGGACGGGGAGGCGTTCATCTGGCTTGACACCCACGCGCAGAACCGCTACGGCCTGTCGCTTCGGATCATCCGCCCGGACGCCTGCCCGGAGTGGCTGAACCGAACGACCGACGGAGGCAACTGGATCCGCAACGGCGTGGAGGTCGAGCCAGCCACGTACAAGCCCGTCGCGTACTGGTTCGACGGGCGCGAGGAGGACAACTCCTCTCCCGTGATGTTCCACGGGCGGACGCACCATGTGACGCGCATTCCGGCTTCGGAGATCGTGCATGTGTTCATGCAGTGCGACGAATGCCAGACGCGGGGCATTCCGCTTGCGCACGCCGCGCTGAAGGACGGAAAGATGCTGGACGAGTTCAACCAGTCCGAGCTTGTGGCGGCGCGTGACGAGGCCAACTGGCTCGGCGTGTTCCACGCGCCGGCGGGACGCGAGGGCGAGATCAAGCAGCTTGACGAGGATTCGGAAGAGCAGGGGAACCTTCGCCGCCATTCGCGCAAGGGGCACGACGTGGTTCTTCCGGAGGGCTGGGACTACGATCCGAAGGTGCCGAACCACCCGAACCGCGAGATCACGCCGTTCAAGGCTTCGATCAAGCGCGACCTCGCGAACGCGCTTGACGTGGAATACGCGAACTTCGCGAACGACTGGGCGGGCGTTTCGTATTCCTCGGTGCGCGCCGGGACGCTCGCGGAGCGCGACCAGTGGATGATGCTTCAGGCGGATTTCATCGACCAGTGTTGCACGCCCGTGTTCAAGGCTTGGCTCGCGTCGTTTCTGCGGCTTGCCATTTCCGGCAAGTACGGCGTCGCGGACTACGAGCGGCTCGCGGAGCACACGTTCCGCGGCCGCCGCTGGGGATGGGTTGACCCGCTGAAGGACGTGAACGCCGCGGCCGTCGCCGTGGCGCACGGCTGGAAGACGGACGCGCAGGTGGCGGCGGACTACGGGTGCGACATCGACGACAACCTTGAAGAGTCGGCGAGGGTGGCGGAGCTGCGCAAGCAGTACGGCCTGCCGGAGCCGCAGCTCATGAACACGCCGACGGAGAGCGGCGGGAAGGACAAAGGAGGCAAAGATGGCGAAGCCGAAGAAGACAGTTGAGAAGCCGACGGGGCGGAATGGGCACGACATGTGCTTCCGCGAGGCGGACGTGGAGATCGTGACGCGTGGCGATGGCGAAGGCGCGGTCAAGACCGTGCGCCTTTCCGTGTCTTCGGAAGCGCCGTATTACCGCAAGTTCATGTGGGACGAGCGCACGAAAGACTGGGTGCATGGCTATGAAGTCCTCGGACACAAGGACGGTGAGATAGACTTCACGCGGATGAAGGACGGGCTTGTGATCCAGGACACGCACTACGGCGACCAAATCGGCCTGATGCGCAATCCCGAAGTGAGGGACGGAAAGTTGTGCGGCGAGGTGGAGTTCTGCTGCGGGGAGCGCGCGCAGGAGATCATGCGCGACGCGCTGGCTGGGCTCCGCCGCAACATGTCCGTCGGCTACCGCGTTGGGGAATACAAGATGGACGGCGAGGCCGAGGACGGCGAGCCGATATACCGCGCGGTCAAGTGGATGCCGCACGAAGCGAGTTTTGTCAACTGCCCTGCCGACGCCACCGTTGGCGTCGGCCGAAACTTGGCGGAAGACGAAGAACAACCAGCGGCGGCAACACCCGCCGTCGTGACAAAAAAGGAGACAAAAACAATGGACCCGAACCAGGTCGTTGAGTGCTTCCGTCTCGCGAAGGCGGGGAACGT
>CAVEVC010000165.1:0-17130 GCA_963618935.1 Clostridiales bacterium CCNA10 | reverse complement strand
GGGCGCGTGTCCTCACGCGCCGCAAATACGGCGGCTGGGGACAGCCGCCCTCCCAGCGGAATCGACACAATCAATTGCCGAAGCAAGAACGACCACGCGCTGAAACCGCAAGCGGAAGCCATAATCGCATTTCGTTCCGAGCATATAGCCATCCGTAGCGGTGTGTGTGCGAATGTATGTGAGCGTGATTTTACAGGGTTTTGCGAGGGGGCGCGATTCGGGAGCGTTCGTCATTGTTCGCATTTGCTATACGGAGTGTCATACGGAGATCCGGCGGCTGGGCACTTTGCGGGAGATTTCTTTTATCGGGAGGGCGGAGGTAGGCAATGCCCCATAAAGCAGGGCGAAAACGATGACTGCAGGAAAGTGCTGGAAAGTTCATTTTGGGGGTTGCGCGTTATAACGCGAGTATGGTATAATGGTGGCGTCAAAGGGCAAACAGGGTCTTTGCGAGCGACAGGTGCAAAACGAAAGGAGCAAGAGGATGCAAAGTCAGGAGTTCGAGAAGAGGACGCCGTTCCTCGACGAGGCCGACCACAAGAACTACGCCGACTGGTTCGAGCCGGCGTACATGGCCGCGAAGAACATCGACAAGGACGACTTCTGCTCGATGTTGAAGGACAAGACGGCGCGCAGGTTCGTCCGTATGGTCAGCGAGGCGTTCAGGGACAGCGAAGCAGCCGAGAGGGACGCCGCAAGGGAGCGGTTTCGTCTCCGCGACTGCGCAAGGACGCTGGGCGAGGAGAACGACGGACTGCGCAAGGCGCTGTCGCAAATCTCCGCCGACTGCGACCGTGCGCTGGCCAAGGCGGACGCAGCCGCGTAAGATGAAACGCCCCGGCCGTCCTGGGCGGACGGGCGGGGCAAGGTTGGACGGCAAAGCGAAAGGACAGCCAGGACAATGAGCAAGACAAGCGGAAAGCACAATCCCGACGACGTGCTGATCGGATTCCTCGACAGCCCGGAAGTCAAGGCGCTGACGGCGCTGGTGGCCGAGGCGGAGGGGTCGAACGTGAGCGACCTGTTCAGGCGGTTCGTCTTCAAGAGGGCCGAGGCGCACGGCATGATGCGCGGAGGCAGGGTGGCGGAGGACTGGCGGGGCAGGGTCGCGGAGACCGCCACGCTGATCCGCGCCAACCGCAAGGCAAGAAGCGAACGCCGCAAGCAGGCGGACGCATAAGGCGAAAGGAAGGGACGCGATGGGAACGGACATCGGAGTGAAGGCGGGCGGCGACAGGGAGGCGGTCGAGCGGATCGCGGAAAGGCGCGGCATGGCGGCGGACGCGATGCTGCGCAGGGAGCGCGCGCGGGCGCGCTCTCTTTGGCCGGGGCGCGTTATGCCGCGCCGACATCATGGGCGGTCCCGGCGGGACTCCCCCGGTCGGCTTCTTCACGCAGGGGCGCGTTATAGCGCGAACGGGGGGGGGGGGGGGGGGGCGGAGGCATGTGCGAGGTCGCGCGCAGGAAAATACGCTGCGCATTCAACCTGACGGAGGCCGAGGCGGCGGCGATCTGCGACGCGAGGTGCGAGCCGAAGCCGAGCACGGCGGCGGCGCAGATCGTGCGGAAGTACATCAAGGAGGGCAAGGAGGGCGGCGATGCAAAATGAAGTGGTCGGAGACAAGGAGGCGGCGGAACTGTTCGGGCTTTCCCGCGTCGCGTTGCGCCAGCACTGCATGGCGTCGTACAAGTGCCCAAAGGGGAAGGTGGACGTACGCAAGGCGAACCCCGTGGTCGTCGGCCGGTGCCGCAGGTGGCGCAGGAGCGCGATCATGGAAGTGCTTTCGACAAGGCCGGAATGAGGGAGGCGGAGATGATCGACATGACGAAAGAGGACATGGACGCGGTGGCGCGCGCGTTCGAGGACGAGGAGCGGGCGGAGCGGCGCGAGCGCGCGCTTGACAACGCGCTCGCGTGGCTCATCGCCGCGGCGGGGCTTGCGTTTCTGGCGCTCTGCTGGTGGCTCGTGCGCACGCGCGAGGCGGAGGGCATGGAGCGGCGGGCGGCCGACCCGCAGGGGGCGGAGGCGCGCGTGGAGCGGCGGCTGATGGCGGAGGGCGCGGCCTACAGGCTGTGCCGCCGCGCGGCGGCGGTCGCGCTCGCGCTTCCGGGGGAGGACGTGCGGTGACGTGCGTGCGGCGGCAGAAGCTTGGGAGGCCGGTCGCGGGAGGCGGCGCGGTCCGAAGTTGAAGCGATGTCTTCCCAGGCGGATGCCGCCTGGAAAAAAAAACGAAACGAGAGGACGAAGACGATGGAGAAGAGGACAAAGGCGAAGGCCGCCGCCGAGAAGCGGCCGGAGACGACGCCGCCCAAGGCGGCGGAGTACGTGCGCGAGCGCAGGGAGATTTCCGTCGGCCTGCTGAAGCCCGCGCCGTGGAACCCCCGGGGCAAGGTGACGCCGGAGAGCGTGGCCGACCTCGTGGACAGCATCAGGACGCTGGGCGTGATCCAGCCGCTCGTGGCGATGCTGGACAAGGACAAGAACGCGGTGCTCGTGGCCGGGCACAGGCGGCTCGTGGCGGCGAAGGTGGCGGGGCTGGAGTGTGTGCCGTGCGACATCCTGCGCGGGGTGGACGAGGCGACGGCTCGGCGCATGACGTTCATCGAGAACCTCCAACGCAGGGACGCCGAGCCGCTTCTCGAGTCCGAGCTGGTCGGAAGCCTCGTGAAGTCCGGCATGACGCAGGGCGAGATCGCCGCCGAGACCGGGCGCGGTCGCGAGTGGGTGGCGAGGCGGCTCAACCTGTCGCGCCTCTCCAAGTCCTGGCGCAAGCGCGTGAAGGACGGCGAGCAGATCACGACGGACTGCCTCGAGCACGTCGCGGCCTATCCCGACGAGGTCCAGGAGCGGCTGAAGACGGCGAAGGCGTGGGGCGCGGGCGGCGCGTTGCGCTGGTGCGACGTCGAGGGCGCGTTCAGCCGCGAGACGGCCGACCTGAAGGGCGCGGGGTTCGACCGCTCGGCGTGCCGGAACTGCCCGAACAACACGGGATGCTCTCCCGACCTGTTCGACTGGGGCGGCAAGCCGTCGGCGTTCGGAAAGTGCCTCGACCCGAAGTGCTACAAGGGCAAGCGCGAGGACGCGATCAAGGCGGAGGTCGGCGCGGCGCGGGCGGCCGGGCATGAAGTCCGCGAGGCGAAGCAGCGGCCCGACTACTCCGTCGGGCTGCAGGACAAGAGGGACGGGCGGCACTCGACGCTCTACGTCTTCAAGGACTACAACGGCGAGACGGTCGCGAAATGGGGCGAGGCGCCCGAGACCGGCAAGCCGGGAGGCGGCCTGACCGACGAGGAGAGGGAGGCGCGGCGGCGGAAAATAGCGGCGAACAAGGCGCGGCGGAAGTTGGCCGAGTGGTGCGCCCTCGGCAAGGGAGGGCTCGCGGACGCGATCCGCGCAAAGTCCGGCTGCGACGTGGCGGACGCGACGGTGCGGTCGTATCAGGACGCGTTCCGCATCGGCAACGCCTACACGCTGATCGGGTCGAGAACCAGCCTCCACGACGTGGCGGTGCGCCGCCTCGTGAGAGGCGAGCCCGACATGAGCGCGCCGGAGGGATGGGCGGACATCGTGGCGGACGGGATCGCCCGGTCGCTCGGCGGAGGCATCGGCGAGGCGAACGCCAGGCTCGTCTGCGCCCTGTTCGCGGAGGCGCGGGACGCGCTGACCGAGGAGGAACTGCACCTCGTCGCGAGCGAGGAGGAGCTGGCGGAGCTGCAGGAGCCGAAGCCGATTGACTGGATCTCCCTCTCCGAAAGCGAAATGGAGGACGAATGATGAATGGGCGCGTCATGAGCAAGACAGAAGCCGCCCTTCTGTGCATGGAGATGGCACGGGGGGGGTATCGCGCGAACGGTGCGAGGCGTTGCAGGTCGCGGTGCGTTCGCTCGTCAAGCGGCACTTCGATCAGATGAAGAACAGGGCATCACGAAAGGGGCATGAAGATGAAAATCACACTGACGGCAAGTAGCATGGCCTGTGCGCTTCGGTGTCCGCGCCGCTACTACTACGACAACGTGCTGGGGCTGAAGGAGGCGAACCCCTCCGAGGCCCTGCGGATCGGGACGGCGGTCCACAACGGCGGCGAGGCCCGCGCGAGGGGCGCGGACTTCGAGGGGCAGTACCGCGCCGCGATCGAGGGCGGGACGCTCGACGAGTGGATGGCGGCCAAGGTGTTCGGCATCCTCGGCGCGTATGACAAGACATACGGCGAGGTGGACGACCGCGACTATTCGGCGATGGAGCCCGAGGTCGAGTTCACCGACCCGATAGACGGCTCGCGGGCGTTCGAGCAGCGCGGCAAGGCGGACGGCCTCGCGGTGCTGAAGGACGGGCGGCGCGTCCTCTGGGAGCGCAAGACGACCTCGGAGGACGTCGGCGAGACGAGCGGCTATTGGGACCGGCTGAGGTTCAACATCCAGCTTCTCGCCTACGCCGGGTGGGTCTACCACGCGACGGGCGAGCTGCCCGTATGCGTCTACGACGTCATCCGCAAGCCGCAGCTCATGCCGAAGGCGAACATTCCAGACCTCGACGCGGACGGTTTGCCGATCGTCCTTGACGCGAACGGGAAGCGGTGCGTGAAGCGCGACGGGACGCCGAAGCGGACGGCGGACGCGGCGAAGGGCGAGAGGGTTTCGGGACACCCCGAGACGGCGGACGAGTACGGGGCGCGGATCTTGGAGGCGATGGGCTCTGACGCAGGCCGCTACTTCGCCCGCCGCGAGGTCGCCGTGACCTTCGACATGCTGTCGGAGTTCAGGCGGGAGCGGCTGGGCGTGTGCCGGATGCTCCTGCACTTCGCGGCGGAGGCGCGTCGGGCGGAGAAGCCCGAATACGCCTACCCCAGGGCGTGCAACCCCGACAACTGCCGGACGTGCGCGTATTCGGGATTCTGCCTCGCGCGGATCCACGTGGACGCGGACAACCCGCCGGAGGGGTTCGTCGTGGCGCATCATCAGGAGCTTTCGCAGTCGCGCGGTGCGTCTGCGGAGTGAAACAGAAAGAAAACGAAAAAACGAAAGGCAACAGAAAATGGCAATTCCGAAAAGGCCGAGCGCGGCGGCGTTTCCCGCGCAGAACGCGGCGGCGCCCAAGGCGTCCGCGCAACAGGCGGTGGACGGATGGGACGGCGCGAAGCGCGGCCACTTCGTCGGGCTTCACGGCACGGGAGGCGCGGGCAAGTCGACGCTCGCCTGCATGCTGCCGGGCAGGACGCTCTTCGTCGACCTGGAGGGGGCGCTGAAGATCATCCGCCCGAAGCGGGAGGCGATGGGGCTTCTCGGCCGCATCGCGCCGAAGTTCCTGAAGTTCGACCCGAAGGCGCCGGCGGCGGCGTGGAACGACCTGCTGGCGTTCCTGTCGTGCGACGTGCCGAAGGGGTACGACAACGTGGTGGTCGACAGTTTCACCCGCGCGCAGGAATGGGCGGCGCAGAACTGCATCGAGAGCATCCCCGGCGACAGCGCGACGATCCGCAAGTCGCTGGAGCAGTGGATGTACGGCAAGGGGTCGCAGCTCGTGTTCGACAAGTTCGCGCCGATCTACCCGGTCATCGACGGGCTGGCGGACGGCGGCGTGAACGTGGTCGCGGTCGCGCACGCCGAGCCGACGCGCTTCACGAACGCGGACGGGGCGGACTACTGGCAGAACCAGCCGCGCCTCGTGCAGGGCGACAAGGGCAAGGCGCCCGGTCGCTCGACGTTCCTGGAGAAGACCGACCACCTGCTCTACCTCGCGGCGGACGTGAGCGTGGAGAAGGGCAAGGCCAAGGGCGGGATGACGCGGACGCTCTATACCGGCGGGATCGCCACGATGATGGCGAAGTCGCGGACGGTGCAGGGGTGCGCGTTCGAGGTCCCGAACTGGGACGAGGCGAGCAAGGCGACCTTCGACTGGTCGCAGATCATCCACTGAAACAGACAACAACGAGAAAGGACGATTCGAGATGGCATACTCATACGGAATCCCCGACGGGACATACGCCGGCAAGCCCACGACGGCGAGCTGCTACGAGAAGGACGGGCGGCTCATGCTGGACGTGCGCTTCATGGTGAAGGACCCGGCGACGGGCGAGTGGTACAAGAACGAGCGCGGCTACGACTGGGAGGTGCTGAAGCGGAACTGGCTGACGTCGGCGCAGGGCGCGTTCAACGAGAAGACGGTCGCGGGGCTTCGCGAGTGGGCGAAGGGCTGGGACCCGAAGTCGCTGGACGACTTCTGGTGGTTCCAGTCGGCGGACGCGAACGGCGTCCCGTTCGGCAACCTCGCGGCGGTCGGCGAGGTCGAGCTGGACTTCACGACGGACGCGAACGGGAACCAGTCCATCTTCGTCCACGACCCGAACCGCCCGAGGGCGGCGGGGCGCAAGGCGTACGTGCCGGACGGGGCGAGCGCGGACAAGTCGGCGCTCGCGGCGAAGTGGGGGACGCGGGCGAAGGCGCTCTTCGCCGCGACGCCGAAGAAGATGGCGACGCCGGCCGCGTCCGCGCCGAAGGACGCCCCTGCGGGCGTTCCTCCGCAGGGCGGGATTGGCGCACCCGTCCGGGCGACGGCGGCAGTGGCGACCCCTCCCGGCCCGCTCCCGCGGCGCAAGGCGACGGGGCGAAGCCGTGGGCGGAGTTCCCACAGACGCCGGACGGCGCGTTCGACTACTTCCGCTCGCTCCTGGGCGAGCCGTATTCGAGCGCGAAGCACGACGAGAGGTGGTTCGCGGTCTTCGACGCGGCGACGGCGGGGAAGGACCCCGACCAGCTCGGCGCGGCTGACGTGCAGGGGCTCTTCAAGGCCGTGCACGACGCGATGGCGATGCCGTTCTAAGCGGAAAACGCCCCCGCCCGGCGTAGGAGGCCGGGCGGGGGCTTCAAAACGAACGAGAAAGGCGAAGGCGGAATGAGGATCAGGATAGACGACCTCGACATGTCGCTCCAGACGAGGTGCGGAACGGACATCGACACCATCGGCAACTACGCGGAGGCGATGTCGGACGGGGCGCAGTTCCCCGACGTGACGGTGTTCACGGACGGGACGAGATACTGGCTGGCGGACGGCTTCCACCGGGTGGAGGCGGCGCGGCGGATCGGGCGGACGACGGTTTCGGCCGACGTGCGCAAGGGGACGGAGGACGACGCGGTGGTGTTCGGCGGCACCGCGAACAACAAGCAGGGCAAGCGTCCGACGAGGGCGGACGTGTAGCACTTCCTCGAGATGGTCTGGGAGCGGCGGGAGGCGGTCTTCGGGGGGACGCCGACTGGCGGAAACATGGCCGAAAAGTGCGGCGTGTCGAGGGCGACCGGAGAGCGTTTCGTCAACGCCCGCATGGCTGAAATGCAAATCGGGCCGGTTGCGGCACATGTATCAATGACGCAGGTGAATAAGGGTGTGGCACCTGTTCAAATTGAACAGGTGAAAATGCCGGTCCGCCCGACGAGGCTGATCGGCTCGGACGGCAAGGCGTATCCCGTGCGCCCGACGCGCCCCGTGCGTCCGGTGCGCCCTTCCGCGCCCGTCGCCGCGCCCGTGCGTCCGTCCGCTCCGAAGGGGTCGTCGGACATCGAGGACTGGCCGAGGGACAGGTACGGGGTTCAGATCCCGCAGGAGCTGCTGGGCGCGTTCGCCGACGAGACGGCGCGGGACGTCATCGAGTCCCACCTGCGGCACGCGAAAGGACTGCTGAAGGGGGCGCTCGACGAGCGCGACCCGTCCGCGGCTCACCTGAGGCAGTCGGACCTGATGGAGGTCGAGAACGCGCTCCGGGCGGTGAAGGCGGCGAAGCCGCACTGCGTCTGCCGGATGTGCCAGGGCAACGGGTGCAAGGCGTGCCGCGAGACGGGGTTCCAGACGGAGGCGCAGTACGGGCGCAATCCAAGGGAGTTCCGGGCGGACTGACCTGCGGGCGGAAACGAAAGGCGAAACGATGAAGCTGATGGACTATCAGGAGGCGGCGGTCGAGGGCGTGTTCCGCGAGTTCGCGGAGCACGGCTCGACGCTCGCCGTCCTGCCCACGGGGCTGGGCAAGACGGTGCTGTTCGCCGAGGTGATCCGGCGGATGCACGAGGGCGGGGCGCGGGCGATGGTGCTGGCGCACCGCGAGGAGCTCATCACGCAGGCGGCGGACAAGATCCGGCGCGTGACGGGGCTGGACGCGCAGATCGAGATGGGCGAATACCGCGCCGAGCCGTATTTCGGCGAGATGCCGCCCGTGGTCGTCTCGACGGTGCAGACGCACTGCGCGGGCGGCGACGGGGCGGGGCGGATGAGCAAGTTCGCGCCGGACGACTTCGGGCTGGTCGTGATCGACGAGGCGCACCACGCGACGAGCGCGACCTACCGGCGGTGCGTGGACTGGTACCGGCAGAACCCGGAGTGCCGGGTGCTGGGGGTGACGGCGACGCCCGACAGGGCGGACGAGGCCGCGCTTGGGCAGGTGTTCGAGTCCGTCGCCTACGAGTACGGCGTCCTCGACGCCATCAACGGCGGCTGGCTCGTGCCGATCGAGCAGCAGATGGTGACGGTCGGGACGCTCGACTTCTCCGGGGTGAGGACGACGGCGGGCGACCTGAACCAGGGCGACCTCGCGGAGGTGATGGAGGACGAGCGCAACCTGCAGGGGGTCGCCGTGCCGACGGTCGAGATCTGCGGGGACAGGCGGGCCATCGTGTTCGCGGCGACCGTCCAGCAGGCGGAGCGGCTTTCGGAGATACTGAACCGCTACCGCCCCGACCGCGCGGCGTGGGTGTGCGGGAAGACGGACAGGGAGGAGCGGCGGAAGACGCTCGCCGACTTCAGGGCTGGGCGGCTCCAGTTCGTCGTGAACGTCGGTGTGCTGACGGAGGGCTTCGACGACGCGGGCGTGGAGGTCGTCGTGATGGCGCGGCCGACGAAGAGCCGCGCGCTCTACGCGCAGATGGCGGGGCGGGGGACGCGTCCGGCGGAGGAGCTGGCGGCGACGCTGGGCGACCTCGGCGGGGCGGCGGAGAGGTGCGAGGCGATACGGGCGAGCCGCAAGCCGAAGTGCCTCATCGTGGACTTCGCGGGCAACGCGGGGCGGCACAGGCTGTGCTGCTCGGCGGACATCCTCGGCGGGAGCGTGTCGGACGAGGCGACGTCCGAGGTCGCCCGGCGGGTGCGCGAAAGCGGCAGGGCGGTGGACGTCGCCGAGGAGCTGGAGCGGGTCAAGGCCGAGATCGCGGAGCGGAAGCGGCGCGAGGCGGCGACGAGGGCGCACCTCCAGGCGCGGGCGCAGTTCCTCGTGACGAAGATAGACCCGTTCAGCCAGTGGGACCTCACCCCGGTCGCGGAGCGGGGATGGGACAGGGGGCGGAAGTTCAGCCCGAAGCAGGCGCAGGTGCTTCTCGACCGGATCGGGGTGGACCCGGAGAAGATACCCTACTCGCAGGGCAAGCAGCTGCTGGACGAGTATTTCCGGCGGGTCCAGGGCGGGCTTGCGAGCCTGAAGCAGGCCGCGCTCCTGAGGAAGCACGGCTTCTCGATGCCGCTGAGGCACGACATGGCGGGGCGGATGATTTCGCGCATGCGGGAAAGGCAGGGCTGGTAAATGGGTTTTGCGAGACGGTGCGTCGAGTGCCCGGAGCGCGTCAAGGCGGTGTGCCGCCATGCGTTCGGGAAGTTCTGGAGCGACAAGAGCGGGGGCGGCGAGGGGTGCCGCCATCCGGTGGACGGCGTGGCGGATGCGTGGCACGCCAAGGGGTGGGCGCCCGACGCGCCAGAACGGCCAAGGACGGCCGCCAGGCGCTTCCGGTCCGTTGTGCTCGCCTGTCCGCCGGACGCGCCTACGGGCGTCTCCCGCGCGCCTGGCGCGGTTCCGCCGAAGATGCCGCGCCGTCCGTCGCGTCCGAAGGTGTCCGCGTCGATCCTGAAGGGGGCCGACCTGTTCTTCGGGAGGATGCCGTGGGCGGCGCGTGGGTGAGGGCGAGCAGGTCGCGCCCCTGCCCCGTGTGCGGGCACGCGGACTGGTGCGGCGTGTCGGCGGACGGCGCGGTGTGCCACTGCATGAGGGCCGAGAGCGCGAAGCCGTGCCTGTCGGGAGGGTGGATCCACTTCCTCTCCGGAAGGCCGACGGCGGCGAGGGCGGCCGCGATGCCGGTCCGCCCGGTCCGTCCGAGGATGTTCGACGCGGCGAAGACGATGGCGGGGTTCAGGTCGGAGTTCGAGGCGCCGGACGGCGGGGGCGACCTGTTCGATTCGCTCCTGCGGATCGCGGACGACCTGAAGATGGTCGCCGCCGACATCGACCGTCTGGGGGTGGGGATGAGCCGCTTCCACGGCGCGTGGGCGTTCCCGATGCTGGACGGCGAGGGGCGGTGCGTGGGGATCCGCCTCCGCCAGTTCGGCTCGTCGCGCAAGTGGTCGGTGGCGGGGTCGAGGGACGGGCTGTTCTACGACCCCGCGCTTGACGCGCGCGAGACGGCGGAGAACGGCGTGCTCGGGCGCGAGCTGGTGGTCGTCGAGGGCGCGACGGACTGCATCGCCGGGTACGCGCTGGGGCTTCCGTGCGTCGGGCGCAGTTCGTGCGGGACGGGGGCGGAGGCCCTGCGGACTCTGTGCGGGCGGCTGAAGGTCGGCCGCGTCACGGTGGTGAGCGACAACGACGCGTACAAGGCGCGTCCCGACGGCTCGGCGTGGCGTCCGGGGGTGGACGGGGCGCGGAGGCTCGCGGACGCCCTGGGGAGGACCTACCGCATCGTCACGCCGCCGAAGAAGGACTTGCGGGACTGGCTCTCCGCAGGGCTGACCGCCGGGACGTTCTGGGAGGTGGCGGGGCTTCAGCCGTGGCGGCGTCCGGCAGGCCGCGGGCCGGTCTGCCGCGGGCCTGCCGTCAGCGCGTGCGCGCGTGCGCGCGCATGAAGCCGGGAGCAAGTCGTGAGCAAGTCAGACAGCGGAGCAATTATGACTAATACTAGTGCAAATAACGCCAATAGCGCGCACGTGCGCGTACGCGAGGGGCTGTCGTTTCGGGTGGACTGCATACCGCCGACGGCGACGGCCCAGCACAAGGGCGTGTTCGTCGTCAACGGGCGGCCCCGCTTCTTCACGAAGAAGCCGGTGAGGCGGGCGGAGGACTTCCTGGCCGCGCTGGTCTCGATGCACGCGCCGGACGCGCCCTTCGACGTTCCCGTCGCGCTGACGGTCAGGTGGACGTTCCCCTTCCGCAAGTCGGAGCGCAAGTCCGTCGTGCGGGCGGGGCTGGACGTGCCGCACGTGTCGCGCCCCGACCTCGACAACCTCGAGAAGGGACTGCTGGACGTGCTGACGCGGCTCAACTTCTGGACGGACGACAGCCTCGTGGCCGACAAGCGGACGTCGAAGCGCTGGGGGGCGAAGCCGGGGATCGACGTCGAAATCCGTCCGGTCTCAGTTTGACGGGCGGTCTAAATGCGATGGACTGCACGCCGGAAAAATGCCCGCACAGGGCGCTGATGGAAAGGGCGAGGGCCGCTTGCCTTGCATGCGATCATACCGAACCGTCCGGGCGTGGCGGCATGTGCTCGTACGACGCCATGGGCGAGCGCCTGGTGGCGCGCGAGAGGATGGACGCCGCGAGGATGCCGAGGGGGCAGGTGACGGCCCTGCCGCCGGAAGTGGAGGAGCGCACCGCCGAGCTGTACCGTCGCTGGTGCGGGCTCGGCACGGTGGACGCCCTGCTCCTGCTCCACGTGAGCAACGGAGGGAGGTGCGCGGACTTCGGGGCATACCTCGGCCGCGTGGCCGAGACGATAGCAGCCCTCGGCGTCGGGCGGGCCAACTACCGTGCGACGGCATGGGCCAAGTTCCAGAGGCTGGTCCGAAGGTTCGCGCCCTTCCTGCGCGGACGACTGAGATCGTGGGACGACGGCCGCGGCGGGGCGATACGCAGGGAGCGCGCGGCGGCGGAGCGGGAGGCGGCGCAGGGCGACCTGTTCACGCTGATGGAGGGCGGGTGAGTGACCAATAATATATATCGCGGAAGTCCGCTTGTCAAGTTATTTCGCGCCCATGGCGCAGATCTCGCGGGATTCCGCGCGTGAGCGCCATGCCCCCGGTAGGTTCTCCCCGGCGCAAGGCGGGATGTGTCCATGGGCAGAGATGCCGTCCGGAAATCGAGTGACGATGAGTTGGGACAGGAAAGAGCGGGGCGGGGATGCGATGAGTGGGGCGGAGCGGATGCGCCGTCTGCGCTCACGCGAGAACGAGGTCGAGATCCCGCCCGTGGCGAACCCGAAGCGCAGGGCCCGGTGCGAGAAGTCCCTGGTGAAGTTCCTCGAGACCTACTGCATGGGCGAGGGCGGCTTTCTGGAGGCAAGGCCGTCCAAGGCGATGTACGGGATCATCGAGACGATACAGGCCGCCGTCACCTCGTCGAGGTGGTATCACATCAGGATGCTGCGAGGCCACGGCAAGACGAGCTTCGTCAAGGGCGGGATCGCCTACGCGCTCGCCTACGGCTACCGCCGCTACGTGATAACGGTGTGCGCGGCTGGCGGGAACGCGTCGAGCATGATCCGGGACGTGTTCGCGCTGTTCGAGCGCAACGAGGCGTTCGCAGAGGACTTCCCCGAGATCGCCGTGCCGATACGGCGGCTGGAGGGCAAGGTGCAGAGGGCGAAGTCGCTGACGGTGGACGGCGAGCCGTGCGACATCCGCGTGAACGCGAGCGAGATCATCCTGCCGACGGTGCGGGGGAGCGCGTCGTCGGGAGGGGTGATAAACGCGGTGGGCTTCAAGGCGAACGCGCGCGGCAAGGTGCGCGGGTCGCTGCGTCCCGACCTCGTGATATTCGACGACCTCCAGGACGAGGAGCTGGCGAAGTCGCCCGACCGGGTGCGGGAGGCTGTCCTGAACGTCGAGAAGAACTTCCTCAACCTCGGCGGTCACCGCAAGCGGATCGCCGCGCTGATGACCTCCACGCCGATCGAGCCGGACGACCTGTCGGAGACGTTCGCGGCGAAGGACAACTGGTACACCTCGACTTTCCGCATGGTCGAGGCGTGGCCTGAGACGAAGGACACGCTCTGGGAGGAATACCGCTCGATCCTCCGGCACGAGGTGATACGGGGACGGGACGCGCACGTGGCCTGCAACCGCTTCTACCGCGCCCACCGCGCGCTGATGGACCGGGGGGCGAAGGTGCTGAACCCCGACAACTACGACCGCAAGCTGGAGGCGTCGGGCATCCAGCATGCGATGAACCTCTACTTCAACGGCGAGGAGCAGTTCATGAGCGAATACCAGATGCAGCCGACGAGGCGGCAGACGGTCTTCACGCTCAGGCCGGGCGTGGTCGTGTCGCGGACGCGGAAAGACTGGGCGCCCTACTTCATCCCGCCGGAGAGCGTGATGACGGTGTGCGCGACCGACCTGAACCCCGCCTACGGCTACTCGTCGGCGATGGTGACGTTCGACCGGGTGGCGACGGCGACCGTCGTGTGGTACGGCATCCACGCGACCGACCTCCACAAGGAGAGGATGACCGAGGCGGAGTACCGTGCGGGCGTGTACGGGCAGCTGGCGGCGTTCGCGGCGCGGCTGAAGGCCGAGTGCCAGTCGCGGAACATCCGGCTTGACGCATGGGCGGTTGACGCGGGCGGCGACCAGTTCGAGCCGGTGCAGAGGCTCCGGCGGAGCGCGAAGGACCTTGGGCTTCCGTTCGAGGTCGTGCCGATGGTGGGCAAGGCGGGGCGGACGTGGAACCCGTTCGTGCGCTCGAAGATCCGCAACCCGATCAACGAGACGGTCGAGTGCGGGGACGTCAACCGCGACGGCGAGCGGCAGAGGTGGACGAACTTCAACGCGGACTACTGGCGCGAGACGATGCAGAGGGCGTGGCTGGGCGAGGTCGGGACGCCGGGCGGCCTGTCGCTGTTCGGGGGCGCGGACGGGGTGAGGCACGACGACTTCGCGCTCCAGGTGTCGGCGGAGCAGCTGCGCAAGAAGGAGCTCGCGCCGGACGGGCGGTGGCGGTACGAGTGGACCGGCGGCGAGACGCGCCGCCACGACTACGGCGACGCGATGACGATGTGCCTCGCCGTGGCGGGCAACAAGGGGCTGACGCAGGGCGTGGAGTTCACGCCGCACCCCGCGAGGCGGACGGCGAAGCTGGCCGTGCTGTGATTTGACGGACGGACGGAATACAGGAGGTAGACATGGCGAAGAACGCAAAGGTAGGTTCAAAGGCGAAGGCCGCGCAGGGCTGCGGCTACGACGCGCGGGTGTGCGTCGCCGCGCCGATGCCGGTGCAGTGTCCGCATTGCCGCAGCTCGCGGACGACGGCGGCGAACGGCGTCCACTACAACGCGCATTTCGCGACGCGGTACGAGCACCGCGTGTGCGGCGCGTGCGGCTTCACGTTCACGGCGACGCGGCGGATGACCGCCGAGGAGCTGGAGCGCAGGGGCGTCTGACGCGCGATTTTCCCGTATTTCGGGATTTTCTTCTTTTGTCGCGCTTGACTTGTGGCATAATGCCCGCATGGGCGCGATGAAGACGACATTCAGGGCGAGATACCACGCGGGCGAGACCGCCAAGGTCGCCGTCGAGGCGGCGGGGGCGGCGTCCGTCCGCGCCGTGGTCGGCGCGTCGTCGTTCGCGCTCGCGGAGGGCGACGACGGCACGTGGTCAGGGACGGTCCCCACGGCCTCCCTCGTCGGGCGCGTCATGTGGACGGTCTTCGTCACGGACGCCGATGGGTGCGTGACGGTGCCGGACGGCGGGAGCGGGTCTTTCGTCGTGACGTGCGCGGGGCGGTCGCCGAAGCGCGACGTCGTGGACGCGATCGACAAGGCCATCGAGACGTGGGGGACGAACCCGAACCGCTCGCTCTCGGTCGGCGAGATCTCCATAACCTACAAGTCGCTTGACGAGCTGCTTTCCATCCGCGCGCAGTACGAGCAGCGGGCGGAGGCGGAGGAAATGGGCGCGGCCTCGTCGGGCGGCGTCCGCACAGTGGAGGTGTGCTTCTGATGTGGCCGTTCTCGCACAGGTCCGAAAAGCCCGCGCCCGCCTCGTTCGCGCCGGTCATGCGCCGCTCGTTCGCCGCCGTGGAGGTGTCGGACGTCCTCGGCGCATGGACGTGGGACGGCGGCTTCTCCAACCAGGAGGTCGCGTCCGCGCTCGCGGCGATGAGGGCGCGCTCCCGCGAGATGCACAAGAACAACGGGGACTTCAAGAAGTTCCTGTCGCTGTTCAAGGCGAACGTGGTGGGTCCGGACGGCTTCACGCTGAAGAGCGGGGCGCTCGTCGCTTCGGACAGGCCGGAGGCGGACAAGGACGCGGCGTATTTCGTCGAGTGGCACTTCAGGAGGTGGGCGGCGGACAGGCGGTACGCGGACGTGACCGGCATGAAGTCGTTCGCGGCGATCTGCCGCCTCGCCGCGCTGTGCTGGGCGCGGGACGGCGAGGCTTTCGTGTGGATCGACCGCCACGCGCAGAACCCCTACGGCGTGTCGCTGCGCGTCATCCGCCCCGACGCCTGCCCGGAGTGGCTGAACCGCACGGAGGCGAACGGCAACTGGACGCGCAACGGCGTAGAGGTGGACCCGGCGACCTACCGCCCGGTCGCCTACTGGTTCGACGGGCGGAGCGAGGACGACGCGGCCCCGGTGATGTTCCGGGGGACGGCGCACCACCTGATGCGCGTCCCCGCGTCCGAGGTCGTCCACGTCTTCACGCAGAACGACGAGTGCCAGGTGCGCGGCATCCCGCTCGTCCACGCCGCGCTGAAGAACGGCAAGATGCTGGAGGAGTTCAACGCGGCGGAGCTGGTGGCGGCGCGGGACGAGGCGAACTGGATCGGCGTGTTCAAGGCCCCGCTGGGGCGCGAGAGCGAGCTGAAGCAGCTCGACGAGGACGCCGAGGAGCAGGGGCGGCTACGCCGCCACTCGCGCAAGGGGCACGACGTCGTGCTTCCCGAGGGATGGGACTACGAGGCGAAGGTCCCGCAGCACCCGAACCGCGAGGTGTCGGCGTTCAAGGCGTCCATGAAGCGCGACCTCGCGAACGCGCTGGACGTCGAGTACGCGAACTTCGCGAACGACTGGGCGGGGGTCAACTACTCGTCGGTGCGGGCGGGGACGCTCGCGGAGCGCGACACGTGGATGACGCTCCAGGCGGACTTCATCGACCAGTGCTGCACCCCCGTGTTCCGCGCGTGGCTGGCGTCATTCCTGGCGCTCGGCGTGTCGGGGAGGTACGGCGCGGCGGACTTCGGGCGTCTCGCCGAGCACGAGTTCCGTGGCCGACGCTGGACGTGGGTGGACCCGATGAAGGACGTCAACGCGGCGGCGGTCGCCGTCGCGCACCACTGGAAGACCGACGCGCAGGTCGCGGCGGACTACGGGTGCGACATCGACGACAATCTGGAGGAGGCGGCGCGGGTCAAGGCGATGCGGGACGCATACGGCCTCGTCGAGCCGCTTCCCATGAATACGCCCGCGCAGTCGCAGGGCGGAAACGGCAAGGACGCTCCGAAAGGGGGAGAAGATGGCGAAGACGGCGAAGACGGAAAAGAGCGACAGGGGGCTTGCGTTCCGCGAGGGCGCGGTCGAGCTGGTGCGCGGGGGCGAGGGTGACGGCGAGGCCGTCGCCGTCCGCCTGTCCGTGTCGAGCGAGGAGCCGTATCTGCGCGGCTTCATGTTCGACCCCAAGAGCGGCAAGGAGATCCACGGCTACGAGGTGCTGGGGCACGGGGAGGGCGAAATCGACTTCTCGCGCATGAAGGACGGGCTGGTGATCCAGGACACGCACTGGGGCGACCAGGTCGGGCTGATGAGGAGCCCCGAGGTGAAGGACGGCAAGCTCACGGGCGAGGTCGAGTTCTGCTGCGGGGAGAGGGCGCAGGAGATACGCCGCGACGCGCTCGCGGGGCTTCGGCGCAACATGTCGGTCGGCTACCGGGTGGCCGAATACAGGAAGGTCGGCGAGGCCGATGACGGCGAGCCGGTCTGGAGGGCGGTGCGGTGGATGCCGCACGAGGCGAGCTTCGTGAACGTTCCTGCCGACGCCACGGTTGGCGTCGGGCGTTCGCTGGAGGAAACAGAAGCGGCGGCAGCACCCGCCGTCGTAATCAAACAGGAGACAAAATCAATGGACCCGAACCAGGTCGTTGAGTGCTTCCGTCTCGCGAAGGCGGGGAACGT
>CAVEVC010000164.1:0-18695 GCA_963618935.1 Clostridiales bacterium CCNA10 | reverse complement strand
TCGAAGACGACGTCGACGAAGCCGCCCGCCGCCTCCTGCTCGTGGCGGACGACGTAGGGCCCGTGGCCGACGAAGAGCAGCGAGCAGAGCGCGGTCTGGACGACGCGCTCGCCCTCGACCGCGTCGCGCACCTTCCAGTAGCTCGAGACGACGGCGCTCACCGCGTCGATCGCCTCGCGCCAGTCGCCGCGGCGCGCGAAGTTCGTCATCCCCTTCGCGACGGCGAAGATGCGGGGATCGACGCCGTAGACGTCCTGGTACGCCTTCGGGATGAAGTCGTGCATGAACTCGCCGACGGTCAGGTTCGGGATCTTCAGGACGGCCTCCCCGAAGTCTGAGTCCGCGATCGAGACGAGGCCGTTGTAGAACAGGAACGAGACGAAGTTGTCCGGCTGGCCGAGCTCGCGCGCCTGGAAGGACGTGCGCAGCGTCGCCGTCGTCTCCTGGTTCGCGATGATGTCCTCGAGCAGGTGGAAGTTGCCGTTGATCTTCCGCCCCTCGGTGATGATGTGGCGGACCTTCATGTAGTCCATCCGCAGGTTCTCGTCCACGAGTTCAGGCTGCGGCTCGCCGTTTCGGAGAAAATACTGCATGTAATAGAGGACGAGCGTCGGGTTCGCGACGGACGGCGGCACGCGGCTGCTGATGTCCCTTCCCGGCGAGAAGCGGTAGTTGTCGTACCATTGGCGCATCGTCTCGAAGACCTTCCCCTCGTCGAAGGCGAAGCCGGCGTTGGCGCGGTAGTAGGCGAGCATTTCGCGCAGGTCGTCGTGCGTGAAGCCCGTCAGCGCGGCGAATGCGGGGTCCATCGAGATGTTCGTCGCGATGTTGAAGCCGCTCGTCACGTCGTCCATCGTCACGGGCGTGACGCCCGTCACGAAGAGCCGCGTGAGCGGCGCGTCGGTGTTCGTCGTCGCGGCCTTGAGCACGTTGAAGAAATGCTTGAAGAAGCCGTCGCCGTGGCAGAGGGCCTCGTAGTTCTCCCGCGACTCGGCGAGGATCGTGTTCGTGAAGTTGTCGTACTCGTCGATGCAGACGTAGAGGCGGACGCCCGTGCCCTCGAGGAGAGTCGTCAAGGCGTTCAGCTTCGCAGAGCTCGTCTTCTGCTCGAGGACCGTCCGTGCGACGCCTTCCGGAAGGTCTTTCGCATGATCCTTGGCAAACTTGTCAAGGCGAAGGGAGCAGACGAAGTCGAAGCTCGACTGGACGAATTCGAATCGCTTGTCGACCTGGGAGAAGTTGAAGTGGAGCCAGAGGTACTTGCCGCGCTCCTCCGTCGGGCTCCTCCCGATGTCGAGGCCGCCGAAGAACTCGTCGAAGCGGGCGGCGTAGTCCCGGTCGTAGTAGCACTGCAGGATCGAGCAGAGGAGCGACTTCCCGAAGCGGCGCGGCCTGAGGAACATCGCGTAGCGCGTCTTTTCGAGCTCGCGGATGAGCGCGGTGCGGTCGACGAAGTAGCCGTTCTCCGCGCGCATGAGCGCGAAGTCCGTCACGCCATACATGATCTGCTTCATCTTCTCCATGCCGCGTAGTATAGCATATTCCCCTGCGCGGCCCCGCCGCCGCGCCGCCCGCCGCCCTCCGGCCCATTAGAACGCATCGCCGCGCTCGCGGAAGACGGCCGGGGTGAGGCCTTCCCGATAGATGCGCTCGATGAGGTCGACGCTGCGCCGCGCGGCGGCCGCGTCGACGGGGTAGGGCGCGCCGCCGTCAAGCGAGGCGGCGAACGCCTCGAAGCAGGCGCGGTGGAGCGAACTGTCGAGCTGGTCGGGGCGGTTCGATCCGTGCGCCGCCGTCTGCGCCGTCTCCAGCTTCGGCGGCGGCGTGCCGTCCGCCAGCGCCCATTCGGCGACCGCGTGGTCGCGGAGGACGATCGTCCCCTTCGTGCCCGTCACCTCCAGCGTCTTCGCGCGTCCCGGCCAGGAACTCGTCGCGCCGTAGACGGCGCCGAGCGCGCCGCCCTCGAAGCGGATCGCCGCGCAGGCGGTGTCCTCCGTCTCCATCGGATGCGCGAGCGTCGCCGTGAAGCCCCGCACCTCCGCGACGGGCGGCATGAGCGCCGTGAGCCAGTCGACCATGTGGATGGACTGGTTCATCAGCGCGCCGCCGCCGTCCAGCGCGCGCGTGCCGTGCCAGGCGGATTCCGCGTAGTAGGCGTCGTCGCGCCACCACGGCACCGCGACGCGCGCGTAGGTGAGGCGGCCGAGCCTCCCCGCCCGCACGGCGGACAGGGCGGCCTGGAACGCGGGCGTCCACCGCGTCTGGCAGATGCATCCGAGCGGCGTCCCCGTCGCGGCGCAGGCGGCGGCCAGCGCGTCGATGCGGGCCGTCGAGATCGCAAGCGGCTTCTCGACGAGGACGGGCAGGCGGCGTTCGGCGGCGGCGAGGACGGCCTCGTCGTGTACGCCGCTCGCCGTCGCGACCACGAGGAAGTCGGCGTCGGCGCGCGCGAGCGCGGCCCTCCAGTCGCCCGTGCAGAACGGGATGCGTCCCGCGAGCTCAAGCCGGTCGCTCGTCTCGACCGCCTGCTGGTGGAAGCGGGAGATGAGGCCCGTCCCCAGGATCAGGACGCGGCGGCGCGCCATGTCACCGCCCCCCTTCCGTCCAGAGGCACACGAGGTGCGTCTTCATTTCGCGGCGTTTCCTGCTTCTGCCGGGCCTTGTAGGCGGCCCAAAGGAGGGCGGGCTTCCTCGCCCGGCACGCCCGAGGGGACGCCCGCGTCCGTGAAGGACGTGCCGGGGTGCGCGAAGCCGAAGCCCACGTTCCGGCGCGCGCGCGCGTGGCCGGGCTGGAGCGCGAGGCCGGGGCAGAGCGCCGCCGCCCGCTTCAGCACGGCGCACTCCTCGTGGCGGTTCGGGAAGCAGGAGTCGGTGGACTGCGCGGCCGCCCGCGCGTAGCGTTCCTTCGCGAGGTCCGCGCGCCCCATCAGCTCCAGCGCGGCGCCGCCGAAGTAGTCGAAGAGCGGGTTGCGGCAGCTCGCGCACGCCGCCAACGCCTCCTTGGGCGGCAGGGCGCCCTCGGTCCTGAACGGCTTCTCCTGCGCGGCGAGCGCGTTCGCCTGGTCGCACAGCGCCGCCACCTCGCGCCACGCGCCGAGGCTCCAGTAGTCGCACACGGTCTCCAGAAGGACCTGGACCTTGATGCCGCGGTTCTCGCCCGCGTTCACGGCGGCGTCCGCGCCGTCGTCCTCCAGGAACGCGCGCTCGGCGACGCCCCAGGCGTCGAGCGGGTCGACCGCCGCCGCGAGGCGCAGTTCCTTCGCGCTCGCCGTCAGGTCCTTGAGCTGGCGCAGGACGTAGGCGCGCATGACGTGCAGCTTCGCCTCCTTCGCGCCCCGGTCGAGCGCGTCGTCCACGCGCGCCCGCGCCTCCGCCCAGTCGCCCCGCAGGCACGCGAGGCGCGCGAGCCCGGCGTAGGCCGGCCGCGCGAGCGCGCTGCGCCCGGTCGCGCGCCAGTAGAGGTCTTCGGCCTCCTTGAACTTCGCCGCGCGCTCGGCGGGGCCGCGCGCGGCGTGGCCCTGCTCCTCCAGGACGACCGCGAGCAGGTACTCCGGCGCGGCGTCCTTCGCCCGCGTGCCGTTGCGCGTGACGCGCGCCACAGCCGTGCGCAGCAGCTTCTCCGCCTTCGCATACTCGGCGTTCTTCGCGAGGCGCGTCGCGAGGGCGACGGTCGCGGCCGCGTAGCCGGGGTCGAGCGCAAGCGCGCGTTCGTAGTAGGGCACGGGGTCGATGAGGCCGTTGTGGAACTGGTCGAGGCGGAGGCCCGTGAGGTACGCCTCCTCGGCGCTCGTGCAGGCCTGCGGCTCCTTCGGGTTCGCCGCCTTCGGCGGCTGCGGAGCGTGCGGGCCGGGGCCGACGGGCGTGTAGGCGAGGAAGACCGCGCCGGAGGCGTCCGCGAGCGTCGCCGTGAGCTCCTGGTCCTTCGCGTCGGCCGGCACCTTCACGGCCCTGCGCCACGGCGTGTCGGGGTCGATGGCGACCTTCTTCTCCTCGAAGACGGGCTCGGACGCGCCCGCGCGCAGGACCCGCACCGTGCAGCCCTGCAGGACGCGCGTCGAGTGGAAGCCGACGAGCAGCTCCTCCTTCTTCTCCTGGCGCTCCACGTTCACCGCGCCGTCGACCGTCACGTCCTTCACGCCGCCGATGCCCTTCACGGGAAACCAGAACTGCTTGGCCGTGCGCGTCTCGTAGGGGTCGATCCAGCTGTCGTCCGGCTGGTTGCCGCTCCAGCAGCCAACCATGTGGCCGTCCTTCTTCGGGCCCATCGGGAACGAGGTCCAGAAGGCCTTGTGGCGGTCGAAGCCGAGGTGGCAGCCCGGCGGGAAGACGGCCTGGTCGCCGGCGCCGCAGTGGACGGAGACGTTCGCCCAGTAGATCATCGACTCGACGTAGGCCCCCCGGTTCATGAAGACGTGCTCCACCTGCAGCACGGCGCGGTCCGGGAGGAGGGAGAGGCCGATGGACCACTTCAGGCGGCGGCGCAGCTCGGTCGTGCCGATCCAGATCGCCTTCTTCCCCGTCTTCTTGTCCCTCACGAGCTTCCAGTCAACCGGCATCGCCGTCGTCGCGCGGCGGTGGTTCGGGAAGTTCCACTCCACGCCGCCCGAGAACCACGCGCCGAACATGCCGATGCGCGCGGGCGTGAGGGCGTGCCGACGGCAGAACGCCTCGAAGCCCGTCTTCCTGTCCGTCAGGTCGAGGAGGCGCCCGCCGTGCTCGGGCAGGAGGCCGAACTGGAGCCAGTCGTTCTCCATCGTGAGGCAGGTGTACGTCTCGTCCATCTGCCCGTCGTGGAGCACGTCCTGCGTCGGGCAGGGGCAGACGCGTTCCTGCGCGCCCTGGCAGACGCGCCCCGTGCAGAAGGCGGGCGTCTTGTCGTAGCCGCCCGCCGCGTACGTCGGCAGGGTGATCGCCCTCTCCTCCATGCGCACGCCGCCCGCGGGCGCGCTGGCGGCGGCAAGCGCCGCCAGCGCGAAAGCGAGCCGCTTCGTCCTCTTCACGTCCACGTCCCTTCTGCCTGGAAATTGGCGCCGCGCGCCCTCACGCGGGCAGTTCGGCCTGGAGGAGGCGCCGCGCCGCGCCCGCGCCGCCGAGGAGCTTCACGAAGTAGCCCTCGATCCGGTCGGCGAGCGGCGTCTTCGTGAGGTCCGTCCCGAAGATGGACGCGTTCGCGAGGATGCCGCGCAGCTGGCCATGGTAGGTGGCGGGGTCGTTCCATACGATGCCCTTCAGCTGCGCCTGCAGCTCGTCCTTCAGCGGGTCGGCCGAGACCTCCATCGCCTCGCCCGCGTCGTTGACCGCGAGCAGATAGCGCAGCCAGCCCGCAAGCGCAAGCGGGATCGCGACGAGCGCGCCGAGGTCGCGCCCGGCGGCGAGATAGCTCTTCACCGTCTCGCCGAAGCGGACGCCCACCTTCTGCGACGTGTCCGTCGCGATGCGGCGCGGGTCGTCCGGCATGAACGGGTTCGGCAGGCGCTCGTTCACGACCTCGTCGATGAACGCCTTCGGCGAGATGACCTTCGGGTCGACGACGACGGGCAGCCCCTCGACGTAGCCGAGGCGCTTCACGAGCCGCACGATGTCCGCGTCCTTCATCTCCTCGCAGATGAGCGTGTAGCCGAGCAGGCAGCCGTACATCGCCATCGCCGTGTGGAGCGGGTTGAGGCACGTCGTCACCTTCATCTTCTCGGTCATGTTCACCGTCGCGCGGTCGCAGAAGTAGACGCCGGCCTGTTCGAGGGGCGGGCGCCCGTTCGGGAAGCGGTCCTCCACGACGAGGTACTGCGGCTTCTCGGCGTTCACGAACGGCGCGATGAACGTCTTCTTCGACGTGACGATCGGCGCCATGCCCTCGATGCCGTCCGCGGCGAGGGCCTTCTCCACCACCGGGTGCGGGCGGGGCGTGATCTTGTCGATCATCGACCAGGGGAAGGCGACCTTCGCCTCGTCCTCCAGGTAGGCGAGGAACCCGCCGTCCACGAAGCCCGCCCCGTGCCAGGCCCGCGCGATCTCGAGGACGGCGTTCCGCAGCTTCTCGCCGTTGTGCGAGCAGTTGTCCATCGAGACGACCGCGAGCGGCAGCTGCCCGGCCCGGTAGCGCGTCAGGAGAAGCGCGCAGACGATCGACATCGCGTGGCGCGCGGCGGCGGGTCCCTCCTTCATGTCCGCCTCGACGACCGGCAGGAGCGCGCCGTCCGGCCTGCGGAGCGCATAGCCCTTCTCGGTGATCGTGAACGAGAGCATCTTCAGGGAGGGCGCGCGGAAGAGCGCCTCCAGGCGCGCCTTCGCGGCCGGGTCGGCGAAGTCCGCCTTCACGCCCTCGGCGACGCCGGCGAGGACTTCGCGCGTCGTGGTGCCGTCGGGGTTGAGGAGCACGTTCAGCGTGAGGTTGTCGTGCGCCGCGTAGATCCGGTCGATGATGTCGAAGTCGAACGTGTCGCACGCGACGATGCCCGTCTTCGCGAGGCCCGCGTCCAGGAGGCGCTGGCAGAGCGAGCCGATGAAGCCGCGGAAGATGTTGCCCGCGCCGAAGTGGACCCATTCGGGCGCGAGGGCCGTCGCGCGCCGCATGGCGGCGATGTCGAACTTCGGCAGCGCCACGTGCGCGGCCTTCCAGGCGTCCGCCTGCGTCAAGATGGAATCCAGCGTCAGCTTCATAAACGTCTCTCCTTCAGTTTCAGTTTGATGGGAGTATAGCATAAAACCGCTTTCCGGAAATCGCGCGCCGGGGCGGTCGTCAGAACCAGATCGAGAAGCGGACGGAGCCGTCCGCATAGGGGTCGTCGCCGGCGCTCTGGTAGTCGCAGGCGCGCGTGCGGATCGTCGGCGCGCCGGGCTTCGTGAGCTCGACGTCCCATGCGCCCCACACGTCCTCGCACGCGGCCGGCGTCGCCTTCACGGCATAGCCCTGTCCGCGCACGGTGGAAAGGTCCATCAGCTCCGCGTGCGTCGCGCCCGTCCGGCGGCTCTTCGCGAGAAGGAGCGGGCCCACCATGACCGTCGCCGCCGGGGTCTCGCGGTAGGACGCGCGGAGCGGGCTCCAGGGCGGCTTTTCGCCGCAGAGGTAGCGCGTGTAGTGCCAGCCCTCCTTCTTCGCGACGGCCGTGTCGGGGCCGTCGAGGAGGCGCGGGTTCATGTCGAACACGAGGCGCCAGACGCCCTTCCCGGGCCGGGCGACGTCCAGCTTCGGGCACCAGGCGGGCGTGCGGAAGGCGACTTTCGCCGCCGGGTCCGACACCTTCACCGTGACGACGTTCCCGACCGGGTAGTTGCCCGAGATCGCGAAGTCCACCCCGTCGAGCCGGACCGTCGCGTCCTGGTAGAAGTTGACGTGGAAGACGCCCTCGCGGTCGCGCGTGACCGCGCCCTCGGCCATGTCCATGAACGTGCGCGGCACGTTGTTGACGCAGCAGTGGTTGTAGGCGTAGCCGCACTGGCGGTCGGTCAGGTGGCTGACCGCGCCGCGCACCGCGAACGCGCCCCACGTGCCGTCGCGGTAGACGCCGGCGAGGAAGGCGTTGAAGTAGGCGAGCTCGATGGCGTCGCAGTAGCGCACGTCGCCCGTCATCAGGTAGAGGTCGAGGCTGAGGCGGATCCAGTGGATCGTGTCGCACACCTCCGTGCAGGCGTTCGGCTGGCCCGCCGCGCCGTAGAACTGGTCCACGTAGCCGACGTCGCCCAGGACGTTCAGTTCCGTGCGCATGAGGTTGCCGTAGATCTTCTTCACCGTCTCCAGCGCGCGGGCGTCGCCCGTCAGGCGCGTGTATTCGAGGAGGCCGTCGAGGCAGCTCATCATCTCGTAGCTCTTCGCCCAGAGCTCAGGCTTCGGATACCACGCGTGGAGCGCGTCGGCGCGGCCGGCGTTGCGGAAGAAGTTCGGGCAGGCGCCGTCCGCGCGGTCCCAGTCCGGCAGCATCTCCTTCGCGTAGTCGAGGTAGGCCTTCTTCCCCGTCTCGGCGTAGAGCATGAGGAGCGGCTTGAGGACCGACATCGAGGGGAGGCCCACCTTCTCGGGCTGGCCCGTCACGAAGAGGGGCAGGTTGAGGCGGTGCATCATCTCGATCCACTGGTCCATCTGGCGCTCGGCGGAGGCGAGGATCGCCTTGTCGCCCGTCGTCCTGTACGCCATCAGCATGGCCCAGATCGCGTACTTGCGGTTCCAGAGGTTCCAGACCGAGTTCCAGCCGTAGGCCGCGCGCGCCGCGGGCTTCGCCGACTCGGGGATCCAGACGTTCTCCTTGTCCGCGTAGCTGCCGAGGTAGCCGTCGGGGTCCTGCATCGCGATCAGCCGGCGGCATTCGTCGCCCACGAACTTCGTGAGCGCGGGGTCCTGCAGGTAGTCCGCCACGCGCGCCGTGCCGAGCATGAGCTTGCCCCAGAACTCGCCGCGCCAGATGCCGCCCACCTTGCGGCCGGGCAGGACGGATTTGGCCTTCTCGTCGTCGTCGCGGTCGCGGAACGCGCTGCGCGCCTCGCCGAAGACGTCGCGCTGCGCGGTCTTGTCGAGCATGCGCGCGCGGAAGAAGTTGTGCATCTTCCCGGCGGGCGCCCCCCCGAGCTTCACGTCGCGCAGGGCGGCGCCCCGATGCGCGTCGGGCCGCGCGAACGGCACGGCGGCCGCAGGCCCCTCCAGCGCCAGCGCCAGCGCGGCGGCGCACGTCCAGGACATCAGTCTCCTCATCTTCATTTTCTCCTTCATCTTCATCTCCTTACACCTTCGTCCAGCGGTTGCCGTTCTTCTGCGAGGCGACGACGGCCTCGACGAACCTCATGCCGCGCACGCCCGCCGCGACGTCGGGGAAATCGAGCTCCAGGGCGGTCGGCTTCCGGCGCGCCGCGCGGGCGCGGACCGTGTCGCAGAAGTTGAGGTAGTTGTCCGCAAACGCCTCCAGGAACGCCTCGGGGTGGCCGGCCGGCGTGCGCGTGCAGCGCGCGGCGGCGGGCGAGACCTCGGCGACGTAGGGGTTGCCGCGCCGCCAGGTCTCCTCGGGCGCGCCCGGCGCGAAGACGGAGAGGACGTGGGGGTCCTCCTGCCGCCAGGCGAGCGCCTTCTTCTCGCCGTAGACGCGGATGCGCAGGCCGTTCTCCTCGCCCGTCGCGATCTGGGAGGCGATCAGGACGCCCTTCGCGCCCTTCTCGAAGTGGACGAGCACGTTGCCGTCGTCGTCCAGCGCCCCGCCGGCGAAGCTCGTCAGCTCGGCCAGCACCTCGCGGATCCTGAGGCCCGTCACGTACTCGGCGAGGTTCGCGGCGTGCGTGCCGATGTCGGCCATGCAGCCGCTGATGCCGCTCGTCTTCGGGTCCATGCGCCAGCGCAGGCGCTCCACCGTCGTCTTCTTCGGATCGACCCGGCGCATCCAGCCCTGGGGGTACTGGACGACGACCTTCGCGACGCGGCCGAGGTCGCCGCGCGCCACGAGGTCGCGCGCGAGCTTCACCATCGGATAGCCCACGTAGGTGTGCATCACGCCGAAGACGAGGCGTGTCCTCTTCACGAGCGCCGCCAGCTCCTCCGCCTCGGCGGCGGTCATCGTCATGGGCTTCTCGCACATCACGTTGAAGCCGGCCTCCAGGCACGCCTTCGCGATGGGGAAGTGGGTGAAGTTCGGCGTGCAGATGGCGACGAAGTCCAGGCGGTCCGCCTTCGGGCGCGCCGCCTCCGTCCGCACCAGCTCCTGCCACGTGTCGTAGACGCGCGCGGGGGCAAGCCCCAGCAGGCGGCCCTGCTCGCGCCCGCGCGCCGCGTCCACGTCGAACGCGCCCGCGACGAGGTCCACCCCGCCGTCGATCCGCACCGCCATGCGGTGTACGTTCCCGATGAAGGCGCCGATGCCGCCGCCGACCATCGCCATCTTCAATTTGTCCATGCCTTAGACCTTTCCCTTTGGAATTAAGTGGTTAAGTAGTTAAGTGGTTAAGTAGTTAAGTAGTTAAGTGGTCAAGTGGTTGGCGCCTCAGCTCTGCTCGTAGTCCTTCTTCAGGAAGAGGACGATCGTGACGAGCACGGTGAGCGCGCCGCAGAAGTAGGCGCCGGAGAGGGACGCGAGGCAGTTCTTCACCGTGATGCCGGCGTCCATCATCGCGCCGATCAGCTTCGGGGCGACGGCGCCGACGAGGAACGCGCCGCAGCACATGAAGCCCGTCGAGGAGGCGCGGTAGCGCGGCTTGATGACGTCGTAGAGCGAGGCGAACATGTTCGAGTCGTAGACGCCGTGCGCGAGGCCGAAGAGGAAGAGGCCGGCGGCGCAGAGGGCCAGCGAGTTCGAGGCGTAGGCGAGGTAGATGCACGGCGCGCCCGCGAGGAGGCCCACGAAGTTGGTGGCGAGGCGCGCGGGCCGCCACGTCGCGGCGAGCCGGTCGGAGAGGCGGCTCGCGAACAGGATGCCGACCACGCAGCCGGCGTAGTGCCAGATGACGGCGTGGAACATCGTCCAGAAGCCCGCCTCCGTGGCGGCCATCGACCCGTCCGAGAAGAACGTCTCGCGCAGGTAGACGGGCGTCCAGACCGTGAAGCCGAAGTTCGTGAACACCTGGAAGCCGAACGCCGCCATCAGCAGCCACGCGCTCGGCTTCACCGCGAACGCCTTGAACGCCTCCGCCATCGACGGCTTCTGCACGGCCCCGGGCGCGGGCGGCACGGGCTTCGTGTCGCGCAGGAAGAGGGCGAGCACGACGAAGAGCGCGAGGCCGAAGCCGCCGAACACCCAGAACGGGTAGCGCCAGGCGCCCTGCCCCAGCCCCGCCAGCCACCCGGAGGCGAGCGACACCGCCACGACGGCCACGTAGAGCGCGCTCTGCATCACCGACATCGCCATCGAGCGCGTCTTCTCGTGGAGCTGGCTCAGGATCGAGTTCGCGGAGGACGGGTAGAGGCACTGGCCCACGGCGAACACGACGCTGTAGGCGGCCACGAGGTAGCTCACGAGCGACAGCCTGCCGAGCGGGCGCGCGAAGCCCGAGGCGAGGATCGCGAGCGAGAAGAGCGCCACGGAGACGAGGATCGTCTTCTTGCGGCTGAAGAGGTCCCCCAGCACGCCCGCGAAGAGCACGCAGACGCCGTAGACGGCGGCGAACACCGTCATGACGGCGCCCCAGTCGCCGGCCGCGACGGACGTGAACTCGAGCTTCATCTGCGGCAGCACCGAGTTGAAGATCTGCCGCGTGCCCTGCTGCATGAAGTAGCCCACCGTCAGGAGGGCGAGGGCCGCCCACTTGTAGGCGCCCGCGCCGTCGTTCGTCTCTCTGTCGTCCATGGTCTGTTCCTTTCGTTGCTGAACCGTCACTTCCATTCGGGCGAGCGCTCGTAGTCGGGCACGTAGGTGGCGAGCGTGCGGCAGATGCGGGCGACCTTCTCGTCGCGGTCGTCGCGGTCGCCCTTGTCGCGCCGCGCCGCGTCGTAGATCTTGCGGAACGCCTTCACGTAGTCGTCCTTCTCCACGCGCCCGGCGAGCGCGCGGCTGTAGAACGCCTCGTCGTGCTGGATGAGGCGCACGAGCACCGCGACGCGCCGCCAGTCGGGGACGAGCGCGACGAGCTCGTCGAGGCGCTGGTTCTGGGCCGCCTCGTCGCCGGCCGCGCGCGCCTCGTCCAGCAGCGCGATGTAGACGTCCTCGTAGTCCGGCACGAGCGAGACGAGGGCCCGCCGCTCGTGGGCGGCGTCCGCATGGCGCCCCTCCGCGACGGCCCGGCCGATGCGGCGGCTGAAGTCGAGGATGCGCCGGCGCGCCGCGAGGTTCTGCGCCGTGCGGTGCGTGTCGTCGATCTTCCGCTGGATCTCGGCGACCTTCACGCCGGCCGGCGTCGCGTCCGGGCGCGCCTCGGGCCAGGCCACCGCGACGGCCGCGTTCGTCGGGGCGGCCCCGGCGGCGGCGGCGGGCCCGGCGGCGGCCCCGGCGGCGTGGCCTTCGGCGGGCGCCGCCCCGCCGTCGCCCGCGTTGTCCTCCGGCGCGAGCAGGCCCGCCTCCTCCAGCGCGAGGCGCCTCTCCGCGCGCTGGAGGGCCACCGTCTCCGCGCGGCTGAGGCTCGCGCGGCTGTAGAGGCGCAGCTTGCGGTCGCGTTCGGCGGCGGCCGCCGCCTCGGCGGCCTTCAGCTCGTTCGCGCTCTTCGCGAGCGCGGCCTCCGCGATGCGCGTGGCGGCCAGCTTCTCGTCGCGCGCCGCCTCGGCCGTCTTCCGCTCGGCCTCCGCGCGGCGGAGCGCCACGGCCTCCGCCGCCGCGCGCTTCTCCTGCTCGGCGCGCGCCGCGTCCGCGGCGGCCTTCTCCGCCGCCGCCTTCTTCGCCGCCGCGTCCGCGGCGGCCTTCTCCGCCTCGGCCTTCTTCGCCGCCGCCTTGGCGGCCGCGGCCTCCTCCCGCGCGCGGGCCTCCTCCTGCTTCTTCGCGTCCACGGCCGCCTTCTTCGCCGCCGCCTCCTCCTCGGCCCGCCTGCGGTCGGCCTCGGCCTTGCGCGCCTCGGCCTCCTTCGCCTTCGCCTCGGCCTCCTTCGCGCGGGCGTCGGCCTCCTTCGCCTTCAGGCGGTCCTGCTGGGCCCGGGCCTGGAGCTCAAGCCGCCGGTTCTCCTGCACGGTGCGGAAGAAGCAGGCGCCGCCCCCGAGGACGGCCAGCGCCACGAGGGCCAGTACGGTTCCCGTCGTTCCAGAAATTCTCATGTCGTTTCCTTGTTCGTGTCCATTCAGCAAATCCAATCAAAGACATCCGCAGGCGTTTCCCGTGGCGGCGCGCCGGGGACGTCGCGCCCTACCAATGGCAAGAACGGGCAATGGTAGGGGCGGACGTCCCGGCCGCCCGTCGGGTTTTGCCACGCCCCTATTCTTCAACCATTCAACCACTCAATCACCTAATCACTTAACTACTTAATCACTTAACTACTTAACCACTTAACCACTTAACTACTTAATCACTTAACTACTTAACTACTTAACCACTTAAAGCCCCGCAGGGGCGACTTAATCTTCTCCTATGGGTCCTCCTGCCATTCGAGGTAGACGGGGCGGGATTCCCGGATGGTCATCTTCGCCTTGACGACGTGCTTCATGCCCATCGACGCGGCGATGATCGTGACGCGGTAGAGGGCGCCCTCGCCTGAGCCGCCCTGGTAGGCGAGGTATTCCTGCGCCTCCTGCCTGATGTAGCCCTGGCAGATCTCGTTGAGCTTCGACCAGTCCTTGATGAGCGTGCCGTTCTCCTCGTCGTCCAGGTTGACCTCGCGCCCGTCCATGTCCACGCCGTTGCGCCACTCGACGATCGCGTTGACGACGTCCAGCATCGTCTCGTCCTGGAGGTCTTCCGGGTCGTCCGTCGAGCGGATGCCGGGGATCTGCAGCAGCACGTCCTTCTCGGCGAGGTTGACGTTGATCTTCTTGCCGCCGAAGGTGCCCAGCACCTTGTCGAGGGTGTTCGTGATCCAGATGTTGTCGTCTTCCTTCCGCTCGTCGAGGCTGTAGTACCAGCCGCCGGTCAGCACGGCGGGGTGGAGGCGGAACGCGCCCACCCAGGCGAGCTCCTTGAGGTCCTTGATGGGCCCGTTGCGCGGCTTGTACTTCTCCTCGTCGTTCTGCTCGGCCAGGTCCTCGTAGTAGTCGCTCTCGCTGCCGTCGCGCGCGTTGTCGCCGTAGTCGCCCTTCTTGACGTCGTCGCTGTCGTACCAGTCGAGCCAGCTGTTGAGGAAGTATTCCTGCTCCTCCTCGGGCACGCCGACCCAGTAGAGGATGTTCTCCCAGAGCTCGGCGTAGTGGGGGTCGCCCTCGGGCTGGAGGTTGTTGATGTTGAACTTGGGCCCGCCGCCGTCGCCGCCGCCCACGCTCTCGATGACGACGGTGACGGCGCCGCGGCCGGCGAGCTCGGCGGCCACCGCCGCGTCGTCGCGCGCGCGCAGGCCGTCCGGCAGCTTCTCGTCCACCACGACCGGGCCGATCGTCACCGTGGCGCCGCTCTGCTTGAGCTGCCGCTTCTCCAGGATCCAGCGGTCGTCCTCCAGCAGCTCCTCCAGGTTCTCGTCCTCCGACCAGGCCGCCGCGCTCTGGTGGCTCGCCACGATCATCTCGCCCAGCGTCCGCCCCGCGTCGACCAGGGTCTCCAGCTGCGCGCGCTCGCGCACGAACACGTTGAGCGACGCCTGCAGCTTCGCCTCCACCGCGAAGCTCGTCACGATGACCGAGAGGACGGCGATCGTCCAGAGCACCATCACAAGGGCGGACCCTCTGGCACGCGCGGCGGTCATTTCTTCTTCGCCTCCGTCTTCGACCCTTCCAGCGCGAACGGCTTCTGCGAGAGGCGCCACAGGGGGATCTCCACCACGCGCAGGACCGGCAGCGGCTCCTCGCCCTTCTCGGCCGGCTTCATGCGGAACGTGATCTTCACGCGGTAGGGAATCGCATTCGAGGTCGCCCACTCCTCGGCCCACTTCGGCTTTCCGTCCGACTCCACCTCCGAGGCGTCCTTCTGCACCTGGCAGTCGAACCCCACGACGTCCTCCACGAGCAGCAGCTCCTCGCCGTAGTCGTCCTCGTCGAACCGCGTGCGGTCGTCCTCCACGAAGAGGTCCGGGTTCCACACGCGGATCTTCAGCCCGCCCGGCTCGTCCTTCCCGCGCGCCTCCTCCACCCACATCCGCACGCGGTGGGTCGTCTCGGAGAAGGCCGACTTGCTGCCGATCATGGACGTCCCCAGCTTGGTCCACTCGATCCAGTCGCTGCTGGAGGGGTCCTCGCCGTCGCCGCCGTCCTCCATCATGAAGCCCCACTCGTCCTTCTGGTTGCCGTCCGCCGGGTAGTAGGCGCTGCGCAGGCCCGCGACGACCTGGTTGAGCGCATAGTCCGCGGTCTGCATGCGGTCCGCGAGCTTGGTGGCGCGGTGCCAGCCGTTGATGACGGCGGTGAAGGCGATGCCGCCGACGATCGTCATCATCGAGAGGATGAGGATCGCCGCCAGCAGCTCGACCAGCGTGAAGCCCGCGCGTCTCATTTCGTGGCGCTCTCCGCGTTCGAGGACTTGCCGCCGCTCCCGCCGCCGGACGTGCCCTTCCACCAGAGCTTCACGACGTCGAGGCTCTCCTTCCTGCCGCCGAAGTGGTCGCCGCCCCACTTGACCGTCGTGCGGACCGTGTAGAGGCCGCCGTTGCGCTCCAGCTCCTCGTCGTCGATGTCGTCCACGGCCCGCTCGGCCGTGTAGCCGGAAAGGTCCGCCCGGTCCGAACGGGACAGCTCCAGCTCCAGGTCGTCCACCAGGCTCTCGGCGCGCTCCTCGGCGACGTTGAGGAGGTCGTCGTCGAGCGGGTCGCCCGTCACCTGGTCGACGGCGGGGACGGGGTGGACCATCTCGAAGTAGTTCAGGACGCGCTGGGCCGTCTCGAAGCGCGCCGACGCGGTCATCAGCTTGTAGCTCTGGAGGAAGAGCCCCAGCACGGCGACGATGCCGAGCGTGAGGATGACGGAGGCGACCAGCACCTCGATGAGCGTGAAGCCCCGCTTCATGTCAACGCTCCTCCTCCTCCACGACGCGGCCGAAGCGGCCGACCTCCAGCGTCATGGCCCTGTCCTCGGGCGTGCCGTCCTTCCAGACCTTCACGAAGTAGGGGTCGCAGCGGCCGTTCGGCTCGTAGACGACGGAGAACGCCGCCGCGCGGTCCGGCTCGGCCTCCGCCGCCCCGTCCGCCGGCTCGCCGCCCTCCTCCTCGCGCTTCGCCCGCGCCTTCTCCTGCTGCTCGCGGTTTCGGCGCAGAAGGAGGTCCGCCGTGCTGAACACGGAGATGCGCGAGCGCCGCTTCTCCAGGTCCTCCTTCAGCTGACCCCGGATGTGGATGCCCTCGAAGTCGCGCGGCTCGGGCGACAGGGGGTCGTCCGCCGGGTCCGCCGCCTCGTCGCCGGCCTCGGCGCCGTCGACGGGCACGCCCGAGAGGGTCTGCGCCCGGCCGGGCGCCGCGCCCGCCACGCCGAAGCCGGCGCCGCCCGAGGCGCCCGCGCCCTCGGCCTCCGCGTCCTTCCCGTAGCTCGTCGAGAGGCGGCTCTTCACGAACACGCCGTCCTCGGCGATCTCCGCGATCGTGAGCACGACGGGGCGCTGCTTGAGAAGCGCGACCGCCCGCGCGTGCCCGGCATACTGCTGCACGGCGCGCGCGGCGTCGGCCATCTGGGCCGACTTGACGCCCGCGCCCAGGCTGACGGCGGCCGTCCCCACGAGGATGCCCACGATCACGAGCGCGACGAGGATCTCAATCAGCGTGAAGCCGTTTTTCACGACGGCCGGCCCTCCGGTTCCGGGGCGCTAGCGCCTGTCCTCGAAGGCGGAGAGGTCGTCGTCGCCGCCCTGCTCGCCGTCCGGACCGTTCGAGTAGATGTTGAAGCGGCCGCCCTTGCCCTTCTTCTCGTAGCGGAGCGGTTCGCCCCAGGGGTCCGTCAGCGCGTCGGCGCCGCCCTCGATGTAGGGCTCGTCGCCGCCCGTCAGGGCCTCGACCCAGGCGTCCTGCGTCTCGGGCACCTTGCCCCGGTGCTCGTTCTGGTACTGGATCGTGGCGTTCTTCGCCGTGTCGATCAGCTGGCGCGCCGCGTTGATGCGGGCGTTCTTGAGGTACTTGTTGATGTTCGGCACCGCGACGGCGGCCATGATGCCGACGATCGAGATGGCGATGATGATTTCGATGAGCGTGAAGCCCGCCTTCGCGGCCTTCTCGGCGATCTCCTGCTGTCTCATGTCTGTTCTCCTTGTCACTGTGGTTCAAACTCTTCTGGAACGCAGATGCTGCGCATACGCAGAATTGTGTGAAAAGGCATGTGGCTACGACGGCCCCTGCGGGGCCTACGCCACAATGCCTTTTCACACAGACCGTCTGTCACGCAGCAGACAACGCAACCTCGGCGACAACCGATTGTGGCGTAGGCCCCGCAGGGGCCGTCGTAGCCACATCGGTTGTCGCCCGATTCTGCGTATCGCAAGGCGATCTGCGTTCTCGATCTGTGTTCGAATGAAAACATTGAATCCTGCAATGGTTGTCCCTGCCGGCCGCCCTAGTGGGCGCTGATCTGGCTTGTCATGCCGAAGACGGCGGAGACGATCGCGTAGGCGATGAAGCCGACGCCGACGGAAATGAGGCCGATCATGAGCGGGCCGAGCGCGTTCGTGAACCGGGCGATGTTGCGGTCCATGTCCTTCTGGTAGCGCAGGCCGATGTGGCCGAGCGAGCCGGTGAGGTTGCCCGCCTGCTCGCCGACCGCGAGCATGTCCGTCATCATGCGGGGGAAGGCGCCGGAGGCCGCGAGCGGGCCCGAGATCGACGTGCCGTCCGTCACGCGCCGGCGCGCCGTGGCGAGCGCCTGGCCGATGACGGCGTTCTCGCACGTGTCCTCGGCGATCTTCAGCGCCTGCAGCACGTTCACGCCGTTCGCGAGCAGCGTCTGCAGCGTGTAGGCGAGGGAGGAGTACGCGCCCGCGGCGACGATGCCGCTCACGAGCGGCGCGCGCAGCTTCCAGCCGTCCACCTTCGCCCGGCCGGCGGGCGTCTTCTTCCAGCGGGCGAAGAGCGCCGCCGCCGCCGCCGCCGCCAGCGCGAGCAGCCAGCCGTACTGCACCATGAAGGCGCTCATGTCCATGAGGAGCTTCGTCGCGGGCGGCAGCGTGCCGTGCATGCCGTCGAAGACCTTCTTGAAGCGCGGGATGATGAACGTCATCGCCACGACGACCGCGCCGACGCCGAAGACGAGCACGAAGAGCGGGTAGGTCATCGCGCCCTTGATCTTGCCCATCATCGCGTCGTTCCGCTCGTAGTGCTCCACGAGGCGGTGGAGCACGTCCACCATCGCGCCCGAAGCCTCGCCGGCGCGGATCATGTTCGCGTAGAGGGGGCGGAAGGACTTGCGGTGGTGCGCGATGGCGTCCGAGAACGACTCGCCGTTCACGATGCGCTGGCAGAGGTCCTGGCTGACCGTGCGCTGCGCGCTCCCCTCCTCGCCCTGGTTCGCGAGGCAGCCGAGGGCCTGGCCGAGCGTCATGCCGGCCTCCAGCAGGTCGGCGAGCTCGCTCGTGAAGAGCAGCACCTCGGCGTCCGTCATCGCGTCCGCCGCGCCGCCGATCCGCATCTTCCAGATGCTGCCGCCCTTTGCGGACTTCCTCGCGGCCGCCGCGCCGCCCCCCGCCTCGGAGACGGAAAGCGGCGTGTGGCCGAGCCTGCGCACGGCGGCCAGGGCGCCGCGCCGGTCCGCCGCCTGGACCGTTCCGTCCACGCGCCGCCCGTCCTTCGTCATCGCCCTGTAGCTGAACGCCGCCATAAGAATTAGGTTAAGTCGCTTCGCTTTAAGTGGTTAAGTGGTTAAGTTGCTGCCAATCTGTCCATCCGACGAACTAAAAACTTAACTACTTAACTACTTAACCACTTAACTACATGATGAATCACTTGATCACTCTCACGCGGATGACCGCGTCGCTCTTCTTGAGCGCGTCGACGACGGAGGCGGAGGCCGGGGTGTCGATGTCGATGAGCGTGTAGGCGACGTCGCCGCGCGCCTTGTTCGCGATCGCGTCGATGTTGACCTTCGCGTTGCCGAGGATCGAGGTGAACGTGCCGATCATGTTCGCCTCGTTCCTGTGGCAGATCGCGAGGCGGCCGGCCTTCCGCGCCGGGCCGAGCGAGCACGCGGGGTAGTTGACGGAGTTGGCGATGTTCCCGTTCTCGAGGAAGTCGCGCATCTCCTTCACCGCCATCACCGCGCA
>CAVEVC010000163.1:0-18866 GCA_963618935.1 Clostridiales bacterium CCNA10 | reverse complement strand
ATCCTGCACCGTGCGCTGAAAGTCCCCTACGAGTCGGTGGACGAGTTGGCCACCGAGATGCGGGCGCAGAAGAAGCGCGAAATGTGGCGGCAGTTGATCGTGGACTTGACGACGGCGAATCCGCTTTCCTTCCCGTCGGGGTTCGAGACGTTCTCGCCCGATTCGCTTTCCGCGCTCCGCGCCTATTCGCGCGACGTGCCGAAGCCCAAGCTGAACAAGTTTGAAAGCATGGTCTTGAAGGCCCTGAAGGCCAAGAAGGCGCAGCAGGAGTCCCACGACAACGACAAGGAGTAAGACATGAAAAACCACGTTCTTCGTTTCGCTTCGTCCGCCTCGGCGGCTCTTGCCGCGCTCTTGCCGCTTCGCGGCGCGGCGGTCGACTGGCAGACCTCGTTCCTGGAGAGCGAGGCGGCCGCCCGCGAGCGCGGCGTTCCGATGGTGCTTTTCGTCGGCGCGGAGGACTGCAGTTCGTGCAAGACGGTGGACGCCGCGCTCGCCAAGGACGAGCGCTTCCTCGACTGGGCGAACGCGCACGACGAGTTCGTCTACTGCTACGTCAAGGGCAAGTCGAAGAACAACATCGCCGTCTATCTGTCGAACCCGAAGAAGCACCCCAACCTTCTTTCGGAAGACCTGACGGCCGCGCTCAACTACACGAAGGGAAGCGTCATCCCGCGTGTCGCGTTCTACTGGCCGGGACACGAGCCGGAGGAGAAGATCTCGTTCAGCTGCTGGAAGAACATGATGCCGATCAAGGAACCCCAGGGCGACACGATCGGGCAGCTCGTCGCCTGTCTCGACGACTTCTTCGCCGACTACAAGGCCGTCACCGCCTTTGCCGCGGGGACGACGCCCTCGGATCGGCTGGAAGTCCTCGCGGACGCATCATCCGTTCTCGTGCCAGTTGTGCGCAAGAGCGGGCTTTCGCGCGCGATTCCGACGAGCCTCGTCGTGCCGAGCACGGCGACGACGAACCGCATTGACTGGACGGAAGGGCAGACCAACGCCTTTGTCCGCGTCAAGCTCCCGGCGGGGCTGCCGGTGGGCGGCTCGTTCGATCTGCTGCTCTTGGGCGAAGACGGCGAAGAGCAGGGCCGGTCGTCCGTGTGGATGGTGGACGCGCCCGAAATCTCCCCGAAGAATCCGCTCTGGATCGGCGAGCGCGACGCGGCGACGCTCAAGCCGGGCGAATGGACGATGGACGTCGACCTCGCGCTCGCGTGCGCGAAGACGGACGCGAAGCCCTCGCTCACGCTCGTCGGCGGCAGCCTCTGGTGTCCCGACTGCGTGAACGTCGACGCGAACCTCGTCGAGACGGATGTTTTCCACAACTGGGCGACGGCGCGCGGCGTCTACTGCGCCGCGCTCGACGTGCCGGCCTTCCCCAAGGGCGGCGAGACGTGCCTTTTGACCTACAAGGCGACATCCGTGAGCGACCGCTACGTGAACGCGACCGTGCCGCCGCAGGATCGCGTCCAGAGCGGCGCGGGCTACCTCTCGCGCAAGGGCGTCGCGCCCGCCGGCGACGGGGCCGCGAGCGCGTCCGCCGTTCTCGCGCGCAACCTGAACCTCGTCACGAACTCGGTGACGGCGGGCGGCCTGTGCCGTCCGGAGTGCCTCGACGCGGCGAACGCGCAGACGGGCGCGTGGAAGACGGGCGTGCCGTGCTTCATTGTGCGCGGGCCCGACGGACGCGTCGTGGGGCGGCTCGACCAGTTCAGCAACGTGAGCCCGACGAACACGGACGCGGCGGCGGCCTACGTGCAGCGGCTCGACGAGCTCCTCGCGCTCGCAAACGACCCGACGGAGGAGCTGAACGCGCACTGGTCGACGGCGACGACGGACGCGTGCGCGATGAGCGTGCGCGACGGCGCGGCATCGTCGACGATCTCGGCGATTGACCTTTCCGACTACTGGCGCCTGACGGGCCGCGACCGCTGGACCCGCACGACGCTCGCCGTCAAGGGTTCTGTGTCCGCCGCGCAAGCGGCGGAGGAGAACGACGTCCGCCTCAGCCTCTGGAAGGTCGCGAACGGCAAGGCGGAGAAGGTCGCGACGGCGGCCGGCTCGCTCGCCGTCGGCGTCGCCCTGCCCGCCCAGGCGCTTTCGGCGGACGCAACGCTCGACTACTTCGTGCAGGTCGAGGCCCTCGCGGCGAGCGCGGCGTTCGCGCTCGAACGCGCCGGCGACTCGACCGCCGCCTACGAGCTCACGGCGACGTCCGTTGACGACGCGGGCGCTCTCGCGTTCGCGGCGGCCTCCGCGACGGCGAGCGAGGCGGACGCGAAGAAGGCCGGCGGGGCCCTTCGCGTCACCGTCCCGGTCGCGCGCACGGGCGGCGCCACGGGCGCGGCGAGCGCGACGCTCGCGGTCGACGCGGCCTCCACCGCCTTCCCCGACCGCTACAGGATCGTCACGGACACGGTCTCCTGGGCTGACGGCGAGCTGGGGACGAAGAGCTTTGCCGTCGACGTCCTCGACGACGCCAACGCGGACGGGACGCAGGTTCTGCATCTCGTCCTCGACGGTGCGGCGGACGCGGGCGCGTTCGCGCTCACGATCCTCGACAACGACAAGTCGAACGTCGGCAAGGTCGCGTTCGCGGACGCCGAGCCGGCGCTCGCGAAGAAGGGAACGATTGTCGCCGAGGAGGGGACGACCGTGAAAATCGGCGTCGCCCGCACGGGCGGCGCGTCCGGCGACGTCGGCTGCTCGATCCAGGCGACGGCGGGGACGTTCGCCGACGCGCCCGCGTTCGCCTGGAAGTCGCGCGAGTCCGGGACGCAGTGGGCGGAGCTCAAACTCCCGACGCTCGCGGCGTGTCCGTCCGGCAAGGTGACGGTCTCCTTCGACGCGCTCGACGGCATCAAGGCCGACTCGTCCGCGAAGACGATTGCGATCCAGCTCATCGGCGCGGACGCGCCGCGCTTCGAGGCGTCGGCGCAGGCCCTCGACCTGACGCGCTACTGCGCTGTCTCGCAGGAAGTCGCCGTCGCGGGTCTCGCAAACGGCGCGAAGGCGAAGGTCGCGAAACTCTCCGGGTCGCTGCCGTCCGGCGTGACGGTGAAGCTCGTCGGCGACCGGCTCGTCATCAGCGGGACGCCGCGCGCGAAGGCGGGGACCTTTGAGGCGGTCTACCAGGTGTCGCAGGTCGAGGGGCGGACGACGACGCCGGGCCTGACGATCCGGCTTTCGTTCTCCGTCACCGACGTCACGAAGCTCGACCCGTCCGCACCGGGGGCGAATCCGTCCGTCGCGACGAAGCGCGTCATCCCGGACATGATGGTCGTGGACGACGCCGCGCGGCGGCTCGTCGGGCTGATCGCGAACCTGACGATCCCGACGACGGGACGCTGCACGGCGAAATACAAGTGCGCGGAGGGGACGCTCTCGTTCGCGTCGACGAGCTGGAGCGGCTACGACGCGGCGACGGGGGACTTGACCGCGACGCTGACCGTCTCGAAGAAGCCGGACTACGCGCTCGTCGTGACGGCGGCGGCGAACGGCGTCGTCACGGTCGCGCTGACCGATCCCGATTTCGAGGAGACGCTGACGGCACAAGCCCCGAAGGCGTGGAGCAAGGCGAACCCGGCGACAGCGTGGGTCGGACGCGCCACGGCGACGTTCGCGACGCCGCGTGGCGACGCGCTCGCGCTCGGCTCGCCCGTCGTCACGCTCAAGATGACGGACAGCCTCGCCAAGACGGGGCGGATGCAGTATGCGGGCTATTTGCCGAACGGACGGGCGTTCAGCGGCTACGGGACGCTCGTGGAGGTCGGCGTGGACGCCGCGCTGCTGCCGATCTACTACCGCTCGTCGAAGGACTGCCTGACGGCGGTGCTGCGCATCGAGGCGGACGGCGCGGTTCAGGCGGTGAAGGTGGGCGCGGACGTCCTGCCGTGGTGGTCGCACACGGAGGCGATTGCCGAGGCAAGCGGCGAGGTCGTCTACGAACAGGTCTTCGGCTCGTGGATCGACGCGAAGCAGGACTTGCTCGACACGGTTTCCTCGGTGGCGACGGGGCACGACCTCGTCGCGGGGGGCGGGGCGCTTGACGGCGTGGCGGTCGAGATCACGTCGACGGCGGCGAAGCTTGACGTGGCGGAGGCGAAGCCGGTCGGGGCGACGCTCTCGCTCAACCGCACGACGGGGCTGGTGAGCGGCAAGTTCAAGACGCTCGACGCGGCGGGCAAGACGGTGACGGCCTACTACCGCGCCGTGCTGCTGCCGGACTGGGGCGACGGGTGCCTCCAGTGCGGCGGAAAGCCGTGGGTGCTGGGCGCGTTTTGGCTCAGCGAGAAGGTGATGGGCGAAGTCAACGGCAAGGCGAAGACGATCTCCGTCAAGGTCGGCGACGCGATTTATATCGAGTCGGAGTTCTACGTCGGGGCGGAGTAGGCGGTGTGGGCGAGCGGGACGCGCGCCCCTACCAAGCCCATGCAGTCGGGTCATGCGTGCCGCACGGTGTTCGGTAGGGTCATGCGTTCCGCACGGCATATGGTAGGGTCACGCGGTCCGCACGGCATGCGGTCGGGTCATGCGTGCCGAACGGTGTTCGGTAGGGCCACGCGGTCCGCACGGCATATGGTAGGGTCATGCGTCCTCGTGTGACCGCCTGCAATGAGTTTGAAACAACAGCAAAGGAAACGATGAACAAGAAACTCTTGATTGGTGCGGGCGCGACCGCGCTCGCGGCGGTGGCGGCGGTCTTTTTCTGGTTCGGCGGGTCTGCGGGCGACGGGACGGCAGACGGCGCGGCGGCGCGGCAGAAAGGGCGCATTTCCAATGTCGGATCGTCATCTGCCGCGAACGCGAAGCCGAAGCGCCCCAAGCGCATCGTCGAGGCGCGGCAAGCGGCGCACGCCTCTACCGCGTCGGCGGAAAAGGCGACCGACGGCGAACCCGCCGCGCACGAGCTTTCGGCGGAGGACGAGAAACTCGTCGAGTCAATCCAGTCCGCGCTCGACGACGAGAACCTGTCCGAGGTGAGGCGGCTCGCCGAACGTCTCGTCGATCATCCCGTCGCGGAGGTCCGCCAGCGCGCGGTCGAGGCCCTGCAGTGGTTCGGGGAAAAAGTGCTCGATTCCATGACGGTGTTCCTGGCGGATGCGGACGAGGACGTCAAGTCCACCGCGCTGGACGCCGTCGAACAGGCTCTGTCGGAAATGGACGACGAGGGCGCGAAGCTCGCCTACATCGAGTCTCTGTTCCAGATCAAGGGCGCCTGCGACGAGGACGCCCTGGCAATCCTCGCTGGGCAGCTGAAGGGCTTTTCGGACGACGCGGCCGTCGTCAAGGTCGCCCTCCGAATCATCGAGGCCGACCGCAACCCGTCCGCCGTGACGGAGATGAAGGAGGTCTACGAGTTTGTGACGGGCGAGCCGTACACGACGCCGGACGCGGCGGCCAACTGGCTGCTCGAGAACCCCGGCGACGCAGTCGGGCCGCCGGCCGCATGACGTTCCCGTTCGCCGTTCCGTCCACGGGACGGAACGGCGACTGCCGCGCCGTCTCGGCAGCCTGTCCGCGCACGGCTTCCTCTTGCTGATTTCGATGACCCTCTTGCTGTTTTCGGGAGCCGCTTGCTGATGTCGGGCCTCTTCTTGCTAATTTCGTGGGGGGTCGTCGCTGCGGGGAGCGTGGCGAAGGCACGCGATGGCCTCGCGCTGCCCATGATGTGCGATGTCCAAGCGGAATCGCTACACCGCAGCACAGCGTTAACCTCTACACCACGTTACACGAAAGGCCTTGCGAGATCCCGACAAGATTTCTTACGCACTAAAATCTCACACATTTACGGCAAACGTCGCGTCTCGCCATTCAGGATCGTCGCGGAAACCTTCTAAAAGGGTCATTCCGTCCGATGACGGGGAAATGCACATAGGTCTGATGGCCCCTGGATGCGCCTCGTCGGTAGTGACCAGCGTCTCGCCCTCCCTGCAATCAGATACTAGCGGCGCGTCGTCCCGCGTCGTTCGTTCCCCGTTATACCGTCTGTCTCCGTCATACCGTCTGTGCCCCAATCCACCAAGCAACGGCATGACCTCTCGCCATGCCACAGACAGCTCTACCCCAACGCGGCGTCCACGGCGCGGAAGAGCGCGGCGAACGTGTTGGGGCAATCTCGGAGAATCCCCGCGACTGTCCGCCGTGCCCGCCCGGACACGGCGGAGTGGCGAAGTGACGAGTTCTCCTGTTCATCGGCACAGTCGGCCACGCGGCATCTTGTGTCCGACAGGTTCCCATGGGGTCCTTCGGATGACACCGGGATACGAATGGGAATAGACGTTGGTGGCGGAGAGATCGCCTCATTGTCCAGTACGGGAGGCTGCGGACCGGTTGCCGATGGCAGAAGGGCATCCGCCGGAACAGGGTCTCGGACACCTGCCGCCTGGCGGAGGCGGCGTGCGAGGGACTTGTGGCGCATGAGCGTCTTGTAGCGCTTGAAGAGTTCTGGCGTGTGTTCGCGCAGCCATGCCTTTACGCCGCCGTTGCGGCCAAGGACTTCTCCATTCGGGCCAAGGCGCAGGCAGTTGTCCACGTAGCACTCCAGATCCTCCAGAAGCCCGCCGAGGCGGAGCTTCGCCTCAGGCGACTCTCCCCGTGCGGCGAAGGCCGCGCGCAGGGCATTCGGCGTCGGGCAGGGGTTCACGGTCGTGCGACGCACCATCCGCCGCCGTTCGGCGGCGAGGGCGCGGCGGCGGGCGTTGTCGCGCGCATAGTAGCGGGCGCGGCACGCTCGGCGCTGGAGTCGGTCCACCTCGTGTGTGAGGCCGCGCCGCAGGCAACGGAGACCGCGCAGATCGGTGACGCCGAGCGCAAGCTGGAGGGCGATGTGCGGATGGTGGAAAAGGAAGTCTGCCTCCTCAAGGCGCAGGGACTCCGTATGGTCGACGAGGGCGCGGTCGTAAGCCTCCATGTACCAGAGGCGACGGGCCTCTCGGCGTTTCCTGGGCGGGACGGATTCTGGGAGTGCGTCGTCCAACGCGCCCGCACGCGTGTAGGAGATGTTTCCAATCCGCCCTGCACGCGCGTTGAAGAAGTTTCGCTCGACCCATGCGTCGAAGTCCGCGCGCACCGCGCCCGCAATGGCGCGCGGGACATCGCGGAGGCGCAACGCGCCGAGAGGCGTCTGCGATTTCTCGCCGCCGGTTTTTTCCAAAAGTCCTGCCACGCCGAACAGTCTACCAGATGGCGGGACGGGAGACAATGAGATTTTGATGCGTAGGAAATCTTTTCCCTCATCCCGTTTGTAGAATCCGCTTCGGCTATGGAACGCAATGGGATTTTCCGCATGGACGACACGCTCGGGCGCGGGCATGCCCATGCAGCGCGCGGGCATATCCATGCAGCAAGGGCGGCGGCTCGCGATGCTGCGGGGCCGTCCGAGCGCCACGCGCCGAGGGCGGCGCGGGTCCTTCGCGTCTTGAGCCGCTGTTCTGATCGGCTGTATAACGACGATACGCGGCCACCGCCATGCAGTGGCCGCGCACGCCATATCCCCCCCCCCCTCTCAGCTTCAGTCAGGTTCGCCACCGTCAGGGGCGATGCACCCGAAGGCGACGCGGTTTGGTGTCGCAACCGAAGCGACGCAACCGAGGACGCGTGAGTCGGGGGGCGCGTCAGTCGAGGTCGTCGAGGTCGGGGGCGCGTCAGTCGAGGTCGTCGAGGTCGGGGGCGCGTCAGTCGAGGTCGTCGAGGTCGGGGTCGCCCCAGTCGTCGGCCCACCAATCGGGCTCGCCCTGGTCGACGCCGAGCACGTTGAACGGAACGGACCACGTCCACTTGCGGCTGACGGTGCGGCCCGTGTCGGCGTTCTTTTCGCTCCAGGAGAGCGCCTTCGTCGCGCTCCCCGCGACGACGACCTCCTCCGGAAGCGGCGAGAAGGCGTCGCGCGCGAGCAGCAGCACGCCCGCGTGCTTGAACCCGGTCACCTCCTTCTGCTTCGTGCCGTCCGCGCTTTCGCTCCAGATCGAGAACGTGCCCGTGACGAGCCCCGTCGCGCGCGTCAGCTTCACCTGCACGTTGCAGGGGTTGGCACTTGCCGCGAGGTCGTTCAGCGTCCCGCTGCGGACGAGCGCGCGCTTCGCCGTCGAGAACGCATCGCCAGAGAGCCCGACGGCCGTGCCGTCCGGGCCGGCCGCCTCGGAGGCGGCGTAGCCGACCGCGAACATCTCGGCCGGCAGCTCCGCCGTCTGCGCCGTCTCGACCTCGAACGCATACGTCAGGTAGTAGGCCTGGAGGTTGACGACCTTGTCGTACCAGCCGCCCACGGGATCGAGGTGCATCCGGAAGCCGCTTCCGGGCTCGTAGGTCGCCGTCGCCAGGTCGCTGTTCCACACGAGGGCGCTGGTCGAATCGACCACCACGGCGCCGTCCGCGCGCGCATACAGGCGGAGCGTGCCGCCGAAGCAGGCCGGCGAGCGCGCCATGAACACCGGCACCAGCAGGGCGTAGCCGTTCGCGGAGGCGGCGTCCTTGACCAGGGCCGCGCCCGCGACGGAGGCCGTGGGCTTCGTCGCGCCGTCGGCCAGCTGGCCCGCCACCTTGACGGTTCCCTTGTTGTCCACGGTCAGCGTGAGGTAGCCGTTCCCGGCCGGCGCGCCGTCGGCCGCGGGCGCGCCCTGCGGGGCCAGCGCCACCGTGTAGTAGCCGGTGAAGTTCGTGACCGCGTCGAGGTAGGCCTGGACCTTCGCGTTGTTCCGGCCCAGCGTCCCCACGTAGCGGATGCCCTCCTGGACGCCCTTCGCGTTCGCGTCGGGCACGTTCATCTCCAGCTCGGCCGTCGCGCCCGCGCGCAGCCAGTCGCCCGCCGTCTCCGTCCGCCCGGCCGCCACCGCGAGCGTGAGCGTGTTCGTGTAGGAGACGTTCGCGACGCGCTGGACCTGCCGAAGCGTGCAGGTGCGCACCGCCGCGCCGTCCTCCGCGTCCTCATCCGCGTCCGCGTCCCAGCCCTTTGCCGAGAAGGCATACGTCTTGCCGGCGAGGGAGACCCTGGCCGAGATCGCGGCGGGCGTCGCCGTGGAGACGGTGAGGGAGAGGGACGCGAGCGCGGGCAGGCCGTTCGTGAGGGCGGCGCCGTCCTCGGCCAGCACCCCGAAGAAGGTTCCCGATTCAAGCGGGACGGCCTCGTCCCGCGCCACCGTCGCGCGCTTCGGCGCCACCGCCGCGTAGGAGCTCGCGGCCGTCGTGCCGGCGCGCGACACCTCCGTGAGCGTCACCGTACACGTCGGGCCGCCCGAAAGCGCCGCCGGGTACTCGCCGTCCTCGCGCATGTCCTCCGTGAAGGGGCGCAGCTCGACGGCGAACGCCTTGCTGCCTTCCCAGACCGGCACGAGGTCGGGAATCAGCCGAACCGTGATCGTCTTCGCCTTGTTGTCGCCGTTCGCCCATTCGAGGACGCCGTTCTGCGCGACGTAGTCGACGCCCGGCTTCGCCGTCCCGGCCACCGTGCCGTAGGCCACGCGCACCCGGCCGTCCTTCGCCGTGCGGTTGACCGTGATCGCCACGGAGGCGGCGTTCTCCTTGACGGAGACCGCCGTCTTGGCGAACTTGACCATGCCCACGTTCGCGTAGAGGCCGGAGAGGGCGTAGGCGCCGTCCTGGGGGTCCTGCGCGTCGGCATGGTGGACGGTGAGGATGTACTTCGTGCGCGCCGCCGGCAGCTCCAGCTGGGAGACCGACGTCACGCCGCGCGCGAACACGCCGTCGGGGTGCTCCGCCGTGGGCGTCGCGTTCGTGATCGTGAAGACCGCGTCCCCCGTCACGTCGGCGAGCGCGAAGTCGTAGTAGTAGCCGTTGACGCCGGAGAGGGAGAAGTTGTCCTCCGGGTCGTCCTTCCAGAGCGTCCGCACCTGCTTCGTCGCGACGTTCTTGAGCGTGAGGGCCTTGGCGCCGCGCGCCGTGTCGTCGGCGGGGTCGGACGTGTCGGAATAGTGCGCCGTCAGGACCGTCGGCTCCGTGCCCGGGGCCACCTCGACGCGCGCGGCCGCGGGGGCCTTGAACCCGGTCACCGCCGTGAACTTCACCGCGTGCGCGCCGCTCACGAGGACGCTCGCGCCGGAGGGGTACTTGACCGCCTCGGAGTCGAGCGACCAGGTCGCCGCGGACGCCCCCAGGAGGTCCACCTTCAGGATGCCGAGCGCCGCGCCCGTCTCCGTGTAGGCCGTCGCGTGGAGCCGGTAGTCGGGGTAGTCGAGCGCCGCGCCCTCCGCCACCGAGACGCGCACGTAGTAGGTCGCGTTCGCCGTCGCCGTGAAGGTCAGCGGGGCGGCGGAGCCGGGCGTGAGGTCGCCCTCCGCGGTGACCGCGCGCTCGGACGTGCCGCTCAGCGTGAAGACCTTGGCCGCGAGCGTGTTCGCGTTCCCCGCCGCGGCCGCGCCCGACGAGGCGCGCAGCGCGTAGGTGACGCCCTTGCGCGCGCCGATCATGAAGACGTCCGCCCAGTCGCCGCGCCCCAGGCGGTGCGGGCCGTGGCCGTCCGCGTCGACGGCCTCCGGCGCGTCGTCCTTCGTGGCGGGGAGCGGGGAGAGGGCGCTGGCGCCCGCCGCCGCGCTGTCCGCCGGGTCCCATTCGTCGAAGTCGTCGGCCAGGGCCGTCGCCTCGGCGACCTTCAGCGTCACGGGGAGGTAGGCCGGGGCCTCCAGGAACTCGTCCGCCAGGTTCTGGCAGACGCCCACGTAGTAGGTCCCCGCCGCCGTCGCCTCGAACGCGGCGCGCACGTTCCACGTCGCGCCGTCCGCCGTGTTCTCGGCCACGACGGCGCCCTTGGCGTTGTAGACGCGCATCAGCAGGTTCGTCGCCGCGCCCGTCGTCTCGCAGACGAAGCGCTGGCCCTTCGCCGCCGTGAACTTGAAGAGGCACTCGTCGACGATCTCGTCGTAGGCGCCCGTCTCCTCGAAGGCGTTCAGGTAGCCCGGCGCGCACGTTGCCGTCCAGCCGTTCTCGTCGTTCAGCTCCGCCGCCGGGTGGGCGGCGAGCGTCCGCACGGGGTAGAGGCGGTGCTTGAGGGTGAACGCCGCCGAGGCGTCGTTCGTCTGGACGCCCGTGACGGCGATGGTGAAGTAGGCCGTCGTGTCCGGCAGGACGTAGAGGCCCATGTTGCCGTCGTCCGCCGCATACGCCGCATCCGAATAGACCGCCGCGTCGACGTCGTCGCCGTCGCCGTCGACGTTGAGGTTGAACGCCTGCTCCTCCGTCCCGCCCGCCGTCGCGAAGTGGTAGAGGCGGCCCGCCGTGAGGCGCGCGCGGAAGTAGTAGGCGTTGTCCAGCTCGAGCGTGCGCGCGACGGACGCCTCCGTCGTGCCGACCGTGATCGAGGCCGGGTTGTCGATGCGCCCCTGCGGGATGGAGGCGCCCAGGCGGAAGTTGACCTTCACGCTCTGCCCGGCCGTCCCCTCCAGCGCGAAGTAGTAGGTCCAGCTCTTCGGGTCGCTCATCTCGGGGTCTTCGTCGTCGACCGTCCAGCTGTCGGCCCACATGACGAGGCGCGTGTTCGCGCCCGCCTCGCCCACGTCCTCGAAGTCGGCGCCGGAGCCCATGGAGTCGCTCGACTCGGGCGGGTCGGCCGCGTAGGCGTCCAGCGAGACGGGGGCGTCCGCCGAGACGCCCTCCGTCCAGACCGTGTAGGCCGTGCCGCGCTTGAGGGTCGACTTGAAGTAGTAGACGCCCTTGCCCGTGTCCGCCGACGCGACGAGCTTCACCGTGCGCACCGCGCCGGCCGCGCTCATCGAAATGGACGCCGCGGCCGCCTCGGAACTGCCCGTAATGGCCGCCTGCGCCGCCAGGGCCGCGCACGCCGCCGCCCCAAGGAGATATGCCTTCATGTTCATCTTCATCTCACGCCCCTCTCAAAGCCCGCTGACTTCGCCGCCGTTGCCTTCGTTGTCGTTGCCTTCGTTGTCGTTGCCTTCGCCGTTGTCGCCGGCGGCGGCGGCCGCAGGGGCGGCGATCTCCGCCGCGCCGCCGCGCCTGACGGTGAACTTCCGCAGCGTCAGCGGGTCCACCTGCGTGTCCGACACCCAGAACGCCCCGTTCACGAACGGCAGCTTCACGTCGCTCTCGACGAGCGACTCGTCGCAGCCGCAGCCCGGGCCCCAGCCGATGAGCATCACCCCCCGATACGTCGCCGTCACCACCGCCGACGCGCCGTTGGCCTTCACGACGGGCAGGCGGAAGGTGCCCGTCACGACGCCCGTCGAGCGGTTGAACGAGAGCGTCGCGCGGCAGGCGTTGGCGGCGTCCTTCGCGATCGCAAGCGACTGGCTGCCGACCGCCACGCCGACCTCGTCGACCGCGCCGGGCGGCGTACCCACCGCCAGCGTCCCGCCCAGGCCGCCCACGTCGAACGCGAGGTTCGGCGCCACCGACCCCTCGGCGTAGAACTGCTCGAAGTAGGCGGCGAAGTCGTAGGCGGGCTGGTAGTTGCCGCCGTAGACGTCCAGCTCGGCCGTGTAGGCCAGGCCCGCCGAATCGAAGTGGAACCAATACGCCTGCGCGAAGTCGCCGGCCTCGAACACCGCCTGGCACGCGCTTGTCGGCTCGTCGTGCTCCACCGCGCCCTGGGCGATCTGCATCAGGACGGAGAGGACGTCGCGCGACGAGCGCAGGTAGACGGGCAGATACGCCCAGCAGTCCTCCGGGCCCTTCAGGCCGCGCGCGAGCGTCGCGCTGCCCGAGACGGACGTGCCGTTCGGCAGGACGCCCGCCCACGTCATGCGCCCGGCGTTCCACGCCGTGGAGGAGGCCATCTTCAGCGTCAGATAGCCGTGGCCGCGCGGCGCGAGCCCCTCCACCGTCTCCTCCTGCGCCATGTTGCGGAGGGCAACCGTGTACTGGCCGCGCCACGCCTCGGCGGAATCCGTCTTCGACCAGCGCCGCCCGTCCGTCTCCACCGTCGCCGTCGCCGTCTCGCCGTCCTCCTCGATCGTCAGCGTGATCGCGAGCGCGCCGTCCGGCGCCGCCTCAAGCGCCATCGCGTAGCCCGCCTTCGAGCCGACGAGCTCGGCGCGCATCGTGCCGCCCTCCTCCGCCTCCGCCCAGTTCCGCGAGGAGAAGGACACCGTTCCCGCCGCGCAGAGGAGCTTCGCGCTCACGCGGCCCGTCGCGGGCACCGTCACCTGCAGCGTGCCGACGAGGCGGGGCGTCCCCTCCGTGCCGTCGTCATTCTCCAGCGCCGGCAGGCTGTAGAACGTCCGCGTCGCCGCAAGGGCTGGGTTCAGCGCGGGCGTGCCGTCCGCGCCCGCCGCGGCGACGTCCGTCACCGTGAACGCGATGGCGACCGTGAGGCCCGGCACCGTCTTGGTCCCGACGCGCGCCGAGACCTGGTAGACGGCCCTGTAGACGCCCGCCTTCGCGGTCGGCGCGCCGCTCACCGCGAGCGCCTGCGCCTCCGGGTCCCACGCCGCCCGTAGGCCCGCCGGGAGCGTGCCCGAGATCCGCGCGAACGTGAGCTTCGTCGTCCCCTCGGGGACGTTGGCGACCGCGTAGAGGTTCGAGGAGGCCACGTAGCGCGTGAGCGCCGTCTGCGCCGCATCCTCCGCGAAGGACGGCGCGTCCGCCGCCACGGCGACGACCTTCACGTAGTTGGAGGTCGAGAGGATCTTGAGCCCGTCCGTCGCGTTCGCGAGCGTGAGCGTCGCCGTCTTGCCGGCGGCGAGGCCCTCCACCGTCACCGTCTTCTCCGCCGCGTCGTGGTTGCCCCAGGCAAGCGTCCCTTCATCCTCCACGTCGCCGCCGAGCGTCAGCGTCGCGGACGACGCCTTCACCCGCACCGTCACGGGCCCGTCGCTCGCCTCCACGCGGCCCACCGTCACGGCTGCCGCATCGCCTTCGCGCACGTAGACCGTCTTCGAGCGCGCGAAGTAGGGCGCCGCGCCCGTGAACGCCGCCTTGCCGGCGGACTGCTTGTCGTTGTCCGTCACGGTGAGCGCGAACGCCTCGCCGGCGATCTCAGGCGTGCCGTCGCCGCCCGCCTGCTCGAGCGCGAGCGCCACGACGCCCGTCCCGTCGAAGCGCGTGTCGTCGATCACCTTCACCGTCACCGTCTTCACGCCTTCCTCGCCTTCCTTCCAGACGAGCTCCGCCCCGTCGAACGCGAAGCGCGGCGTGCCGTCGCTGTCGTAGAGCGTCGTCGCATCCTCGTCGAGCGAGACCTGCAGCACGACCTCGCCGGCGGCGCCGCCCGTGCGGGCGACCGCCACCTCCACCTCGCCGACGTTCTCCTGCACCGTCCGAGCCGCCGCCGTGAAGCCGACCTTCCCCGGCGTCCAGACCGAGTAGGTGACCGCCCCGCCCGCGCCCGCGCACGTCAAGGACGCATCGCCGTCCACGAGGGCCGTGAAGAGGACGCCCTCCTCGGCGTCCGGGTCGACGGGCGCGAGCGCCTCGCCGTCGGCCCCCGCCTTCAGCCCCGCGATGCGGTAGGTCTGCCCCTTCACGAGGCGCATCGTGACCTGGTCGGAGCCCTCCGGCGCCGATGCCGTCGCGCGCGCCGTCTGCGGCACGAGGACGACCGTGCCCGCAAGCGCATAGGGGTGGAAGTTCAGCGCCACGGGGCTCTCGACGGCGAACGACGCATTCGTGATGGCCTCGCCGGCGAGCTCGAGGTAGTATTCCCCCGCCTCGGTGAACTCGTGTTCCAGGGCGAAGCCCTCCGCCGTGAGCGCGCCCGAGGCGGGCGTGCCGACCGCGACCTTCTTCCCCTCCGCGTCCAGCGCGAGGAACGAGGCCGTGACGCGCGCGCCCGTCGTGCCCGTGACGGTCACCTTCTGGAGGGCGTTCCCGCCCACGCCCTCCAGGCGGAAGACGTCGCGGAAGTCGGCGTGCGACAGCTCGCCCGCCGCCGTGCCGCCGTTCGCCCGGAAGGGGACGGCGCCCGCGCCGGGCCCGTCGTTCGCGGGGCCCTCCGCCGGGTCGGCGTGCGCGCCCTCCGGGGCGGCGATCGCCAGCATCTCGTCGAAGCGCTTGATGAGGTCGCCCCACTGCTCCCGGGCGGCCGCCATCGGGCTCTCGGCCGCGAAGCGCGTGAGGCGCGCCGCCGCCGTGCCGTCCTTGCGCAGGAGGACGAAGATCGGCACGCCCGTGCGGTTGTCGTTCGTGTCGGCCGCGCCGTGCAGCGGGCCGCCCTTCGCGACGAGCGCGCGGATGCGCGCCAGCGCCTCCGCCGCCGCCGCGTCCGAGACGCCCTTGCGCGTCAGGTAGCCGAGGCCGCTGCGGAGCATCGCGTTCGTGAGCGCGGGGTCCGCCCCCGCGGCGGGGTATTCCCGCGCGCGGGCGAGCGTCGTCTTGAACGCCGTGCGCGAGAGAAGGGTCGGCGACGCGAACGCGCCGTCCTGGGACGTGAAGTTCGGGATGTCGAGCGAGACGAGCGCGACCTGGTTCTCCGCCGCCCAGGCGCGGAAGCGGTTTTCGCCCTGCTCGTCCGCCACGCCCAGGAAGTTGCGCTCCGCGTTCGCGCAGTCGGGGCACCAGAGCGAGCCGCCCACCGAGACGAGCGTGTAGGCGGCGCCCTCCGCCTTGGCGGCCTTCTCCTTCGCCGCGTCGAGGTCCATCGTCCACTCGCCGAACGCGAGCGTGTCCGCCGTCTGCTCGCCGATCCAAAGCGGGTTGTCGGCGGCGTTCTCCCGCTCGACGAACGTCACCGTGCGCGTGTCCTGCACCTCGCCCCCCTCCTCTTCCAGCACGGCGAGCGTGAGCGTCTCGCCGGGCGCGTCGAAGGACGGGAAGTCGGTGAGGTCGAGCGTGAGGGTCTGCTCGGCCTGGCCCGCGACCCAGCGGACCGTCTGCGTCTTGGCCGCGCCGTCCGGACCCGTCACCGTCAGGAGGTGGTTCGTCGCCGTCTGCGCCGCCGCCTCGTCGCGCACGAGCGTGACCGGCACCGTCTTCGTCCCGGCCTCGGCCTCCAGGCGGTTCCCCGCCGTCTCCTCCTCGCCCGCGAACGTGCCGCCCACGTAGGCGACCGGCGCCTGGTAGTCGCCCACCCAGTAGTCCACGGTCGCCATGAACTGGTCCGCGAGGCCGCCGGACGTCACCGTCATCATGCCCGCGCGCCCGGCGAAGTTCTTCTTCTGCGTCGAGGTGCCGCGCAGGCCCTGCCGCCAGTAGACGGCGACGTAGGGGAACTTGCCGCTCGCATGGCGCGCGAACGTCTTGGCCTTGCCGTGCTCCCCGCTCGTGCCGTAGCCGAAGACGAAGTAGTAGCCGCGCTCCTTCTGCCAGGCGTAGGCGGCCGACGTGTTGAGCGCCGTCTCGAGCTTCTTGCAGTAGGTGCAGCCGGGATTCGCCCAGAAGACGACGAGCGGCACGTTGTCCGCGTCCGCCTTCGCCTTGACGGCCGTGTAGTTCGAGTTCCACGCGCCCGTCGTGAAGGCGGGGTCGTTGCTGTAGACGAGCCCGCCGTCGGCGACCTCGCCCCGCAGGGGGGCCGTCGCAAGGCAGAGGGCGAGGCCGCAGAGCCCCGCCAGGATTCCCGTTCCGTGTGCGTACCGTTTCATGGCGTCTCCTTCTTCTTGGGCGGCAGCTCCCGCGCTGCGGGCGGATGCCGCGTAAACAGGTCTTTTCCGTTGGGATAGTCGACCGCGGCCGCCGCGCGCAGGCGCCGCAGCAGGTCGGCGAAGAGGTTCTTCTCGTGGGCGGCCTTGGCCGTCGCGGCCAGCTCCTCCGGCGTCGGGTAGTCGATCATCAGGGGGAGGCGGAAGAAGATGCGCGAGAGGGCATAGGCGCCGTCCTCCTCCAGGGCGTCGAGGCGGGCGATCATCAGCCCGTTGTCCCCCTCGACGGGCGGCGTGAAGCCGCCCGGCTTCAGGCCCTTGATGGCGGCGAGCAGGGCGGGGTCGTCGCGCAGGAACGCGTCGTCGAGCGTCCCCCACGCGCCGTCGTCCTCCACCTCGTCGGGGACTTCCGTGTAGGCGCGGGCGAGGGCCTTGAAGTCGGCGCCCGCCTTCAGCTTGTTCCAGACGTTCGTCGCCCGGGCGTAGATGAGCGTATTGGTCTGCGCCATGACGGCGTTGTAGGCGCGCATGTCGGCCAGTTCGCGCCGGATGGCCTCGGGGGTCAGGTTCGTGGGCGTCTGCGCCGCGAGCGCGTCCGCGACGGCCTGGCGCAGGGCCTCGCCCCGGATCTGGGCGCGCAGCTCGGCCGCGTCCACGCCGGGGGCGGCGAGCAGGTCGTCAAAGGCCTTGTCCGTGCGCGCGCGCAGGTTGCGGAACGCGCGGCGCGTGAAGTTCGTGAGCAGGGAGGGGGAGACGGCGACGCGCTCCCGCCGCGCCCAGCCCTCCAGCAGCGTCTGCTCCACGAAGACGGGCACGTAGGCGCGGCAGAGCGCCCGGCGCTGCGCGGCGGGATCTTTTTCGGGGCGGTCCGGATTGCGGTGGCGCTGGAGCGCCGCCATCGTCTCGACGCGCGCGAGCAGGGCCGCCTTGGTGAGGGCCGTCCCGTCCACGACGACGACGGCGTCGCGGCCGCGCAGGCCGTCCAGCGGCGCGCCGACGGCGGCCTCCGGCCGGGCGCCGTCCCGCGCGCACCCCGCGGCGAACAGGCAGCAGGCCGCCAGCGGCAGAAGCCGCAGACGCCAGGAACCCATGCGCGTTGCCTGTTCTCTTTTCATGTCTCAAAGGATACACGGCGAGAAGGACGTTGACATCCTCCCCGCCGTTCGTTCAAACCAACCTTTCAGTCAGTCTGTGCCATCGGCCGCAGCGAACTTAGGCGCCGTCGCCGTCGTCAATCACGGCGTTGGCGAGGAGGACCTTGGCCGGGACGATCGTGGACTCGTCATAGACCTTCGTGAGCTTCTTCACGGCGGACTTGCTGTACTTGATCGACCACTTGCCGTAGGCCGGCGTCGTGGCGGCTTCAGTTGCGTCAAGCGTGCAGATCGCGAACGCCTTGGAGGCGGTCGACGCGCACTCGTCTTGGCAGTCAGTCGCATTGTACACGCAGGTCACGCACTCCGGCGCGGCGACCGTGCCCGCGAAGTAGCCCGTGGCCGACTTGAGCACGAGGTTCTTCGTGTCGTACTTGCCGAAGCCGGCGAGCCGGAGACCATCGAGCGTGGCGGTGACTTCCGCCGTCTTCGCCTTCAAGGCGACGGTGGAGCCGACCAGGAAGATCGGGTCGAACGCGAGGTCGCCCTGCTTCACAAGCGTCTTGGTGTTCCAGAGGTAGGTCGTGACGGTCTGCAGGTCGTTGCACTCGCAGCCCTCGTCGCAGGTGGCCTCGGTGCCCGTCGCACCGGTCGTGCCCCAGACATAGCCCTTGACCTTGTAGGAGCCGACCTTGCGGTAGCAGTCCGGGTCGACGCAGGTGGAAGGCTTCGCCTTCGTGCCGACGGCGACCGTGGACTTGCCGGAGAGGGACACCTGATAGGCGAACACGCACGCCGTGTCCTCCTGGCAATCGGCGAACGCGCCGCCGACCAGCGCAGCGGCGGCAGCGGCAATCATGAGCTTCTTCATTGTTGTTTCGCTTTCGGGGCGGTTGAGGCCCCTTGTACCGTTCGTCCGTCCGGCCACCCGGCCTCGCGTCCTACTTGGTGGTTAACTTGTCTGCCCCCTTCCGCTTCCGAAGACCGTTCCGTGAAACGCCCGGCGTTAACCCAGGGCCGGACATCCCATCCGGATCCTCTTCTGCGGTCGAAGACGGCATGAGTATAGCACAACGCCGCAGGGCGCGCAAGGGGGACGCGCAAAAAAAACGCGCCCATGGGCGCACCCGCCCCGCCGCCCCGGCCTCGCCTTGCCGAAGCCCTTTGCCGCAAGCCGCCAAAGCCCTTGTTTTATTGGGCGCGGACCGATCAGGCGCGGACCGGCAGCCACGCACGGCCCGACAGCCACACGCGCCCCGACACGAGAATATATGCCTCGGGG
>CAVEVC010000162.1:0-21027 GCA_963618935.1 Clostridiales bacterium CCNA10 | reverse complement strand
TCTCGCCCGTCGAGTGGTCGCAGTCCACGATCGTCGAGATCTACTCGCTCAACGCCCTCTTCCTGATGTGGGTGTTCCTGCTCTCCTACCGCTGGATGCGCAAGCCCTCCGACAAGATCCTCTGGCTCACGGCGTTCGTCTTCGGACTGGGGCTCACGAACTACCAGGTGCTCCTCTTCGCGATCGTGCCGCTCGCGCTCGTGATCGCGATGCGCGACGTCGGGCTCTTCCGCGACGTGTTCATCTACCTCGTGCCCGTCGGCATGACGTGGCAGCTCCTGCAGATCGGCCAGCTCGCGCGCGCCGACCGGTACATGCAGGCGGACGTCATCTGCAAGCACGCGCCGCTCGTCGGCAAGGCCGTGACGACGCCGTCGTCGACCGTCCTCGCGGTCGCGCTCGCCGCGCTCGTCGGCTCGCTCGTCGCGGCGGCCGTCCTGAAGCGGCGCGGGGCCGTCGAGAAGGCGGCGAAGGCCGTCCTCTACTTCGGCGGCGGCGCGGCCGTCCTCGTCTTCCTCACGACGTTCGTCTTCGTCTCGAAAAACACGTGGTCGGGCGTGACCGCCGACGTCGCGCCGCTCATCGAGCCGACGCGCTACGCCCTCATCGCCGCGCTCTGCGCCGCGTCCGTCGTCGCGGCCGCCCTCGCCGCGCTGAAGGACGGCGACGGCGAGGCCCCGGACGGCCTCTTCCCGCGCCTCTTCGCGCAGTTCAACCGCGAGCTCCTCGTCTCCGCCGCGTTCGCCTTCGCCGCGATCGTCGCCGCCGCGACCGTGCCGTCCGCCGGGCCCGACGGCTACACGGGCCCGGAGTTCCCCTGGGCCAAGTCGACGGCGATGTTCGCCGGACTCGTCGCGCTCCTCTTCGTCCTCACCGCCTTCGTCCGCAAGGGCCTCTCCTTCGCGATCCCCGTCGCCGGGCTTCACGTCGCCGCGTTCATCCTCCTCTCGCACGGCGCGATGAACGGGCTCACGCACCCGGCGAGCTGGTGGTTCGCCGGCCCCATCGCGTGGAACTTCGTCCTGCTCGCGCTCGTCTGGCTCACGCTGCCGAACGGACGCTCCGTCGCCGGCGCGGCGTTCTTCGCCCAGCTCGGCGTCTCGTTCTACGCCTACATGCCGATCGTCTCCGACCTCCGCAACCCGCCGATGAACTGGGGCTATCCGCGCACGTGGGAGGGCTTCAAGCACGCGATCATGCGCGGACAGTACGAGGCCATCGGCGTGCCGAGCTTCCCGTCCGTCGGCGCGTTCCTCTCGTTCTTCTTCAGGCAGATGGGCCACTACTTCGGCGACGTGATGGTGCAGTTCACCGACCTGCTCGTGCCGTTCGCGCTCGTGCCGTTCCTCGCCGGCCACTGGATCGTCGAGAAGGCGCACCGCAAGACGTTCTGGCAGTGGATGGTCGCCGCGGCCGCGTGCTTCCTCATGATGTCCGGCCTCCTCATCCTGCTCGCGAACGTGAAGGGCGACGTGCAGGACGGCTTCATCCAGAAGGTGAAGTTCATCTCCTCGCACGCGATGATCGCGCTCTGGATCGGCTACGGCCTCGTCTTCGCGGCGGCGGCCGGGCTCCGCCTCTTCAGCCGCTCCGCCGCGCACGCGATGCCGGCGGACGGCGTCGAGCAGCGCCTCTACGGGCGGCGCCTCCGCCGCAGCGGCAACATCACCATCGCCGCCGTCGTCGCCGCGCTCATGATCCTCGTCTGCGCGACCTACCCGATCGTCCAGAACTACACCGACGACCGCCTCGTCTTCGAGCTCGGCGGCAACGAGCAGAACGGCCACACCTTCGGCTGGCAGTTCGGCGCCTACCAGCTCGAGGGCGCGAACGCGATCAAGGAGCAGCTCGTCGCGGACGAGGAGCCGCTTCCCGACCCGACCTACCCGCCGGCGATGGAGAGGTTCGCCATCTTCTTCGGCGGCACCGACCCGGGCCGGTTCGTCCCGACCTACATGATCTACTCGGCGATGTTCCGTCCCGACGTCTACCTCATCACCCAGAACGCCCTCGCGGACGACACCTACATGTCCGTCGAGCGCGACCTCTACGGCGACGAGATCTGGATCCCCGCCAAGGAGGACTCCGCCGACTCGTTCAACATCTACGTCAACGAGGTCCAGAGCGGCAGGCGCCCCGCGAACGCCGACCTCAAGATCGAGAACGGGCGCGTCCAGGTGACGGGCGCGCTCGGCGTGATGGAGATCAACGGCGTGCTCACGAAGATGATGTTCGACCACGAGAAGCGCCGCCGCGCCTTCTACGTGGAGGAGTCCTACGTCATCCAGTGGATGTACCCCTACCTCACGCCCCACGGCCTCATCATGAAGATCAACCCCGAGCCGCGCGCGATGAACGCCGCCCTCATCCGCAACGACATGGAGTTCTGGGACTGGTACCACCGCCGCCTCCTGCGCGACCCCGCCTTCCGCCGCGACTTCCCCGCGCAGAAGAGCTTCTCCAAGCTCCGCACCGCCATCGCCGGCCTCTACGCCCACATGGGCTGCCTCTCGATGGCCGACCAGGCGTTCCGCGAGGCCGTCCACCTCTACCCCGCCTCCCCCGAGGCGACCTTCCGCTACGTCCAGGAGGTCCTCATGCCCGCGAACCGCTGGGACGCGATCCGCGACCTGCTGGACTACACGGACCGCGTGGACCCCAACAACAGCCGCACCGGCCCGCTGCGCGGCTACGTCAACAAGCTGCAGGCCGTCACCGCCTCCATCCAGCAGCTCCAGGCGAAGGCGGCGAAGACGCCCCTCTCCGCGCACGAGAACCTCTCCCTCGCCCAGGGCCTCCTCTCCCTCGGGCGGAGCGGCCCGGCCGCCGAGGCCGCCCGCAAGGCCCTCGCCCTCCCGGACGCCGCCTCCTTCGACGTCGCCTACTCCGCCGCGCTCGTCCTCTCGCAGTGCGGCCAGCGCGGCGACGCCGCCAACGCGATGAAGCGCGCCGCCGCCGCCATCCCCCCCGCGGCGGCCCCCCGCATGCGGCGCGAAGCGGCCGCCGTCCTCGCCGAGGGCGGCCTCAACGCCGAGGCCGAGGCCGTCCTCAACGCCTATCTGCGCGCCCAGCCGCAGGACGTCGAGGCCTGGCTGCAGCTCGCGCCCGTGAAGGACGCGCTCGGCCAGGCCCAGAACGCCCAGAGCGCCATCCTCCAGGCCTACCGAATCAACCCGGACCTGACCTCCCAGCGCATCGGCGCCAGCGAACCGCTCCAGCGCATCGCCGCCCCCCTCTTCCGGCGGAAGTAGCCCTCCATGTTCGCGCGCACCTTCCATCCCGACGAGGCGAACCAGGCGTTCACCGTCGGACGCCTTCTGGAGACGGGGCACTACACGTACAAGCCCACGGACCACCACGGCCCCACGCTCTACTACGCCGCCGCCCCGCTCCAGCGCGCGTTCGGCCACACGACGACCGCCGACCTCGACGGCACGCTCCTCCGCTGCACGCCCCTCCTCTTCGCCGCCCTCGGCCTCGTCCTCCTCGCCCATGCCGTCTTCCGGCTCTCCCGTTCCGGCCTGGGCGCGCTCATGGCCGTCCTCCTCGTCGGCACCGCGCCGCTCTTCGCGTTCTTCGCGACGGACTTCATCCAGGAGATGCTGCTCGCCTGCTTCACCCTGGCGATGTTCTGGGCCGGCGTCAACTACTGGCGCGCCCTCCGGCCGGACGCCCCCGCGCCGCGCCGCCTCAAGCCGGGCACCTGGGCCCTTCTCCTCGGCATCGGCGCCGGCCTCGCCTTCGCGACCAAGGAGACGAGCCTCCTCGCCTTCGCCGCCGCCGCCCTCGCGCTCTGCGGGCTGTGGGCGTTCCGCGCCTTCGGCTTCAGGAACGGCCGCGCGGCGCACGCCCCGCGCCCCAATGCCCAGCACGTCGTCCTCGCCGCGCTCGGCTTCCTCCTCACCGCCGTCCTCTTCTTCTCGTCGTTCTGCCAGGACTGGACGGGCGTCTACAACGCCTTCGTCGCCGCGCCGCTCCACTACCTCGGGCGCGCCGCCGGCAACGCCGCCGCCTCGGAGGGCGCCGACTGGCACGTCCACCCCTGGTGGCAGCACCTCCAGTGGCTCTTCTTCGGAAACGCCCCCCGCCCCCGCTCCGGCGGCGGCTTCTCGGTCGATGCCGCCTTCGCGAACGTCCTCTCCCTCGCACACTTCCTCTTCCTCGTCCTCCCCCTCGCGGCGTTCGCCGCCTGCCGGAAGAACCTGCGCGAACGCCTGAACCGCCCGCTCCTCTGGACGTTCTTCGGCGCCTCCCTCTACACGGCCCTGCTGACCGCGTTCTATTCGGCCATCCCCTACAAGACGCCCTGGTGTACGCTCCAGCAGCTCGTGCCGTTCCTCGTGAGCGTCGCGCTGGGGCTGCTCGTCTGCCGCGACGTCGTGCGGGAGGCGGCCGCCGCGCGCGGCACGTCGCCGCGCATGGCCCACGCCGTCGTCTCCCTCGTCTTCCTCGTCGCCCTGCCGCTCGCGTCCATCCTCGCGGAACACGTGCCCGGCCTCGTGCGGATGGCGCGCGACCCCGACTCGCCGGACATCCCCTACAACTACGCGCACGCCTCCCCCGAGGCGCGGCAGCTCGCCGCGTGCGTCGCCGAGGCCGTGGCCTCGTCGCCGGCGAAGCGCCCCTTCGTCGCCGTCGCCCTGCCGCCCGCCGACACGTGGCCCTTCCCGTGGTACAACCGCGTGCGCGAGCATCTGACTGGCTACTGGACGAAATTCGACGACCTCGTGGCGCTCGCGAAGACGGGCGCGAAGCCAACCGTCGTCGTCGTCCCCATGACAGAGGGGCATCTCGTCCAGCCCCTCTTCCCGCACCTCACGCACACGAAGCGCTTCTACATGCGCCCCCGCGTCCGCGTCCGCGTCTTCTGGTAGGCTCAGAACGGATCGGCGCGGCGCAGGCTGGCCGAGAAGAGGTCGCCGCCCCGCACGGCGGGGGCCTGCGGCAGGAGGCGGCGCGCGTCGGCGAGCGGACGCTCCCCGATCACGATCGGGCAGAGGATCGAGACCCACTCGTCGACGAGGTCCGCGTCCGCAAGCGCGCGGGCAAGGCCGAACCCGCCTTCGCAGAGGACGGACATGAAGCCGCGCGCGCCCAGGTCCTTCACCGCCTCGACGGGATCGCGGTAGACGAGCGTGCGGTCCTTCGCCGCGTCCGTGAAGACCTGCGCGTCCTTCGGCAGATTGCCGCTGCGGGAGACGACGGCGCGCCAGAGGTCGTCGTTCCGCCGCGTGTGGCAGAGGAGCGAGGGGTTGTCGCGCCGCACCGTCTCCGCGCCCACGAGGACGACGTCCGCCCGCTCCCGCCACGTCGCCGTCTCGCGCAGGGACGCCGTTCCTGAAATCCACCGCGCCCGCCCCGCCGTGTCGCAGATGCGCCCGTCCAGCGAGAGGGCCAGCTTCACCGTCACGTAGGGAAGCCCCGTCGTGACGTGCTTCGCGAACGGGCGCAGCGTCGTCGCCCAGATGTCCCGGGCGAGCGCGCGGCGCGCGGCGTCCCGCCCCTGCGCCCAGCAGGCGGTCTCAATGCCCGCCCGGCGGAGGACGCGCGCGGCGCGGCCCCGGTTCGCCGGGTTGGGGTCCGGGCACGCCCAGACGACCCGCTTCACGCCCGCCGCGACGAGGGCGTCGCAGCACGCCCCCACGCGCCCGGGCTTCGAGCACGGCTCCAGCGTGCAGTAGACGGCGGCGGGCGCCGCCGTGTGGAAGTCAACTCCCGGAAGCCGGCGGGCGGCGTCCTTGAGCGCGGCGGCCTCGGCATGGTCGCCGCCGCAGCGCCGATGGCGGCCCTCGCCGACGATGCGCCCCTCCTGCACGACGACGGCGCCGACGGGCGGGTTCGGGCGCGTGTGCCCGCAGCTCTTCCGCGCGAGCGCCCACGCGCGCGCCATGAACGCCTGCTCCCGATCCCGTTCGGCTGCCATGCGGACGCCCCCTCGCCGTCTCACGCCTCAGGCGGCGTGAACGTCTCGGCCTTCGGGCTGCGGAGGCCCTTCGCGAGCTTGTCGAGGACGCCGTTCACGAACTTGCCGCTCTTCGTCTCGGAGAAGAACTTCGCGAGGTCGACCGCCTCGTTCACGAGGATCGGCGCGGGGATCTCCGGGCAGTGGACCAGCTCCCACGTGCAGATCCGCAGCACGTTGCGCTCCACGGTCCCCAGGCGGTAGAGGGACCAGTTGCGGAGGAAGCGCTCGACCGTCTCGTCGACGCTCCGCCGCCCCGCCAGCACGCCGCGCACGCGCGCCTCGGCGAAGTCCTTCGCCTCGGCAAGCGAAGCCTGCACGCGGGGATCGGAGGAGGAGAAGACGGCCCTCGCACCCCCCCAGCCCTCCGTCCGAGCCTCGGCCTCCAGCTCGGCCTGCTGTTCCCAGAACGCCGCGATGCCGTCCTCCGCCGACTGCGGCGGGTTCAGGTCAAACTGGACGAGCAGCTGCAGCGCCCACTCGCGCCCCTGTCTTCGCGTCACCATCTTCAGTCCTCTCTGGTCTTCAATGTCCCGGCAGGCCGATGAGGCCGTCCACGGGGTACTTCGCGAGCTTCGCGCGGCCGCCAAGGTCCACGAGCTCGATGAGAAAAGCCATCCTCACGACCGTTCCGCCCAGGCGCTCCACGAGCTTCGCGGCGGCCGCGGCCGTGCCGCCCGTCGCGAGCAGGTCGTCGATCACGACGACGCGCTGGCCGGGGCGGATGTCGTCGCGGTGGATCTCGAGGCGCGTCGTGCCGTATTCGAGCGCGCAGTCCTCGGCGACCGTCGCGCGCGGCAGCTTGCCGGGCTTGCGGACGGGCACGAACCCCTTCCCCAGGCGGCACGCCACGGGCGCGCCGAAGAGGAAGCCGCGCGCCTCCATGCTCACGACGAGGTCGAAGGCGACGCCCTCCAGGCGGCGGCAGAACGCATCCACCGCGAGGCGGAAGCCCTCGCCGGAGGCGAGGACGCCCGTCACGTCGCGGAACAGGATGCCGGGCTTCGGGAAGTCCGGGATCGAGAACACATACTCCTCAAGGGCCTTCACGGGCGGCGTCGGCATGGCGTCGTTCTCCTGTCGCGCCGTCAGGCAAGGGTGAGGATGCCGCTGAAGCCCGTGATGTCGAGGACTTCCCGCACGGCCGGCTGGACGCCCACGATGGTCATCGAGCCGCCGCCCGCCATCATCTTCTTCTGGGCGGTGAGCAGGCAGCGGAGGCCCGCCGAGCTCATGTAGGGGACGCCCGAGAGGTCGAGGGTCAGCGTCTCGTTCCCGTCCAGCTTCAGCCCGGCGTCCAGCTCCGGCGCCGTCGTCGTGTCCACGCGGCCCGTCACCGAAATGACCGTGCGGCCGTCTTCCGTCTTCTTGGCAATGTCCATGCCTGCCTCCTTTGAAATCCCTGTTTTCCGCTTCCGTGTCACGTCCCGTACGTCAGCCCCATCGTCAGCACGTTGTGCCCGCACCGCCGCGAGTAGGTGACGGGGGACATCGTCTTCTTCACGATGAGGATGCCCATGCCGCCGACCGTGCGCTCCTCGGCGGAGAGGGTCGTGTCGGGGTCGCGCTTCGCGAGCGGGTCGAACGGCGCGCCGTCGTCCGTGAAGACGAGCCGCACGCTGTCGGGGTGCCGCGAGAGCTCCACGCGCAGCGACCAGGACGTCGCGCCCGAGTAGCGCACGATGTTCGCGAAGATCTCGTCCGCCGCCACCATGAGCGTCATCTGCTGCTTCAGCGGGACGTCCGCAAGCGCCGCCTCCAGGTCCGCCGTCGCCCGCTTCAGGTCCTCCATCGTCGGCTTGTAGACGTGCTCGACGGACTCGGCGCAGCCCCGGTAGCGGAGCGCGAGCTGCGTGCAGTCGTCCGCCTGCTCGACCGCGCCGGCGTAGGCGGAGACGGCCTTGAGGACGTCGCCGACGAGCGCCTTCTGGTCAGGCTCGGTGCCGGTCGCCTTCAGGATGTCGAGGAGACGCGCCTCGCCGAAGAGCTCGCCCGCCGCGTTCGGCTGCTCGGTGACGCCGTCCGTGTAGAGGTAGATCGCGTCGCCGGGCGCGAGCGTCAGCGCGTGGGCGCGGTAGGGCACGCCGGCCATCGCGCCGAGGACGAGCCCCGGCTTCTCCTTGCGCAGGTAGTCGGTCGCGCCGCCGGTGCGCACGACCGGCGGGTTGTGTCCGGCGTTCACGTAGGTGACGAGCCCCGTCTCGACGTCGAGCTGCCCGACCCACGCCGTCACGAACATCGTCGCCTCGTTGCCCTCGCAGAGCGCGTCGTTCGTCTCCGCGACGACGTCCGCGAGCGGCTTGCCCGTCTGCGCCGCGCTCTTCAGGAGCGTCTTCGCGCGCATCATGAACATCGCCGCCGGCACGCCCTTGCCGCTCACGTCCGCGACGAGGAACGTCACCGTCTTCGAGTCGATGAAGTAGAAATCGTAGAAGTCGCCGCCGACCTCCTTCGCCGTCTTCATGCCCGCGTAGACGTCGAACGCCGTCTCGTCCGGGAACGGCGGGAAGACGCTCGGCATCGCGGAGGTCTGGATGTCCGTCGCCATCTTGAGCTCCCGCTCGGTCTGCTCGCGGATCTGCCGCCGCACGAACGCGGCGATGACGAACCCCACGAGCACCGCCACGAACGCGAGCGCGGAGGCGTTGAGGACGGCCGTCGCGCCGATGAGGACGTTGCGCGTGACGGCGGCGGCCGACCTGGGGATCATCACGTAGACGGGGAAGCTGTCGATCTCGCGCCGCTTCCAGTGGAAGCCGGGCTCCGGCCCCGCCCACTGCGTCCCCTCGCGGTTCGGCGAGGCATAGTCGGAGAGGACGAGCCCGGAGGGCGTCGTCACCACGATGCCGCCCGTGCCGCCCACGTGCCAGCTGCGCGTAAGCCCCACGAGCGACGTGCGCGCGAGCGCGCGCAGAGACGCCCCGTCGCAGCCGATCTCGACGAAGCCCCCCTCCGGGCGCCACACGCCGACGTACTTGCGCCAGTAGCCCTTCGCCGTGTTGGGCTGGAAGGCCTGGCAGAACTCCGTGACCGTCTCGCCGAGGAGGCACCGCATCTCGGCCGCCTGCCCCTCCGCCTTCGTGAAGTCGAAGCCGATGTAGCCGGGATCGGAGGAGTGGACGATGACGCCCCGCGTGTCCGCCACGCAGATCTCGGTGATGCGCAGCTCGCGCGCAAGGGCCCGCAGGGAGAGGACGTCCGTCTTCGCGCCGTCCTCCAGGCGCTCGCGCACCGCCATGGCCTGGCGGACGAGGCGGGCGTCGACGCACGCGCGGATCTCGTTCGCCACGTCCGCGAACGCGCTGTCGATGAGGCGGTTCGCCTCGCGCACGGCAAGGCGGCTGTGGACGAACCACGTCACCGCCATCGAGACGGCGAAGGCGAGGAGGATGCTCAGCGCGAGCTTGAGGTCCAGGCTGCGGCGCGCGGTCATTTCGCCCTCCCTTCCGCAATGACGGCGTTCGCGGCGGCCAGCACGTCCGGGCGGCGCCGGTTGACGGCGACGCCGTAGCCCTCGCGCGTCTCGAGGGGCGAGGCGACGAGGCGCCCGCCCGAGCGCGCGGCCCAGCTGCGGAGGGGCACGGCGTCGAAGAAGATCGCGTCCACGTCGCCCCGCTCCAGCGCGGCCACGCCGTCCGCCACGCGCGCGAAGCGCATCGGGTCCGCCCCGTGGTTGCAGAGGTAGAGGTCGCCCGTCGTGCCCGGCTCGGCGCCCACGCGGAAGGACGCGATCCGCGACATGCGCGGGCGCGGGCCGTCCGCCCGGTAGAGGAAGCAGTTGCCGCCCGTCGCGTAGGGCGCGGAGAAGTCGACGTCGCGCCGCCGCGCCTCGGTGATCGTGATCGTCGCGATGCCGAAGTCGGCCGTCCCCGCCTTGAGACGGGGCAGGATCTCCTCGAAGGCGACGGCCTCGACGACGAGCGGGCGCGCCAGGCGCGCGGCGATGCGGCGCGCGAGCTCGACGTCCGTCCCCACGCACTGCCCCGCCTCGTTCGTCCAGCAGCACGGCGGCGTCGTCGGGTGCGTGAGGAAGACGAGCGGGGCCGACGGATCGGCGGCCGGCGAGGCCGCGTCGGAGCACCCTGCCGCGAACGCGGCCAGCAACAGGACCGCGCCCGGCAGCAGAAAGGTGGAGAAAAGGGCTTTCATGGGGTGCGCTAGTCTACCATAACGCCCCCCGTCTGGCAAGGACAATGGGCTTTCCGTCCTACTGGAGGACGAGCGCGCCCGCGCGGGCGGAGACCTTCACGGTCGAGCCGGGCGGGTATTTCCCGGCAATGAGCGCGCGGGCCACCGGCGTCTCGAGGTCGCGCTGGATCGCGCGCTTCACGGGCCGCGCCCCGTAGGCCGGGTCGTAGCCGTCCTTCGCAAGCGCCGCAAGGCCCTTCTCGTCGATCTCGAAGCCGACCTCCTGCTCCGCCAGCCGCTTCGCGAAGTCCTTCAGCTGCAGCTTCACGATGGCCTTGATCTGGTCCTCCGTGAGGGACTTGAACTCCAGGATCTCGTCCAGGCGGTTGAGGAACTCCGGGCGGAAGATCGTCTTCAGCGCGTCCTTCGGCGCGTTGGAGGTCATGATCACGACGGCGTTCTTGAAGCTCACCGTCCGCCCGTGCGAGTCCGTCAGGCGCCCGTCGTCCAGCACCTGCAGCAGCAGGTTGAAGACGTCCGGGTGCGCCTTCTCGATCTCGTCGAGCAGGACGACCGAGTACGGCTTGCGGCGCACGGCCTCCGTGAGCTGGCCGCCTTCCTCGTAGCCGACGTAGCCGGGGGGCGCGCCGACGAGGCGCGACACGTTGTGCTTCTCCATGTATTCGCTCATGTCGATGCGCACCATCGCGCCCTCGTCGTCGAAGAGCTCGCCCGCAAGCGCCTTCGCGAGCTCGGTCTTGCCCACGCCGGTCGGGCCCAGGAAGAGGAACGCGCCCACGGGGCGCTGGCGGTTCTTGATGCCCGCGCGCGAGCGCAGCACCGCGTCCGCCACCGCGTCCACCGCCTCGTCCTGGCCGACGACCCGCTCGTGCAGCGTCTCGGGCAGCTTCAGCAGCTTCGCCCGCTCGCCCTCCACGAGCTTCGTCACGGGGATGCCCGCCCAGCGCGAGACGACCTCGGCGATCTCGTCCGCCGTCACCTCCTCGCGCAGGAGCTGCGAGCCGCCCTCCTTCCGGATGTCCGCCTCGTGCTCGCGCAGCTTCTTCTCGAGGTCGGGGATCTGCCCGTACTTGAGCTGCGAGGCCTTCGCGTTGTCGCCCGCCGCGAGCGCGGCGTCGAACGCAAGCCGCGCCTCGTCCAGCTTCGCGCGCACGCTCTTCACCTCCTCGAGCGAGGCCTTCTCGTTCTTCCAGCGCGCCGTCATCGCGTCCGCCTTCGCCTTCTCCTCGGCAAGCTCCTTGCGCAGTTCGGCAAGGCGCTTCTTCGAGGCGTCGTCCGTCTCCTTCGCAAGCGCGATCTCCTCGATCTCGAGGCGGCGCACGTGGCGCGAGATCGCGTCGAGCTCGGTCGGGCAGGAGTCCATCTCCGTGCGGATCGAGGCGCAGGCCTCGTCGAGGAGGTCGATCGCCTTGTCCGGCAGGAACCGGTCCTGGATGTAGCGCGCGGAGAGCGTGACCGCGCTCACCAGCGCCTCGTCGCGGATGTGGACGTTGTGGTACTTCTCGAAGCGCTCCTTGAGGCCGCGCAGGATCGACACCGTGTCCTCCTCCGAGGGCGGGTCCACCTGCACCGGCTGGAACCGGCGCTCGAGCGCCGCGTCCTTCTCCATGTACTTGCGGTACTCGTCGAGCGTCGTCGCGCCCACGCAGTGCAGCTCGCCGCGCGCGAGCATCGGCTTGAGCATGTTGCCCGCGTCCTGCGAGCCCTCGGTCCTGCCCGCGCCCACGATCGTGTGGATCTCGTCGATGAAGAGGATGATCCGCCCGTTCGCCGCGCGGATCTCGTTCAGGACGGCCTTCAGCCGCTCCTCGAACTGGCCCCGGTACTGCGCGCCCGCCATGAGCGCCGTCATGTCGAGCGAGAAGACCGTGCGGTCCTTCAGCCCCTCCGGCACGTCGCCGCGCACGATGCGCTGCGCCAGCCCCTCCACGATGGCCGTCTTGCCCACGCCGGGCTCGCCGATGAGCACCGGGTTGTTCTTCGTCTTGCGCGAGAGGATGCGGATGACGTCGCGGATCTCCGTGTCGCGGCCGATGACCGGGTCGAGCCTGCCCGCCCGCGCGAGCTCCACGAGGTCCGTGCCGTATTTCTTCAGCGCCTCGTACTGCCCCTCCGGGTTGTCGGACGTGACGCGCTGGTTGCCGCGCACGGCCCGCAGCGCCTCCAGGAAGTTCTTCCTCTCCACGCCCGCGTCCTTCAGCATCTTCGCGCAGGGCGTGTTCTCGTCGTCCAGCATGCCCAGGACCAGATGCTCCACCGAGACGTACTCGTCCTTCATGTTCCGCGCCGCGTCCTCGGCGTGCATCAGCACGTTCGCGAGGCCGTTCGAGATGTACACCTTGTCCATCTCCACGTTCCCCGTGATCCGCGGCTTGTCGTTGATCGCCTGCTCAAGGCGCGCCGTGAGCGGGCCCGTCCCCGCGCCCATCTTCGCAAACAGGTTCGGGACAAGCCCCTGCGAGTCCTTCACCAGGGCAAAGAGCAGATGCTCCACGTCGATCTGCTGCTGGCCGTGGTGCCGGGCCACGTTCTGCGCCGCCTCGATCGCTTCGCGGACCTTCGTCGTATATTTGTCAGCATTCATGCTGTCGCCTCCTTCTCCTTTTCATTTTCCTTCGCCTTTTCATAAAGCAGAACCCATGCCAGCGTTATAAAGCAGAACCCATGCCAGCGTCCCGAAGCGAAATCCCGCATTCCCACCCGCACCAATTCAAACCCCACGCCAGACCAATTCAGCCCCCGCGCCGACGTTCCGAAGCGAAATCCCGCATTCCAGTCCGCGCGGAAACCCCGTCCGCCGCTGTGCCGCCTTGGCACTTCTGTGCCATTATGTCCCGCGCCTTGACGCGCGCGCCGTCAGTGCCTGAACGACCGCTGGCCGGTGAAGACCATGGCGACGTTGGCGTCGTTCGCGCAGTCGATGACGTCCCAGTCGCGGATCGCGCCGCCGGGCTGGACGACCGAGGTGATGCCCTCGCGGATGCCGACCTCCAGGCCGTCGCGGAACGGGAAGAAGGCATCCGACACCATCGCGCAGCCGGGGAGGCCGCCCTTCTCGGCCCGCGTCTGCTCCATGACCTCGGCCTGCTTCCGCGCGCCGTCCTCGTCGCCGAAGACAAGGCGCAGGTCGTTGAACGGCTTGCCGAACTTCTCCCACGCCAGCCAGTCCGCACGCTTCGTGTAGGCCTTGTCGCGCGCGATCTCGGCGACGCCCACGCGGTCCTGCTCGCCCGTGCCGATGCCGACCGTCGCGCCGTCCTTGACGTAGAGGACCGAGTTGGACGTCACGCCCGCCTCGACGAGCCAGCCGAAGACGAGGTCGGCGTATTCCTTCTCCGTCGGGAGGCGCTTGATGTTGTATTCCCTGAACGAGACGGCGCCCGTCGCCTTGTCCGTGATCTTGCGCCTGCAGAAGGCGGGCATGAGGTCTTCGGGACGGCGGGCCTGGGCGATGAAGCTCGTCTGGGCGACGATGCCGCCGTCGATGAGGCTCTTGAAGTCGATGACGGGCCGCGCGACGAAATCCACGAGGCGCGCCATGTTGCGGATGCGGAAGACGCGCAGGTTCTTCTTCGCGGCGAAGACGTCCATCACGCCGGGCGCGAACTCGGGGGCGACGACGACCTCGGCGTAGTTCTCGGCGATCAGCTTCGCCGTCTCGAGGTCGCATTCGCGGTTGAGGGCGATCGCGCCGCCGAAGGCCGCCAGGCGGTCCGCCTTGTTCGCGCGGTAGTAGGCTTCGGCGAGCGTCGCGCCGAGCGCGGCGCCGCAGGGGTTGTTGTGCTTGACGATGACGGCGCATGGGCTGCCGGTGAGGTAGCGGAGGATGTTGAGCGCGTTGTCCGTGTCCGTCACGTTCGTCTTGCCGGGGTGCTTGCCGCTCTGGAGCAGTTCGGGCGTGGAGGCGAGGTACTGCCCTGGCTGCAGCGTCTCCACGTCGCCGAGGACGAGGTTGCCGTTCACGAGCTTGTAGAGCGCGGCCTCCTGACCGGGGTTTTCGCCGTAGCGCAGCCCCTTCTCCTCGCCGCCGATGTTCCAGGTCACCTTCTCGTAGCGGAGCGTCTCGCGCCGGTCGCCGGCGATGAACGAAATCTCCATCTCCGGCGCGAAATGGTCGGCTTCGATGGTCCTGTAGGCGGCTTTCAGGTCTTTCATGAAATTCCTCTTGGCTGTGGAGTCGGGGGAAAAAACGCCATTTATTTTACCACAGAGACCAGGCGAAGCGCAAGAATCCGGTTCGCGGCGCCGTCGTCGCCGTCCGAAATGAGGAGGACGCTGCGCGAACCGTCCGCGAGCGCGGGGCCGAGGCAGATGCCCTCGTACATCGCAAGGCCCGTGTGCGCCCCGAAGAGGCGGCGCTTCGCGACGGGGCGGCGCGCCGTGTCCTTCAGCGCCGCCACGTCGGCGACGTCGTCCGCGCCCGCGAAGTCGATCTGGTAGATGCGGCAGCGGAAGGACGGCAGGAGCTTCCCCCTCTTGATGCTCATCTCGCGCTCCAGCGCGAGGAGCGTCCCGTCGTCCAGGCAGAGGAGATCCGACACGCCGCAGCGGGACTTTCCCGCGAAGCCGCCGCCGCCCACGCCGTCCGTCTCGTACATCCACTGCCCCGCCGCCGTCCACGCGGCCTCCGGCGCGGGGCGGGTGAAGCGCTGCAGCCGCACGCGCGAACCGCGTTCGCGCGTCGCGCGCGGGCCGTCGTCGACGTCCGGCGTCGCCGCCCGCACGGGCGCCGTCCCCCTCGCCTCGCGCCCCTCGGCCTCGCGGCGGCACAGCGCCTCCTCGTTGCAGGCCCACATCTCCAGCCCGTCCGGGCGCAGAGCCAGCGACTCGAAGCTGCGGTTGTAGCGGAAGGCGTCGAACACGGCGGGCACGGCGACGCGCGCGCGCTCCGCGCCCGTGGCGGGGTCGAACGCGCGGATGGAGCCGTCGTCCTCGTCGCCGGCCCACGCCCAGCGGCGCGCGGCGTCCCACGCGACGCATTCCAGGTCTCCGCGCCCCGCAAGGACCGTCCGCCCCTCGACCACGAAGTTCGTCGGCGTGCCCGTCGCGCGGTCCACGCCGATCGTCAGCGCGTAGAGCGCGCCCCCGCTGTCGCGCACGGCGTAGTAGGCGTCGTCCGCCACGCGCGAGATGCCGCTGAGGCCGCTGAGCGACGAACCGTTCCACGCGCGCGGGAACGCCAGCTCCCCCGCGGGCGCAAGCGCGAGGGAGGCGGCGGCGAGGGCGGCGCCGATCATACCTTGACCGCCGAAAGGACCCAATGGGGCATCGGCGGGGGCACGGGATGGGCCTCGCCCGGGTCGAAGCCCGTCTCGGCGAGCCAGCCCTTCAGCTCCTCGTCCGAGAAGACCCAGCCGTTCGCCGTGGTGAGCGCCATGTTCACGGCGAAGAGCGCGCTGAAGGAGGGGGCCGTGTGCGTGCGGTCGGTCATGAGGTCGAGGATGAAGATGCGCCCGCCCGGCTTCAGCGCGCGGTTGGCGCGCGCGAGGATGTCGCGGATCTGGTCGGGGCTCTCCTGGTGGAGCGCGCCGAAGATCGTCACGGCGTCGTAGGCGGCGGCCTCGTACTCGTCGGCATGGTAGTCGCCCGCACGGCATTCGATGCGGTCCGAAAGCCCCGCCTCGGCGACGCATTCCCGCGCGACGGCGCTGACGGCGGGCACGTCCACCGTCACGCAGGCGAGGCCGGGGTTCGCCTGGACGATCAGCTCCGCGTAGGCGGCGGGGCCGCCCGCGAGGTCGAGGAGGCGCGTGCAGCCGGAGAAGTCGAGCATCGGCACGACGCCGCGCCCGATCGCCCGCGCGCGCCCGCGCATCGAGAGGGCGAAGCGGCGCGTCCGGGCGGGGTCGTCGCCGAGGTGGAGCCGCGGCGGCTCGACGGGCTCGCCCGTGCGGACAAGCTGCGCGAGGCGGCCCCAGGCCGGGTAGACGTCCTCGTTGTAGCGGACCGCCTGGGAGAGGTCGGCGGGGCCGCCCGGCACGAGCGCGAGCTTGCCCGCCTGCGTGTTGAAGTAGGTCTCCTCCTGCTTGCCGAGAAGGCCCTCGGCCACGCAGGCGTCCAGCAGCAGGCGCAGCCCGCGCGGCGAGGCCTCCGTCTCCGCCGCGAGGGCCGTCAGGTCGGCCGAGCCGCCCAGCGCGGCCAGCGCCTTGAAGACGCCCACGTCGAGGGCGGCGAAGAGGACGGCGCTTCCGTAGAAGGCGCTCGCGAGGTCGACGATTTCGGATACGGATCTTTCAGGCGGAGGGGGTGTGTCCATGGCGTTTTCCTGTTGCTGTGAGGGGCGCCCGCGCGGCTCGGCGGGCGTCGAGGGTCTGCGTGAAGAGGATCGCGGCGAAGACGAGCGCGTAGCCCGCAAGGCGGCGGGGCGTCATCTCCTCGGGCGTCGAGAGCCACCCGCACGTCCAGGCGAGCCAGCCGAAGAAGACGCCGAAGACGGATTCGAGCGAGAGGATGATCCCGGCGATGGCGGGCGCGACGCGCTTCTGCCCCACGTTCTGGAGCGTGTAGGCGACGCCGGAGGAGAGGACGCCGCAGAAGGCGACCGCGGCGCCCGCCGCGCGGAGGTCGGCGGCGTTGAGGTGCGCCGCCTCGGAGGGCAGCGCAAGGAACGGCAGGCCCAGCACGGCGCCCGTGAAGAACTGGACGCAGCTGAGCGCCAGCACGTCCGCCTTCGCGACGAAGTGGTCCACCACGAGGATCTGCACGCCGTAGAACGCGGCGCACAGGAGCGTGAGCGCCTCGCCGCGCCCGAGCGCGAACGCGCCCGCCTCCTTCAGGCAGATGAGGAACGTCCCCGCGAGCGCAAGCGCAGCGCCCGGCCACACGTACCACGGCGGCCGCCGCCCGAGCGCGAGGCCGAGGAGCGGCACGACGAGCGCGTAGTTCGCCGTCAGGAACGCGCACGTCCCCGGCGAGGTGTCGGCGATGCCGACCTGCTGGAGCATGGACGGCGCCCAGAGCGCGAGCCCGCACCACGCGCCGCCGACAAGCTCCGCGCGCCCAAACGCGAGATGCCGCCGCGCCGCCATCACGCCGAGCAGGAAGACGCCCGCGAGGACGTTGCGGCAGGCCGTGAACGCGAAGGGGCCGAGGTGGTCGCCCCCGAGCTTCTGGAAGAGAAAGGCGCACCCCCAGATGAGGGCCGTCAGGAAGAGGAGCGCCGCGCCCATGGGAACGGGGATCAGGCCTTCGAGAAGTCCTTCACGAGGTCTCGGTGGAGCATCCGCTCGTAGAGCGCGATGTACTGGCGCGCGCAGGTCTCGTGGTTGAAGCGCTTCAGGGACTCGTCCATGATGCGCGCGATCTCGGCGGCGCGCACCTCGGCGGGACGGTTCCAGAACGCCATCGCCTGGTCCATCGCCCAGAAGAGCCCGTTCGAGTCGTAGGTGTCGAACACGAAGCCGTTGCCCGTGTGGGCGTCGACGTCCAGCGGCTCGACCGTGTCGTGGAGGCCGCCCGTGTTGTGGACGACCGCAAGGGATCCGTAGATCGGCGCCTGCATCTGCGGGAGGCCGCAGGGCTCGAAGAGGGACGGCATGAGCATGAAGTCGGACCCTGCGAAGCCGAGCTGCGAGAGGCGCCCGTCGAAGTCCCGCACGCCGAGGCGGCGCTCGATGCCGTGGAAGTCGCGGATGTCCCAGAACGGCTTCTGGAAGGCACCGTTCGCGACGATCGCGATCTGCGCGCCCTCGCTCCAGTGCTTGTCGAGGAAGCGGTAGCAGATGTCGGAGAGCAGCTGGGGGCCCTTCTGGGCGGGATCGAGGCGGGAGGGCCAGAAGAAGAGCGGCGCGTCGGGGTTGACCTCCAGGCCGAGGGCGCGCTGGAGCTCCGCCTTGTTCTTCCGCTTGGCCTCCGCGTGGTCCGCCGGGCCGTAGCGGAACGGGATCTTGTCGTCCGTCGCCGGGTTGTCCGCCGGGTCGGGCGCGTTCAGGATGCCCGTCGCGCAGCCGGCGTTGTACTTGTTGCGGATCTCGCTGCGGATCGAGTCGGGGATGAAGGAATGCCAGCCGTTGACGATCTCCTTGAGGAAGGTCGGCGAGACGGTGTTGATGAAGTGCGCGCCGAAGATGCCGGAGGCCTGCAGGTCGATGGGGTCGGTGTCGTGCGCGCTGAAGTAGTCGGCCGGCGGGCGCTCGTAGTAGAGGTTGCCCCAGAACTCGGCCGCGTCGATGCCGGCGTCCTCCACCTGCGCGAGCGTGAGCTTGTGCGTGTGGATGTTGTGGACGGTGAAGAGGCAGGGGATGCCCATGCGGCGCGCGGCGGCGGGGACGAGGCCCGTCATCCAGTCGTTGCAGTGGATGAGGTCCGGCCGCACCTCGGGGACGATGTGGTTGATCACCTCTCGCTGGAAGGCGAGCGCGAGGCGCGGGTTCGCGCCGCTCTGCGAGTAGACGCGGTCGCGGTAGTAGAAGCAGCGGTCCTCGGCGAGGTGGATGTGCTCGTCGGGCATGCGGCTCTTGTAGACGCGCAGCTCCGAGGCGACGAGCTGGGCCGTCTCCTCGTGGAACATGCGCCGGTAGTGCGGCAGGGCCACGTGGACGTCCGCGCCCAGGTCGAAGAGGGCCGCCACGAGCGAGGCGGAGACGTCGGCCATGCCGCCCGCCTTCGCGCTCATCTTGCCCGCGAGGTTGCCCATGCCCTCCGGAAGATACGTGATCTCCGGCGTGACGATGAGGATGCGGGGGTTCGCCCCCTTCCGGCCCTGACGGCGCACTGCCATGATCCGCCTCCTTTGCCTGCCCCGCTAGGCTTCGGCCCCCCAGAGCCCGTCCAGGGCGTCGCCCATCATCTCCACCGCCTCCTCGATGTGCGCCTCGCTCATCGAGAGGGTGGGGAGGAAGCGCACCACGTTGCCGTGCGCCGTGAGGACGAGGACGTTGAAGTCGCGGAACGCGTCGACGACGGCCTTCGGGTCGCCGTCCACGACCAGGCCGAGCATGAGGCCGAGCCCGCGCACCTCGAGCGCCTGGTCGTACTTCTCGGCGAACGCCTGGAGGGCGGCGCGCAGCATCTCGCCCTTCGCGGCGGCGGCGGCGAGCAGCCCCTCGCCCTCGATGACCTGGATCGTGGCGAGGGCCGCCGCGCAGGACAGCGGGTTGCCGCCGAACGTGGAGGCGTGGCTGCCGGGCTGGAAGACGTCCGCGAACTTCGCGTTGGAGACGAGCGCGCCCATCGGCACGCCGTCGGCGAGCGACTTCGCGCAGGTGAAGAGGTCCGGCTGCACGCCGAAGTTCTGCCAGCCCCACCACCTGCCCGTGCGGCCCATGCCGCACTGCACCTCGTCGCAGACCATGATCAGGTTCTTCTCGTCGCAGAGCGCGCGCACGCCGGCCATGAACTCCGGCGTCGCGGGCGTCACGCCGCCCTCGCCCTGCACGGCCTCCAGCATGATCGCGACGGTCTTCTCCGTGACGGCCGCCTTGACCGACTCGAGGTCGTTGAAGTCCGCGTAGGCGAAGCCGACGGGCAGCGGCTCGAAGCCCGCCTGGCACCAGTCCTGCCCCGTCGCCGCGAGCGTCGCGAGCGTGCGGCCGTGGAAGCCGTTGCGCATCGTCACGACCTCGTAGCGCCCGCCGTTCGCCGCGCCCCACTTGCGCGCGAGCTTGATCGCCGCCTCGTTCGCCTCGGCGCCCGAGTTGCAGAAGAACACCTTGCCGCCGAGGCCCGAGATCTCGACGAGCTTCTTCGCGAGCCTCACCTGCGGCTCGTTGACGAAGAGGTTCGAGCAGTGGCCGAGCGTCGCCGCCTGCTCCTGGACGGCCTTCACCACGCCCTCCGTGCAGTGGCCGACGTTGTGGCAGCCAATGCCGCTCGTGAAGTCGTAGTACTGCGCCCCCTCGGGGTTGTAGACGCGCGACCCCTTGGCCTTCGAGATGACGAGGCCCGGCGCATACGTCGGCATCAGGTATTTCCTGTAGTCTTCAATGATCTCTGTGCTCTTGCTCATCGGTGATCTCCGTTCCCACACCCTCGCGGGTGAATATTTCCAACAACAGCGAATGGGGCATGCGCCCGTCCACGAGCTGCACCTTGTGTACGCCCGCGCGGATCGCGTCCTCGCAGCCCTCGACCTTCGGCAGCATGCCGCCGGCGATGACGCCCTCCTCCTTCAGCCGCGCCACGTCCGGGAGGCGCAGCGTCTTCATCAGCGTCGCGGGGTCGGACGGGTCCCGCAGCAGCCCCGGCACGTCCGAGACGACGACGAACTTCCCGGCCTTCAGCGCCTTCGCGAGGGCGGCGGCGGCGCTGTCGGCGTTGACGTTGTAGAGATGCCCGTCGCGCCCCGTGCCGAGCGGCGTGACGACGGGGACGATCCCCGCGTCCAGCATCTCCAGAACGGCGCGCGTGTCCACGGCGACAGGCTCGCCCACGAACCCGCGGTCCGGGTCCGCGATCTTCTCGGCCGTGAACATCCAGTTCCCGTGCAGGGGGCGGGCGTTCGTCTTGAACGCCTGCAGCCGCCGCACGAGGTCCGCGTTGACGACGTTGTTCAGCGTGCGGCGCACGACCTCCATCGTGGCCTCGTCCGTCACGCGCAGCCCGTCGACGAACCTCGCCTCGTGGCCGCTCTCCCGGAGCGCCCGCGAAATCGCCTTCCCGCCGCCATGCACGAGCACGACGCGCATGCCCACCGCGTCCATGAACGCGATGTCGGCAAGGAGGGAGGCGAGGTTGCCCTCGCTCTCCATCACGCTGCCGCCCACCTTCACGAGGACGGTCGAGCCGCAGAAGTCCTGAATGTAGGGCAACGCCTCCGTCAGAACGGCGGCCTTGTGCATTGCCAGGTCAAGTTTTTCCATCGGATTGCGTAGTATACCACAAACTCGCCGCAGTGACCAGCGCGCCGCGCGCAGAAAGGGCGTGGAGCCGGCAGAGGGATTCGAACCCCCGACCAGCGGTTTACAAAACCGCTGCGC
>CAVEVC010000161.1:0-21457 GCA_963618935.1 Clostridiales bacterium CCNA10 | reverse complement strand
GCGGCTGTCCCCAGCCGCCGTATTTGCGGCGCGTGAGGACACGCGCCCTCCCGCTGTCCTGCGATTTTTCCGCACCATAATCTCAAATAGCTTATTTTCGGTTGGCCCGGCTCTTCCGGTAGTCGCGGGGGGTGAACCCGGTCGCCGCGCGGAAGACGGACGAGAGGTAGGCCGGCGACGAGAACCCCGTCTCGCGGGCGATCTCGGCGATGGCCTCCTGCGGGTCTTCAAGGCGGCGGCGGACCTCGTCGACGCGCATGCGCACCGCCTCCTTCTGGACGGAGGAGCGGAGGTCGGCCGCGAAGGCGCGGTCGAGGCGCGTGCGGGAAACGCCGAACGCGCGGGCGATCTCGTTCGAGCCGAAGGAGCCCGCAAGATGCGCGCGCATCCAGTCGAGCGCCCGGCGCACGAGCGGGTCGCGCGCGGCCACCATGTCCGTCGAGGCCCGCGACACGACGCCGCGCGGGCGGATGAGGACGGCGTCCGGGATCGCCTTGCTCCGCCGGCCGGGCGCGGACATGATGCGCTCCAGGAGCGCGGCGCCGACGGACCCGGTCCGCCCGATGTCGTGGTCGACGGAGGTGAGCGGGACGGTCTGGTTCTCGCAGACCAGCTCGTCGTTGCCGATGCCGACGATCGCCACCTCCTCGGGGACCTTGAGGCGCGCGGCCTCCGCCGCGGCAAGCACGCGCTGCGCGTCCGCGTCGTCGTAGGCAAGGACGGCGAGCGGCCGGGGCGAGCGGAGCAGGAGCCGCCCGAGATGGCGCGTGAAGAGGCGCCAGTCGTCGAATTCGCGCGCGCGCATCGATTCGGACAGCACCCAGCGGCGCGGCGCCTCGCCGGTCGACGCCCGCCAGGCGTCCGCGAAGCCCTCGGCGCGGAGGGCGTGCGAATGGCTCCAGATGGTGGAGACCCAGGCGGCGTGCGTGAAATGGCGGGCGAGCAGATGCTCGGCGGCAAGGCGCCCGCACGCCCGGTGGTCCGCGCATACGCGCGGCACCTTCACCTCGGGATGGTCGATGGTGAGGTCCACCACGGGGACGTGCCGCCGGCGGAGGCCCGCCACGAAGGGGACCATGCCCTCGCCGCGCACGGTGACGAGCGCGCCGTCGCCGGTCCAGCCGACCGGAAGGCGGGAGAGGCGGTCCGCAAACGTCAGATGCCACCCCTGCTTCCGAGCGAAGCGGGCGATGGCCGACATGCGGACGTGCGAGGCGGGGCGGACCAGGACGAGGACGGTGCGCGATTTCATGGCGGACAAGTCTACCACGGATGACGCGATCTTGAAAGTGTGTTTTGATATTTATAATTCTTCGCTGTTGCCCGCGCGGTCGGCCGCGTGCTACAATCGTCCCCGGCGTCGGCGATGCCGTCGTGACGTTCACGACGGTCGTGATGTCCACGTGAAAGATCGCTCACATGAAAGATCGCTCAAAATCAGAATTGAGGGCACCATGAAGAAAAAAAAATACTTTCCGCCTGTGTCGCCGCGGCGTGTTCGCTGGTTCTGTCCGCTGCGGACGTGGTGGAGGTGACGTCGGACGGGGCGGAGGCGGCGCGGTATGCGTCGCTTGAGGCCGCGCTCGCGGCCTGTTCGGGCGGCGAGACGCTGACCCTGCTCGGCGACGTCACGGTTGAGAAGAAACTGGAGGTCTCGAAGTCCGTCGCCTTCGACCTTGCGGGCAAGACGCTGAGCAACAGGAGCGGGTTCTTCATCTGCCCGACGGAGGCGGTTGGCACGCTCTCCTTCCGCAACGGACAGATCAAGGCGGCGGACTGCTGCTTCTTCTTCGACGCGACGGGATCCTACACGGTCAGCGTCTCCAACGTCGCCTTCTCCGGGAACTGCGTCCTCTATGCGCCCTGGACGGGAAACGGCGGCACGTTTGAGGTGCTGGAGGGCTGCAGCGAGACGACCCCGTCCTGGGGCGGCCTGGCGGTGTTCAACTCCCGCTCCGCCGGCTCCCGCTGCATTGTCCGCGGCGGCGTGGTGAAGGGCAATATCTTCAAGATCGGCGACGGCAAGGCGGAGATCCACGCGGGGAAGCGCAGTGAGGTCCGGGGCGGCAGCTTCGTCCAGGACCCCACCGCCGTCGTGGCGCCGGGCTACGTGGTGGAGAAGGTGGCCCATGAGGTCAAGGGCGTGGCCTGCGCCTATCGCGTCCGCGAGGCGGCCGACGGCGAGCGGGGCGTCGCGACCGTGACGTGTGCGGACGGCGAGGTGCGCGGCTGCGCGTCTGTGGACGCGGCCCTTGCCGCCTGCGCGCCTGGCGGCGTCGTCACCCTGCTGGCGGACTGCACGGCGGCGTATCCGCTTGCCTGGGACACGGCGCTGACCCTGGACCTGGCCGGCCATGCGCTGAGCCGTCCCCGAAGCGGCGCGCTCTTCGCGCCGCCGGGCGGCGCCGCGCGGATGACGGTGAAGGGCGGGCGCTGCGAGGCCGCCGACGTGCTGCTGTCGTCCGTGTCCGGCGCGCCTGCCGAGGCCGTCGCCTTCACGAACTGCACGCTCGCGGCGCAGGTCGTCTGCACGGGCGCGTACACCCAGGTCGAACTGGCGGACTGCCGCGCGGCGCCGGCCTTCTTCTTCGCGTCGGGGAGCAAGGGCACGGTCGCCGTTTCGGGCGGCGCCTACCGGGTGGAGGAGGCGCGGGACGCCGTGCGCGATGCCACCGAAGCGCGGATCGTCGCGACGGGCGGGCGCTTCAGCTTCGACGTGACGGACGGCCTGCCGTCCGGGTACGTGCAGGTCTGCGAGGACGCCGTCGTCGAGGGCCTCGCCTGCCGCTATGTGGTCCTCCCGACGGCGGAAGCGGCAACGCGCCCGACCTACGGACATGGCGCCCTCGTCCTCTCCGCCGACGGCGCCGCGACGAACGGCTGCACGACGGTCCTGGACGCCATCGCCGCCTGCCCGGAAGGCGGGCGCGTGAAGATGCTGGTGTCCTACACCGCGTCCGGTTCCTTCTACGAGGTGCCGCGCAGCATGACGCTCGACCTGAACGGCTTCACGCTCGCCAACACAGGCGGCGACTTCCTCAAGATTCTGTCGGGCGTGACGCTCGACGTGGACGGCGGGGGCGGCATTCTCGAGGGAACGTCGTGGGCGTCGATCTTCCACCTGGGCGGCAGCGGCGCGGTCGTCAACGTGGCGGACTGCACGCTGAAGGGCTACTGCACGTTGTTCGGTCCATCGGGGACGGTTGTCAACCTCTACGACCGGACATTTGTCCTGACCAGCGTCTTCGCGAGCAGCGACGCCACCGCCGCGCTGAACGTGCGGGGCGGGCATCATGCGTTTGGCGACTGGCGGAATGGCACGAGGGACAATCCGGACGTGGGGACGCGCATCACCATCTCCGGCGGGCGCTTCGAGAAGAACCCCCTGGCGACGTCGCTCGCCAACCACCCGCCGGCCATCGCCGAAGGCGCGACGGCGTTCTACGAGGAGGGTCAGACTTTCCGGGGGATTTCCATGCCCTATGCGGTCTATCCGGACGCCGAGACGGCGACGTGGACGCGCGAGGCCGTCCGTGCGGGCCTGGTCCACACGAACGTCAACGCGGCCCTGCGCGCCGCGCAGGCCCTTGGCGGCACGGTGCGGCTGCTCGCGGACATCGCGCACACGGTGGACGTTCCAGGCGGCACGGCCAGTCCGCTCACGCTTGCCTTTGACGGCCATCGCGTCGTCGGGCGCGCGGAGAGCGGCGAAACCAGCGCCTTCCGCCTGACGGGGACGGACGTCGCGTGCGTGCTGGACGGGGCGTCCGTCTCGGCCGCCTGCCTGGTGGACTGGGGCGCGGGCGGGACGGGATCGTCGCTCGCGGTCGTCGGCGACGGCACGAACACATGTACGGCCCTTCTCGCCTCGGGATCGGCCGCCTCCCAAATGGGGACGCTCGCGATCCGCGGCGGCCGGTGGGCCGTCGACCCCACGACCTACGTCACGAACAACCACGTGGTCCTCCACCGCGCGGACGCCGCCTCCTGCCCCTGGCGCGTGCGGGACTGGACGGCGCTGGTTGCCAATGGCTGGGACTTCGATCTGGACGACCCCCTCCTGGGCGCGACGGCGACCGGCACGGTCGAGGCGGCGACGGTGGAGGTTGCGCTGGCGGGAGCCGTCCCGGCGCGCCGGACCCTGCTCGCCGACCTGTCCGGGGTCACGGTGACGGACGGCACATTGAAGTTCGTCCCGTCCTCGGACCTTCCGCGTTCCGTGAACGTCGTCTTCGAGAACAATCGCCTCATCGCCTGGCAGGCAACCGGCACGGTCCTCGTCTTCCGCTGACGGCCCCGCGCCGTCCGCGGATGGATCTTCCAGGTGAAGGAATGGAATACGAAAGGAAAGAACGACATAAGCATGAACGGCTTTACCTATCAGAACCCCGTGCGTGTGCTCTTCGGCGCGGGAACGCTGGCCGAGACGGGCGCGGAGGCGCGGAAGCTCGGGAAACGGGCGCTTGTCGTCAGCTACGGCGACGGGAGCGTCGCCGGGACGCTGGCGAAGATCGGGGCGCTGCTGGCGGCGGCCGGCGTCGCCGCGCAGGAGTTCCTCGACGTGACGCCGAACCCGCCCATCGAGATGGTCGCGCGCGGCGTGGAGGCGGCGAAGGCGTTCGGGGCCGACCTCGTCGTCGGCGTGGGAGGGGGTAGCGCGATGGATGCCGCGAAGGCCATCGCGGCGGGTTGCCTCTACACGCACGGCGACCTCTGGAACATGGTGTACGCAAGCCATTCCAATGTGACGGCGCAGCCGCCCGAGGCGGCGCTTCCCCTGCTCCTCGTCCCGACCCTGCCGGCGACGGGCAGCGAGATGAACATGTGCGCCGTCGTGAGTTCGACGGCCCGGCGGCGGAAGAGCTACATCTGGGCGGACTGCCTGTTCGCGAAGACGGCGGTCCTCGACCCTGAACTGACCTACACGCTGCCGCCGTTCCAGACGGCCTGCGGGGCGATTGACGCCATCAGCCACGTCCTTGAAATCTTCGTCAACGGACAGGAGAAGAGCGACCTCCTGCACGAATTCCAGTTGGGCGTCGTCAAGACGATCGTGAAGAACCTGCCGCTTGTCCTTGCGAACCCGACGGACGCCGACGCGCGTGCGGAACTGATGTGGGCGGCGACGTGCGGCCTCAACGGCTGGGCCTCGCCGGGCGATGCCTGGACGCCGATGCACCAGGTCGGTCACGTGCTCACGTCCCGCCACGGCATCAACCACGGCTCGTCGCTCGGCATCGTGATGCCCGCCTGGATGGCCTACTTCAAGCGCCTCCGGCCCGCGCCCTACGAACGCTTCGAGCGGGAGATCATGTCCATTGCCGACTTCAAGGCGTTCATCGCGCGCTGCGGCGTGCCGACGACGCTGGGCGAGAAGGGCGTGACGGAGGCGGACATCCCCGGTATCGTCGCGGACGTGAAGACGGTCTCGTTCAACGCGGCGGGCGTCCTCGCCTCGCATCCGCCGGTCACGGAGGAAATGCTGGCCGAAATCCTGAAGGGGGCGCTCTGATGACGGTTGCGGAGATCGCCGGGATGATGGACGTGAGCGCGGTGCAGGCGCAGTCCACGCGGGCGGACATCGAGGCCGCCTGCGCGCTTGCGCGGGAGTTCGCCGTCGCCGCCGTCTTCTGCCTCCCCGCGCACGTCCCCTACATGCGCGCGTGCCTGGGCGGCGGCACGCGCGTGAAGCTCGCCTCGGTGAGCGGCTTCCCCGGCGGGGCGGAGACGACCCGCGTCAAGGCCGAGACGGCGAAGGAGCTGGTGGGGCTTGGCTGCGACGAGGTGGACATGGTCAACAACATCGCCTGGCTGAAGGCGGGCGACGAGCGGGCCTACAAGAACGACGTCGCCGCCGTCGTCGCGGCGGCGGGCGGCCGCCCCGTGAAGGTGATCCTCGAATGCCACTGGCTGACGGACGAGGAGATCGCGCGCGCGGCGGCCTGGTGCGCCGACGCGGGGGCGTGCTGGGTCAAGACCGGCACGGGCTGGGCGCCGACGGGTGCGAGCGTGGCGCGGTGCGCGCTGATGAAGCGCGCCGTGGGGGACCGCTGCGGCGTCAAGGCGGCGGGGGGCGTGCGCACGCTGGAGACGCTGCGCGCGCTCTACGCGGCCGGCGCGCGGCGCTTCGGCATCGGCGTGAAGACGGCGCGGGCGATCCTGGAGGAGGCGGCGCGGGCATGAGCGCGCGCGCGCGGCCGGCCGTGCTGGCCTACGACTTCGGGACGGGCGGCATCAAGGCCGCGCTGTTCGACGAGGGGGGCGCGTGCGTGCGCGACGCCTTTGCGGGGTACGAGACGCTGTTCCCGGGGGAGGGGATGCGCGAGCAGCGCCCGGCGGACTGGTGGCGCGCCGTCGTCGCCTCCACGCGGGCGCTGGGCGACGTCTCCGCCGTCACGGCGATCGGCGTCTCGGGGCACTCGCTTGGCGTGGTGCCGGTGGATGCGGCGGGGCTCCTCCTACGCGAGGCGACGCCGATCTGGAGCGACGCCCGCGCGTCCGCCGAGGCGGCGGCGTTCGGGGCGGACGCGCGGTGGTACAGGAAGACCGGCTGCGGGTTTCCGCCGGGGCTCTACCCGGTCTGCAAGCTCATGTGGTTCCGCGTACACGAGCCGGCGTGGTTCGAGCGCGTGGACACGGTTCTCGGCACGAAGGACTGGATCAACTTCCGCCTGACGGGCGTGAGGGCGACGGACCCCTCATACGCGAGCGGCACGGGCGCCTACGACCTCGCGCGGCGCGCGTACGATCCGGGCCTCATCGCGGCGTGCGGCGCGCGGGCGGCGCTCTTCCCGCCCATCGTCCCCTCGACGCAGGTCCTGGGCGAGGTGCTGCCGGGCGTGGCGGCGGAGCTGGGGCTGCCGCCCGGCGTGAAGGTGGTGGCGGGCGGCGTGGACAACGCATGCATGGCGCTCGGCGCGGGGGCGTACCGGGAGGGGCGGGCGTATGCGTCGCTGGGGTCCAGCGCGTGGATCGCCGTTTCGGGCGCGCGGCCCGTCCTCGACGAGCGGACGCGCCCCTACGTGTTCGACCACGTGGTGCCGGGGCAGTACGTGAGCGCGCTCGCGATCTTCAGCGCGGGGACGAGCCACGCCTGGCTGCGGGACGTCCTGGGGCTCGATTTCGCGGAGATGGACCGCCTTGCGGCGACGTCCGGCGCGGGCGCGCACGGCCTTCTCTTCAACCCCTCGCTCGCGGGCGGAAGCGCGCTCGACGTGTCGCCGGACCTGCGCGGCGCCTTCGTCAACCTCGACCTCCGGCACACGCGGGGCGACCTCGTGCGCGCCGTGATGGAGGGGATTGCGTTCGGGCTGAAGACGGCCCTCGTCGAACTTTCGGACAAGGCGGCGCTGACGCCTCCGCTGGCCCTCGTGGGCGGCGGGGCCAAGTCGGCGTTGTGGCGGCAGATCTACGCGGACGCCTTCGCCCTGCCCGTGGCGCGGAACCCCATCGGGCAGCAGTGCGCGGCGCTGGGGGCGGCGGCGCTCGCGGGCGTCGGGACGGGCGTGTGGCGGGATTTCGGCATCGTGGACGCGGCGACCGCCGCCGGGTCCGCCGAGGTGACGCGGCCAGATCCTGCCGCCGTCCGCACCCTCTCCGCCGCCTACGCCCGCTTCACCGAGATCGCGCATCTTCTCGGCACGTGGGCGCAGCGGCGGCACGCCGGTTCGCGCGCCTGACGAGCCTGGAGACGCCGCCGCGCCGCCGCCGCGACACCGCTCCGCCCCCCCCCCCGCCGCCGTCTTTCCCGGCCCCCTTGACGGAATCCGTTTGTTGTGCTATCCTCTCGCCAGCGAGCGAAAATTGTTTTGTTATGCAGCGGGAAGCAACTGACATGACGGCCTACGGGATCGGGCACCACGTTGACGGGTGGTGCGTCCTTGGCGTCTTCGACGAAAATAGGGGGGGGGGGGGGGGGGGGATGTCTCGTAGCCCCCTGCGCGCCCCCGCCGCGTCCTCCCGCACATCCTGCCACCTGACGGCGGGGCGCTTGGGGAAACGGATGGGCGGCCGCGCCGTCGCCCTTCTGCGCATCGCCACGCTGAAGCCGGGGACGCTGTTCGTCTCGATGAACGCGGCCGGCAGCGGATTCCGGGTGGAGGCCTGCCGGTTCGGGCCGAACCGCGCGCGCGGGTTCATCTCCAACGCCTCCTACGGGGAGGTGGTGGGCTGCACGTTCGACCGGCTGGAGTCGGTCGGCGTCCTGTCGCGGCCGAGCTACCAGTGGCTGGAGGGCGGCGCGTCGCGCAACGTGCGCTTCCGGGACTGCACGTTCATCGACTGCGGCGTCTTCTACGGCGTCCACCCCGAGATGCTGACGACGAACGAGTGCCACCGCAACATCGTCTTCGCGGGCTGCCGCTTCAAGGGGCCGCGCGCCAGGCTGGAGGTGCAGTGCTGCACGGGGCTCGCGCTCGACGCGAACACGTTCGACCTGCCGGAGGAGAAGGCCGTCGTCCTCAGGCAGGTCGTGCGCGAAGCCGCGCCGGCGCGGCGGGATTGACGGGAAAACGGAAAACAGAGGCAAAAACGGAAACAAGGAGGTCGAGCATGAAGAAGATCGTCTATGGAATTGCGGGCATGGCGTGTACGCTGGGGGGCGTCTGCTGCGGGGACGCGGTGGACGGACGCACGTGGTTTGGCGCCGCGCACTACGACGCGGGCTCCTACGCCTGGAGCAATGCGCGGCTGTGGGCCGGGAGCGCCGTGGCGGGCGAGGGCGGCGTGGCGACGTTCGGCGGCGCGTGCTTCAAGGGCTTCAAGCAGGACGTGCAGGGGCTTGTCCTGCGGGGGCTTGACTTCGCGAGCTGCGGGGCCTCCTACTACAACGGCTGGGGGGACTACCTCGTCGGGAACGACATCACGATGACGGGCGAGGCGTTCATCGCCTCAGACGACGTGCGCCCGGAGGCGACGGCGGCGGTGAACAACTCGGGGCGCCAGCCGCAGAAGCTTGCGCTGACGCTGCGGGGGACGGGCGACAACGCGCTCGCCAAGCGCGGGGCGGGGACGATCGACGTGGCGCGCCCGGTCGAGAACTTCGCGTCCTTCAAGGCGGCGGACGGCCTCCTTCTCGCCCGGACGGCGACGACGGAGGGGAGGGTCCTGACGGGCGACGACGTGGCGCTGGAGCTGGCGGGCGGCGTCGTCGAGCCGCGCGCGGAGGGGGCGCTGGGCGGTGCGCTGCACGTGGGCCCGGGCGCGGGGCAGCTCTCGCTGCCGGACGGCGTGGACCTGACCGCTCCGGCGCTCACGTTTGCGGCGGGCGGCGCGGCCGTTGTCTCGAACGGGGCCTTCACGGCGACGGACGGCGCCGCCGGGAAGCTGCTCTTCGGGACGAATCCCGCGGATGCGAAGGGGCGCGTCGACCCGCGCCTCGTGATGCGCGACTGGACGGCCTACGGCGCGCCGTTCCGCTTCGCGAAATACGACGCGCAGGCGGGCCTGCAGCCCATCGGCACGGACGACGCGCTCATGAAGCCGCTTGCGGAGGCGGGGGCGGACGACATCGCCTACGCGACGACCGCGACCTCGGCGGGGACCTACGCCGTGGAGGCGGACAGGCAGGTGAAGGGGCTGCTCGTCGACAACCGCGCGAACCTGTCGATCGCGGAGGGCGTGACGCTCACGGTCGGCGACGGCGCCGCCCCCGCCGGCGTAATCTTCAGCGAGCAGGAGACGGGCTCGGCCTACACGGCGTTTTCGGGCGCGGGCACGCTCGCGTTCGGCGACGCGCCCGGCATCATCTGGAAGAGCACGCCCACGGACGGCCAGGGGCGGGGCCTGGTGGTCCAGACCCGCATCACCGGCACGCAGGGCGTCACGTTCGCCTCGCGGACGGTGCCCGGCAACAAGAACGCCGCCTATGCGCTCTACCAGATGAAGGGGAATGTCGCCGGCTGGACGGGGCCGACCTACGTCTACAACGCCCGGCTGTGGCTGCTCGGGGGCACGACTGGCTTTCTGCCCGCCGGCGGCGAGGTCTACATCCGGGGCAACCGCCAGCCCTTCAGCGCGCAGCTCATGTCGAATGGACTGACGCTTGACCAGCGCTTCCATTTCTCAGGCTACGGACCGCAGGGCTACCGGTGCGACGGCGGCGACGGGCTGGGGGCGCTGTACGCGGCGGCGGGCAAGACCGTCTTCAACGGCACGACGACGCTGGAGGACGAGACGCTTGTCAACGTGGCGGGGTCCGGCGTGCAGGTCGTGCTGAACGGCGCCGTCGAGGGCCCGGGGCTCCTGGCGCTGACGGGCACGGGGAGCGTGGCGCTGAACGCGGCCAACACCTTCTCGGGCGGGCTGCGCGTCTCGAACCACGCGAACGCGGCGGGCGGGGCGCCGACGGTGACGGCGGCGCGCGGAGACAGCCTGGGGACGGGGCCCGTGACGGTGACGGCGGGGCGGCTCGTCTTCGCGCCGGGGCTGGCGCAGCAGACGGTCGCGAACGCGATCACGAGCACGTCCTCGCAGGCCGTCTCCCTCGAATACAGCGACGTGGCCTTCACGGGGCCGGTCGCGTTCGCGAAGACGTCGGTGGACACCGTGACGACGACCAAGGCGTGCTCGTCGATCGGCGTGGGCGCGGAGGCGGACTTCGGCGAGGTCGCGTGGGTCAACTCCGCCGGCCAGGGCGAGGTCTACGCGGCGGCCGACGGTGTCACGTTCAAGGCGGGCGGCGCGGCGGACTTCACGCTGAACGCCGCGATGCGCGACGGCGCGGCGGGGCGCCTGGGCTTCACGAAGACGGGCGCGAACACGGTCACGCTCGTGGGCGCCAAGGCGTATACCGGCCCGACGACGGTGCTGGGCGGCACGCTGCGGCTGGAGGGCGACATCCTCGAGTCGCCGTCGATCGCCTACTGGCTGGACGCCTCGAAGCCCGAGACGGTGGACGTGGACGAGACGGGGCGCGTGACGGCCTGGCGGTCTGTCGTGGGCGACTACGCGTTCGCCGCCGGGACCTACACGGGACCGAACGGAACGGAGGTCTACCCCACGCCCACCTACACGCGCGAGAAGAAGATCAACGGGCACGACGTGGTCACCTTCAACAACCTGACGGCGGACGACCACGAGGCGCTGGCCGGCACGGCGGACGCGACCCAGCGCAGCGTCTTCATCGTCACGCGCGTGAACAAATGCTGCCTCCCGTTCGGCGGCCTCTTCGGGCGGATGAACGCCGACAACGGCCTGCGCGTCAACCCCGGGTTTACGAGCACGGCCGGCGGCTGGAACCACACGGTCTCGGCGTACAAGTACAACACGGACGGCATCCTCTACAAGGACGGCGTGCAGGGGAAGGACAACACCGCCTTCAACTTCGGCGACGTGCAGGTGCTGACGCAGTTCCACGCCTACGACCGGACGGACAGCCCCGGGTCCTACGCGACGTTCCGCCCCTCCCTCGGCCTCTACTCGGCCTATGCGGCGGGCGACAAGTCCTACTATCGGGCCGTGGCGGCCGACGTCTGCGAGGTCATCGCCTTCGACCGCGTCCTCACGGCGGCCGAGCGCCAGCGCGTCGAGAACTACCTGTCTGTGAAGTGGCGGGGCGCGGCGTGCCACGCGGCGCCGGAGAGCGTGCCGCCCACGCTCGCCGCCGGGACGAGCCTGGCGCTGCGGGCCGGCGCGACGCTCGACCTGCACGGGGCCGACGTGACGGTCGCCGCCCTGACGGGCGAGGGCGCGATCACGAACACGGCGGCCCGCGCGGCCACGCTGCGCGTGACGGGGGAGACGGCCTTCAGCGGCACGGTCGGCGGCGCGGTGAAGCTCGTCACGGGCGGCGCGGCGCAGCTGAAGGTCGCCGTGCAGGCCGGCGCGGACCTGCGGCTGGAGGGCGAAGGGGCGCAGGTCGGCGCCTATGCGGAGGCGATCCCGACGGACGGCCTTGGCTACTGGCTGGACGCCGGGCGGGCGGAGACGGTGCTCATGAACGAGGCGGGCGAGGTGACGAACTGGCTCTCGCGCGCGGCCTCCACGGCGGCGGGGTTCGAATACACGGCCGAGACGAAGCTCGGGAACTACGCCTCCGCCGCGCCGCACGCCTACGAGCCGACGGGGCTGAACGGCAAGCCGGCCGTCCACTTCACCGCCACGGAGCAGATCATGAAGTCCACGGCGATGGTCCATGCGCGCACGTTCTTCCTCGTCGCCAAGCTGGACGGCGAGCAGATGGACATGGGCGCGCCGTGGGGCATCTGGAACCAGGACGTCGAGTACCGGTTCAGCGGCAAGACGTCGACCGGCCGCATCACCTCGCTCTCCCTCGTCACGCCCGCCGTGCCCGGCGACACGCTGCGCATCAACGGCTCGGACATCCCGCTCGTGACGATGACCACCGAGCACGAGCTGGGAAGCGACGTCTTCCTCCTCTCCTTCCGGCTGGACGACGCCCGGCAGGACCTGGAGAGCGCGCGCCTCTACAACTACCACGGGCTCAACCGCAACAACACCGACCGCGGCGCGAAGCAGTGGGTGGGCGAGATGATCTGCTACGAGCGGGCGCTGACGGACGACGAATACGCGGCGGTGGAGGGGTACCTCACGCGCAAGTGGATCGCGTCCGGCACGGGCGCCCTCCCGTCCGCGCCCGCCGTCTTCGCGGACGGGGCGGCGCTGTCGCTCTGCGGCGGAGGCGGGACGTTCGCGGGCGATCTGGGCCTGAACGGCCCGTTCGTCGTGGACGCCCGGGGCGGCACGTCGCTGACGCCGCTCGTGGTGACGGGAAGCCTCGTCTTGGGCGAGGCGGCGACGGCCGAGGTGCGCAACCACCTCAACCTGGAGGGGAACCGCCGCCATGCGGCCCTCGTCGTGCAGGGCGGGGTGACGGGCGGCTTCGCCGCGGTGCTGGGGCTTGAAGGCGCGTGGCGGTTCGTGCGCGAGGGCGGCACGTGGTCGGTCCTCCACGCCCTCGGCACGCAGATCATCCTCCGCTGATCCGCCGCGCCCCGCCGCCGCCGCCCGCCTCCCGCCGCCTCCCGCCGCGCCGGTTTCCGCGCCGGGAGGTTGCGTTTCGCCGCCGATTGCGGTACAATTGCCGCTTCTCGGTTTCAATTGAAAGGACAGGCGAAATGGCTCTCGTCAACATGAAGGACATGCTCTCCGATGCGCGGAAGGAGAAGCGCGCCGTGGGGGCGTTCAACACCGCGAACTACGAACTCTCCCGGGCGGTCCTCCAGGCCGCCGAGGCCGAGGGCCAGCCCGTCGTCATCCAGCTCTACATGCGCCTCTTCGACAGCGAGAAGGCCTACGACCTCTGCGGCATGCTCCAGCGGCTCGCGACGCGCGCGAAGGTGCCCGTGGCGCTGCACCTCGACCACGGCGCCACGGTCAGGCAGGCGAAGGACGCCCTCGCGTGGGGCTACACGTCCGTGATGTACGACGGCAGCCGCGACCCGTTCGCGAAGAACGTGCAGGACACGGCGTTCGTCGCGCAGTACGCGCACGCGGTGGGCGCGACGTGCGAGGGCGAGATCGGCCACGTCGCGCAGGGCGACGAGACGGCCCTGACGGACGTGCAGGAGGCGGTCGACTTCGCGCGGGCGACCGGCGTCGACGCCCTCGCCGTCTCGATCGGCACGGCGCACGGCTACTACAAGGCCGAGCCGAAGCTCGACATCGCGCGCTGCCGGGCGATCGCGGACGCGCTGCCGGACGTGCCGCTCGTGCTGCACGGCGGCTCCGGCACGCCCCTCGCCGACGTCCGCCGCGCCGTGGAGGCCGGCATCGCGAAGGTCAACATCGCGACGGAGTTCATGGACGCCTACCTCAAGGCGACGCGCGCCGAGCTGGACCGCCTCGACGGCCGGTTCGTCCCCGTGGACAAGTTCTACGACCCCGTGGTGGACGCCTGCGCCGCGCACGCCCAGAAGCTCATCCGATTCTTCAGCGGCAAATGAGGACGGCGGACGCAATGAATTGCGTCCCTCCCGCGAAGGACCACTTAACCACTTAACCACTTAACCACTTAAAGCGAAGCGACCTAAAGAAGCGACTGAAAGAAAAGGAAACGAACATGAGACCAGTTGTCTTGATCATCCGCGATGGCTGGGGCGTGAACGCGCGCCCCGACGGGAACTCGGTGGCGACGGCGAAGACGCCCGTCATCGACCAGATCCGGGCGCGCTACCCGCACTGCCTGCTGAACTGCTGCGGCGAGGCCGTGGGCCTGCCGGACGGCTACCAGGGGTCGTCCGAGGTCGGCCACCTCAACATGGGCGCCGGGCGCATCGTCGTGCAGGAGCTCAAGCGCATCGACGACGGCCTCTCCTCGGGCGCGCTCTTCAAGAGCCCGAAGTGGCAGAAGCTGATCGCGGAGTGGAAGAAGAACAACTCGCAGTTCCACTTCCTCGGCCTCCTGCAGGACGAGGGCGTCCACGCCCACCAGGAGCACCTCTTCAAGCTCATGAAGCGCGCGCGCCAGGAGTTCCCGGAGGGGAAGATCGTGGTGCACCCGTTCCTCGACGGACGCGACACGCCGCCGCGCTCGACGCTCGAATACGTCGCGCGCCTGAAGCAGGAGCTCGCCGCCGTCGGCCACGCGACGATCGGCACCGCCATGGGCCGCTACTACGGCATGGACCGCTCCAAGAACTACAAGCTCACGAGCGAGGCGTTCGAGTGCCTCGTCGCCGCCCAGGGCCAGAAGGCCGCGACGATCGAGGAGGCCGTCAAGAAGGAGTATGCCGAAGGCAAGACGCCCGACAACGCGCCGATGACGGACGAATACATTCCGTGCTACGTGATCGGCGACTACGCCGGCATGAAGGACGGCGACGTCGTGATGCACACGAACTACCGCCAGGACCGCGCGATCCAGCTCACCCAGGCGTTCGTCTCGGGCGACTACCCCGGCGCGCGCAGCGCGCGCCCGAAGGTCGCCTTCCTCGGCTTCACGCGCTACTGGGACGAGTTCGAGGACTACCTCCTCGGCGCGATGGGCGCGGGCGGCGGCATGGCGAACCTCCTCGGCGAGGTCGTCTCGAAGGCCGGCATCCGCCAGCTGCGCCTCGCCGAGACGCAGAAGTTCCGCCACGTCACGAGCTTCTTCAACGGCAAGTCGACGACGCCCTCCGAGGGCGAGGACCAGGTGGAGGTGAAGAGCCGCTTCGACCCCGCCACCTTCGCCTCCCATCCTGAGATGGACGCCTACAACGTGACGGACGAGCTGCTGAAGCGCCTGGCCGACAACCCCTACGGCCTCGTCGTCGTCAACTACGCGAACTGCGACATGGTGGGCCACACGGGCGACGAGAAGGCCGCCACGAAGGCCGTCGAGGTCACGGACGAGTGCATCGGCCGGATCCTGCCGCGCCTCCTGGAGCTGGACGCGCACGTGCTCATCTTCGCGGACCACGGCAACGCCGAGCAGATGGTCGACTACCGGAGCGGCCTCACGAAGACGAGCCACACCCTCAACCTCGTGGACTGCTTCTACGTGGCGAAGGACGCCCCGGGCGTGCAGCTCACGCCGCTCGCGAAGCTCTCCGCGATCGCCCCGACGGCCCTCCAACTGCTCGGCCTCCCGGTGCCCTCCGAGATGACGACCCCCTCGCTTCTCGCGGGCAAGGAGCCGTGGAGCCGGACGGCGCTTAACATCTAGGCTTCAGGTTTGAGGTTTGAGCGTGTTGGCGTTTTAGCGTGCAAGGTTCTCGGTGTTCGCGCTGCAGGTGCCGCCCGTCTTCGTCCTTTGGGCCTTCGGCCTTTGGGCGCTCTCGTGCGCGGCGGCGCCGCTCGTGCTGAAGGACGACTACCGTTCGCCGCGCAACAAGGAGCGTCCGCTCCGCAAGGCGACGCGCCTCATCGTGCTCCACACGACCGAGGCGCACGCGAAGAGCGCGCTGAACAAGCTCAGCGAGCGCGGCGAGGCGCACTACTGCGTGACCGAGACGGGCGAGGTCTACCGCATCGTCGACCGGGACCGCCAGGCGTTCCATGCGGGGCGGTCGATGTGGAACGCGAAGGAGGAGTGCGACGAATACTCCATCGGCATCGAGGTGGTGGGGCGTCACGACCAGTCCATGCCCCTCCGCCAGCTGGAGGCGCTGAAGGAGCTCGTCGCCCGCCTCAAGCGCGCATACGGCATTGCGGACGCGCAGGTGGTCTGCCATTCGCACGTCGCCTACGGCGCGCCGAACACCTGGCACCCGAAGAAGCACCGCGGCCGCAAGCGCTGCGGGATGCTCTTCGCGATGCCGAGCGTGCGCATGAAGCTGGGCCTGCGCGCGCGCCCGGCCTACGACCCCGACGTGCGCGCGAAGCGCCTCGTCCAGGCCGACGCCTACCTGAACAGCATCCTCTACGGCGGCGTGGACACGATGGCCGCCGTCTACGGGAAGGGCCGCCTGCAGGTCGCCGCCGCCCCGAAGAAGCCCGCCGCCGCGAAGCCCGCCGCGGCGAAGCCCGCCGCGCCCGCGAAGCCCGCCGCGCCGAAGCCCAAGCCCGCCCCGCCCGCGACGCCTCCCGCCGCCGTCGCCGCCCCGAAGCCCGCCGAGGCGGCACGCCCCCCCGCATCGCAGGCGCTCCCCCTGCCCGCGAACCTCTACATCGGGAAGATGGGCGACGACGTGAAGGACCTCGCCGCGCTCGCGAAGCTGCCGGGCTACACGCGCGGCGGCCCCGTGAGCGCGACGTGCTCGCCCTACAGGATCGCGGGGACGGCGTGGAACGCCGCGACGACCTACTACTACAGCCCCCGGGGGGGCATCACGACCGGCGACAAGGTGGACGAGAAGTCCATCGAGGCCGGCACCTTCATCTTCTACAAGAGGAAATGAGAGCGGACATGACGTTTACGCCACGGAACATGATCGTCATCACCGGCGCGGGCGCCTACCCCCGCCTGGTGGTGGAGGGCGCCCGCGCGGCGGGCGTCGCGCAGGTGGACGTGCTGGCGGTGCGGGGCTCGACGGAGCGCGCGACCTGCCGGGCGGCGGACCATGTCCACACGATCGGCATCGGCGAGATCGCCTCGGGCCTCCGGTGGGTGGCGGCGCAGGGGTACGAGGGCGCCGTGTTCGCGGGGCAGATCAGCCCGCTCTCGCTCTTCCGCAGCCGCTTCGACGCCGAGACGAAGGCGTGGCTCGCGTCCCTTCCCTGCAAGACGGCGCACACGGTCTACGGCAAGCTCGCCTTCGAGTTCGAGCGGGCGGGCGTGCCCGTCTTCCCCGCCTCCTCGTTCATGGAGCGCCACCTGCCGGGGGAGGGGACGCTGACCGCGCGCGCCTTCACGGACCGCGAGCGGCGCGACGCCGCGCACGGCGCCGTCGTCATGCGCGACATCGGGCGGCACGACGTGGGGCAGACCGTGCTCGTGAAGGACGGCATGGTGCTGGCGGTGGAGGCGTTCGAGGGCACGAACGCGGCGATCAAGCGCGGCGGCCGGCTCGGCGGGAAGGGGGCCGTGCTCGTGAAGGGCGCGCGCGAGGGGCACGACATGCGCTTCGACATCCCCGTGGTCGGGCTCAAGACGCTCAAGGTGATGAAGGCGGCCGGCGTCTCCGCGCTCGCCTTCCAGGCGGGGCGCCTCCTCCTCCTCGACCGGGAGGCGGCGGTCGCCTACGCGGACCGCCACGGCATCGCGCTCGCGGGGTTCGCGACGGACCTGCCGCCGGCGCCGACGCGGCCGGCGCGCGCGCCGGGGGGAGGCGTGCCGTGTCCGTGACGCTGACGCTCGTCGGCCTCCTGCTGCTCGCGGGGTCCTTCGTCGGCTGCGTGCTGCCGGTCCTGCCGGGCCCGCTGCTCGCGTATGGGGGGCTGCTCCTCCTGTTCGCGACGGACCATCCGCCGTCCGTCGGGGCGACGTGCGCGGCGACGGCGCTCGTGGCGGCCGCCTGCCTTCTCGACTACGTGGTGCCCGCGCTGAGCGCGAAGCGGTTCAAGTGTACGCGCGCGGGCGTGGTGGGCAGCCTCGTCGGGTCGGCCGCGGGCGTCTGCGCGGGCCTGCTGGCGAGCCCGTTCCTGACGGTCGTCGGAGGCGCGCTCGTCTGCCTCGCCTTCCTCGTGCTGGGCCCGTTCATCGGCACGCTGGTCGGCGAGCTCGCCGCGAAGCGGACGCTGCGGGAATCCCTCGCGGGCGGCGTGGGTACGCTCGTGGGCTTCGTCGTCGCGACGGGCCTGAAGCTCCTCGTCTGCCTCGCCCTGGCGGGGCTCTTCCTCTGGACGTGGCTGGGGGCGTAGGACGGGGCGGAAGAAAGAAGAAAGGAGAATCGGAACCATGGAGAAGCCGGACAAGGCGGTTGAACTCTTCAAGGGCGGCCTCTGCTGCTCGCAGGCCGTGTTCTGCGCGTTCGCGGAGGATTTCGGCATGGACGCCGAGACGGCGCGGAAGGTGAGCGCCGGCCTGGGCGGCGGCGTGGGGCGCATGCGCGAGGTGTGCGGCGCCGTGACGGGCGCCACGCTCGTCCTGGGCCTCAAGCACGGGCCCGACAAGGCCGCCGTCTACCCGCACGTGCAGGACCTCTGCGCGCGCTTCAAGGCGGCATGCGGGTCGCTCGTCTGCCGCGACCTGCTGGCGGGGACGAACGCGACGCAGGGCGGCGCGCCCGAGGCGCGCACGGCGGCCTACTACAAAAAGCGCCCCTGCGCCGAACTCGTGCGCCTCGCCGCCCAGCTCGTCGAACAGCGCTGACGCGGATGCTCCGCGTCCGCGGCCCGCGCGTTTGAAGATGGATGGCCCGATGGAAGGTGAACGCACGTTCAGGGGGGCGCTCTGCCTCGTCGCCTCCGCGTTCGGCTTCGCCGTGATGGGGATGTTCGTCCGGATGGCGGACGACTACGGGGAGGCGATCCCGGCGTTCCAGAAGAGCTTCTTCCGCAACGCGGTGGCGTTCGTGATCGCGCTCGCGCTCTTCCTGCGGGCGGGGGGGCGCGTCTCCTTCGGGGAGGGCCCGGCGGCGCGCCGCTGGACGGTCCTCGCGCTGCGCGCCGTCTTCGGCACGGCGGGCATCTTCGGCAACTTCTACGCGCTCGGGAAGATCGGCCTCGGCGACGCGATGATGCTCAACAAGCTCGCCCCGTTCTTCACGGTGTTCTTCAGCTGGCTCTTCATCAAGGAGCGGATCGCCCCGCGCCAGGCGCTCTGCCTTGCGGGGGCGCTTGCGGGGGCGGCGTTCGTGGTGAAGCCGGGGCTGGGCGCGATGGCGCCCGCGCCGGCCCTGAGCGGGCTTGCGGGCGGGGTCTGCGCGGGGGCCGCCTACGCCTGCGTGCGCGCGCTCGGGCTGCTGAAGATGGACGGGCGGTTCATTGTCCTCTTCTTCTCCGCCTTCTCCTGCTGCGCCTCGGCGCCGTTCCTCGTCTTCGACTATCATCCGATGACGGCGGCGCAGGTGTGGATCCTCGTCGGCGCGGGGGCGGGCGCGGCGGCCGGGCAGTTCGGCGTCACGGCCGCCTACCGCTGCGCCCAGCCGCGCCGCATCGCGGTGTTCGACTACACGAACATCCTCTTCGCGGCGCTGCTGGGGTATCTCGCGTTCGGCCAGGTCCCCGACGTATTCAGCTGGATCGGCTTCGCGCTCATCGCCGCGATGGCGTTCCTGATGAACCGCGGGGGCCGCCCCCGTTCAGCGTAGCAGCAGCACCGTGCCGGCGGCCGGGCCGAGCAGGAGGCGCGTCGCGCCGTCCGCGTACGCGCCCGCCACGCCGTCGAGCGCGCAGCCGGCGAGGACGAGGCCGTCCGTCCGCACGGCGACCACGGCGGGGCCGGCGAGGGCGGCGAACTTCAGCCCGCGCACGGCGACGCCCGTGGCGGCGCCGAGGTGGAGGGAGGAGCGGAGGATGGAGGCGGGGCCTGTCCCCCAGAACGTCGTGTTCGCGCCCGTGCAGGCGGTCGCGTCGAGGGCGTCGCCAAAGGACCAGTCGCCCGCGCGGAAGGCGAAGACGAGGTTGTCCGTGCCGCCCACGTCGCTGCAGAGCGCCGCCCAGGCCGCCGCGTTCGCGGCGGCGGCGTCCGCGCCTTCCGCCAGCGGGGCGCGGGAGGCGACGTCGATGACGTTGTCCTTGACGGTGAGGACGAGCGCCTTTCCCGTGTTGGCGAGGGAGAAGATGCGCGCGGCCGCTTCGGAAAGGGTGGGCGTGCCGGTGATCGCGGTGGACGACCGGGCGGCCACGTAGGCGGCGCCCGCCGCGACGTAGAGCGTGTGCGTCGTCGCGGCATGGCCGCACAGCCCCGCCGCGGCCGCGCACGTCCACGCGATTCTTCCCATTCTGCCCATGTCCGTTCCTTTCCTTTTGGTTGAGTGAAGCGCTGAAGCCTTTTCCGATGAAACGCACAGGTAGTATACCCCCCCGCTCGACCGTCAATGAAAATCGTGGAAATTTTTTCACGATTTTCCCCCTTGCGCGGTCTCGGCGCGTTTGGTAAACTGTTTCCCGTTTTCACGCCTGCTCGGGTGGTGAAATTGGCAGACACGCATGCTTGAGGTGCATGTGGAGAGATCCTTGCGGGTTCGAGTCCCGCCCCGAGCACCACTTATTGTGGGATACTCAAGCGGTCAACGAGGGCAGACTGTAAATCTGCTGGCTCACGCCTTCGGTGGTTCGAATCCACCTCCCACAACCATTTTGACGATGAGGCCGCCGCAGCGCGGCTTCGACTTTTTTAAGTTGCCCTTGCTTCGGCAAGTTGCCCTTGCTTCGGCAATCGAATATTGCGATCCGCAAAGAACGCAAAACGTATGTCCTAGAGTGCAAGGAACGCAAAATTCACAAAAACTTTGCGGTCTTTGCGTTCTTTGCGGCAAAAATCGTCCTGTCCCGTTGTCCTAGAGTGCAAGGAACGCAAAATTCACAAAACCTTTGCGGTCTTTTCGTTCTTTGCGGCCAAAATCGTCCTGTCCCGTTGCCGGATCTATGGAAGAGGCAACAAAATGGATTAGAAGCGGCAGCAAGATGGATTGATCGTGCGGGAGGGCGCGTGTCCTCACGCGCCGCAAATACGGCGGCTGGGGACAGCCGCCTTCCCATCTGTCGGCTGGGGACAGCCGCCCTCCCAACGGAATCGACACAATTAATTGCCGAAGCAGTAGATATTGAGTGTTTGGCCGTGTAGAGGGTAGAATTGTAGAGAGAGACGCGATCGCAACAAGTTGTACCCCTCCCTTCGGGAGCGTTCCGAAGCGAAATCGCGCGCCCCACCCCCTCTGCCACTCCCACCCCCGTCTAGAAGCACTGAACACACGGAAACGCCCTGCGGGCGATACGGAAGGAGGTCGGGGACGTGTATGCCCCGCACGTTCCGACCACATCTCGACCACATTCCCATCGCATTTCCGTCGCATCTACTCTCCGTCACGTCTTCCTGAGCGTGCAGGATTTCACGTCGGAACGTTCCGAAGCGAAATCTCGCATTCCGTTGAGGGCTTGATGAAGGAACACCATTTTCAATATGATGAACGATTTCACTGCCATGCAATGGCGATGGCGTGATGTGACTAAAAAAGTCGTTGCCTTTGGG
>CAVEVC010000160.1:0-21481 GCA_963618935.1 Clostridiales bacterium CCNA10 | reverse complement strand
CGGGAGGGTCGCGCTTGTCGCGACCGAACGCACGGCGGACGCGACAAGCGCGTCCCTCCGTGCGCCCACTCGTACCCGCGCCGACGCAACACGGGAGGGGCGCGCGCCGACGCCACGCGCAGGGGAGGGACGCGCGCCGACGCCACGCGCCGAGGGCGGCGCGGGTACTTCGCGCGCCGACGCAACACGGGAGGGTCGCGCTTGTCGCGACCGAACGCACGGCGGACGCGACAAGCGCGTCCCTCCCGCGCGCCCACCCGTACCCGCACCGCCCTACAGAAACCGTGCGCCCACCCGTACCCGCGCCGCCCTACAGAAACCGCGCCGCCCTACAGGAACCGGCCGGTGAGGCTTTCGGGGCAGCGCCTGACCGCGGCGGGCGGGCCTTCGCAGACGAGGCGGCCGCCGGCGTCGCCGCCGCCGGGCCCGAGGTCGATGATCCAGTCCGCGCACTTCATCACGTCCACGTTGTGCTCGATCACGACGACCGTGTTCCCGTTCCCGCGCAGCTTGAGGAGCAGCTGCATGAGCTTGGCGACGTCGTCGAAGTGGAGGCCCGTCGTCGGCTCGTCGAGCAGGTAGAGCGTGCGCCCCGTCGCGCGGCGCGAGAGCTCGGCGGCGAGCTTGATGCGCTGCGCCTCGCCGCCGGAGAGCGTCGTCGCCTGCTGCCCGAGGCCGATGTAGCCGAGGCCCACGTCCACGAGCGTCTTCAGCTTCGCCGCGAGGCGCGGCACCTTCGCGAAGAACTCGCAGGCCTCCGCCACGGTCATGTCGAGGACGTCGGAGATCGTCCGGCCGTTGTACCGGACCTCCAGCGTCTCCTTGTTGAAGCGCCGTCCGCCGCACTGCTCGCACGTCACGTAGACGTCGGGGAGGAAGCTCATCTCCAGCTTCCTTACGCCGTCGCCGCCGCACGTCTCGCACCGCCCGCCCTTCACGTTGAAGCTGAAGCGGCCCGGGCCGTACCCGCGCGCCTTCGCCCCCTCGGTCTTCGCGAACAGCTCGCGGATCTCCGAGAAGAACCCCACGTAGGTCGCCGGGTTCGAGCGCGGCGTGCGCCCGATGGGGCTCTGGTCGATCTCGATCACCTTGTCGACGTGCTCCGCGCCCGTCAGCTTCCGGAACGCCCCCGGCACGGCCTTCGCCTTGTAGAAGCGGCGCATCAGCTCGCGCTTGAGCGTTTCGTCGATGAGCGTCGACTTGCCGCTGCCGCTCACGCCCGTCACCACGGTGAACGCCCCGAGCGGGATCCGCACCGTGATGTCCTTGAGGTTGTGCTCCGTGCAGCCGGAGAGGGTAAGGAAGCGGGTCTTGGTGGATGCCGCGGCCCTGGGTGCGGGGGGCGGGGGCGAAGCAATCGCCTTGCGGCCGGCCAGGTAGTCGGCGGTGAGCGTCTTCGCCTTCAGGAGGCCGTCGTAGTCGCCCTGGTACATCACGCGGCCGCCCTCGCGCCCGGCGCCGGGGCCGAGGTCGACGATGTAGTCGGCGGTGCGCATCATCTCGCCGTCGTGCTCCACGACGACGACGGTGTTGCCCCGGTCGCGCAGCGCGCGGAGCATCGCGATCAGCTTCTCGTTGTCGCGCGGGTGGAGGCCGATCGTCGGCTCGTCGAGGACGTAGAGGACGCCGACGAGGCCGCTGCCGATCTGCGAGGCGAGGCGGATGCGCTGCATCTCGCCGCCGGAGAGCGTCGCGCTCGCGCGGTCGAGCGTGAGGTAGTCGAGCCCCACGTCGTTCAGGAAGCCGAGGCGCTTGACGATCTCCTTGAGGACGTCCTTGACGGGCGCGAGGCCGCCGGGGGCGTCCGCCGCCTTCCCCAGGGCCCCGTCGAGGAGCTGCCGGAAGAACGCCCACGACGCCTTCACGGGCATGGCCATCACGTCGACGATCGTCCTGCCCGCGACGGTGGCGGCGCGGGACTCGGGGCGCAGGCGCGCGCCGCGGCAGTCCGGGCACGTCCGGTCGTTCTGGTACGCCTCGAACTTCGCGCGCCGCTCCTCGCTCTCCGCATTCTCCATCATCCGCTTCACCGAGTCGAGCACGCCCGCGAACGGCTTGTCCTCCTTGCGCCACGGCAGCACGAGGTCGTCGTCGAAGCCGTGCATGAGCTTGTGGCGGAAGGCGGCCGGCAGCTTCTCGTAGGGCGTCTCCAGGCCCACCTTGTACTGCTTGGCGATGCGCGCGAGGATTTCGTTGTAGTACATGATCGCCATGTGCCCGGCGCGCCGCCAGGGGTGGATGCATTCGCGCAGGGGGAGCGTCTTGTCGGGGACGACGAGGTCTTCGTCGAAGAAGTAGATGGAGCCGAGGCCGCCGCAGGTCGGGCACGCGCCGAACGGCGAGTTGAACGAGAACGCGCGCGGCTTGAGCTCGTCGAAGGAGAGCCCGCAGTCCGGGCAGGCGTTCTTCTCGGAGAAGACGAGGGGCGCGGGCTTGGCCTCCGCCGCAGGGTCGAGGACCTCCGCGGAGACGAGGCCCTTGCCGGTCTTGAGGCCGAGCTCGACGGAATCGGTGAGGCGCGTCACGAACGCGGCGAACGCCGCGCCGCCGTCCGCGCCCTTCTCCGCCTTGCCGACGCTCTTCAGGCGGTCCACCACCACGTCGATGGAATGGGCCTTCTTTTTGTCGAGGGCGGGGACCTCCTCGACGGGGAAGGTCGCGCCGTCCACGCGCACGCGCGCGAACCCGGCGCGCGTGATCTCCGCCAGCGTCTCCTCGTGGCGGCCCTTGCGCCCCTGCACGACGGGGGCGTAGAGGATGAAGCGCGTGCCGGGGGGCAGCTTCAGGAGCGCGTCGACGATCTGCTCGGCGCTCTGCCGCCGCACGGGGCGGCCGCACTTCGGGCAGTGCGCCACGGCGACCGACCCGTAGAGGAGGCGCAGGTAGTCGTGGATCTCCGTGACGGTGGCGACAATGGAGCGCGGGTTGCCGCCCGTCGTGCGCTGCTCGATCGCGATGGCGGGGGAAAGCCCCTCGATGCGCTCGACGTCCGGCTTCTGCATCTGGTCGAGGAACTGGCGGGCGTAGGCGGAGAGGGATTCGACGTACCGCCGCTGCCCCTCGGCGTAGAGCGTGTCGAAGGCGAGCGAGGACTTCCCGCTGCCCGAGAGCCCCGTCACGACCGTGAGCGCGTTCCGCGGAATCCGCACGTCCACGTTCCGCAGGTTGTGGACCTTGGCCCCTTCGATGATGATGTCTGTCATGGGAGCGGCTATTCTAGCACAATGTGCTATAATACGCCGCATGAGAAAGCACCTGCTCCCCGTCCTCCTGCTCGCCGCCGCCGTCTGGCTCCTCTACTTCCAGACGGGCGGCTTCGAGTTCCTGCGCCTCGACGACCACGACTACACCTTCCGCTGCGCCTTCGTGAAGGACGGCCTCTCGGCGGCGAACGTGAAGGAGGCCTTCGCGAACCCGCGCCACGCCGCCATCTGGATGCCCGCCACCTACATCTCCTACATGGCCGACATCACCCTCTTCTGCCCCGGCATGGGCCCGCACCACCTCGTCAACGTCGCCATCCACACGCTCAACGCCCTCCTCCTCTACGCCCTCCTCCTCGCCCTCCTCCCCCGGCCGGCCCCCGCCACGGGAGGTCCGCAATTCATTGCGGCCGCCGCCCTGCTCGCCGCGGCCTTCTGGGCGCTCCATCCCCAGCGCGTCGAGGCCGTCGCCTGGATCGCCGGGCGCAAGGAACTCCTCTGCGCCCTCTTCACGCTCCTCGGCCTCCTCTGCTGGCTGCGCCCCGGCCGCCGCTGGACGCTTGCCGCCATCCTCTGCTGCGCCCTCGCCTGCATGAGCAAGCCCACGGCCATGTGCTTCCCCTTCCTCGCCTTCGCCGTCTCCCGGCTGCGGCCTTCGGACGCGACCGGCACAGCACGCACGCCGCGCCCCCTCTCCGCCTACCTCCCCCTCCTCGCCCTCGCCGCCGCCACGGGCGCCCTCGCCGTCTATTCGCAGACCCATCCGGAAGGACGCCCCGAGCTCGCCCTCTTCACGGCCTCGCTGCCCTGGCGCCTGCTCAACGCCGCCGTCTCGACGGGCCTCTACCTCTTCCAGGCCCTCGTCCCCGTCGGCCTCCACCTCGACTACCGCGCCACGCCCGGCCGCTTCCCCCTCGACGGCCTCCTCGGCCTCGCCGCCCTCGCCGTCGCCCTCCTCGTCCTGGGCTTCTTCCTGTATCGCGCGTGGAAGAAGGGGAAGGGGCGAACAGAACTTCTCGCCCTCCTGCTCTTCTTCTGCGCCGCCCTTGCGCCCACGCTCGGCATCTTCGGCAGCTTCGGCGAAGCCGCCCGGGCCGACCGTTTCTTCTACCTCCCCTCCCTCGCCCTGTCCCTCGGGCTTGGATTCTTCATCCACAGCCTCGCGCGCGCGGCGCGCAGGGCCCTCATCACCCTCGCCGCCCTCCTTGTCCTCGTCGACTTCGGCGCCGCCTTCCCCCTCGTCGCCTCCTACCGCAACGACTACACCGCCTTCTCCCGCACGCTCGCCTGCGACCCCGGCAACGGACGCGCCCTCGCGCACGTCGCGAGCGAAGAATGCGCGCGCTTCGGACGCATCGACCGGGGCATCTCGCTCTACCGGCGCAGCCAGGACCTGCGCCCCCGCGACGACACCGCCGCGCAGCTCGCCTACGCCCTCGCCCTGCGCGGCCTCTCCTCGGACTCCGCGGAAATCCGCCGCCTCTGCGCCAAGTTCGCCTGCGACCACACCCTCGACCGCAAGGGCATGGCCCTGGAGGCCCTCGGCGCCACGGCCATGCGCCAGCGGAAGTGGACCGAGGCCATCGCGTGCCTCGAAGACTCCATCAAGGCCCCCCAGCGCTTCTACTCTGCGGAAGACGCCCTCCTCCGCCTCGGCGCCTGCTACGGCAACGCCGGGCGGACGGCGGACGCCATCCGCGTCTTCGAGCCGCTCACGCAGTCCCGCCGCGCCGACATCGCCCCCCGCGCCCGCCAGTTCCTCGACGCCCTCAAGCGCAACCCCAAGACCGTCCTGTTCTTCTAACCCGCGCCGTGCCGGGGTAGCGCATGGATGCGGCCCGCGTTGACAGCGAATGGGGGTTCTGCTATTCTGTCGTCCCTCAGGACATTGAAGTGAGAGATTGGCATTGAGAATCAAGGTTCTGGCAAAAGGCGCGAAGGCCGGCTCTCCCTCGTTCGAGTATGAACCGGGATACGAATTCGTCCGCGACCCCGCCTGCTCCGAATACGATTGGCTGGTCGTCTACGACGAACTGCCGGAACGGGACGTCGGCACGTTCCGCAGCGGATACGAACCGCTGCGCTGCCCACGGGCCTGCACGATCCTCGCGACGAGCGAGCCGACGAGCATCAAGCATTATTCGCGGGCGTACACCGGGCAGTTCGGGCATCTCCTCACGAACCGGCCCTTCGAGGCGGAACGGCATCCCCATTACCACCTCGGGCGCGGCTACTACCGCTGGTTCATCGGCCGGTCCCATGCGGAGGCCGTGCGGACGCTCCTTCCGCCCAAGGCCAAGCTGGTCTCCACGGTCTGCTCGTCCAAGAAGATGCGGGGAACGCGGCATCTCGACCGCTTCAACTTCATCACGGCGCTCGCGGCCGCCATCCCGGAAATGGACTGGTTCGGGCACGGGGTCCGCTCCTTTGGGCGCAAATACGAGGTGACGGATCCCTACCGGTACCAGGTTGTCGTGGAAAACCACATCGCGCCGCATCACTGGAGCGAGAAGATCGCGGATGCCTTCCTCAGCGAATGCCTCCCGTTCTACGCGGGCGCGCCCGACCTGGCCGACGACTTCCCGCCCGCGTCGTTCATCCCCATCCCCATCGACGACCCGGCGAAGGCCGTGGAAACCATCAAGGCGGCGATCCAGGCGGACGAGTACGACAAGCGCCTTCCCGCCATACGGGAAGCCAAGCGCCTTGTCCTGACGAAGTACAACTTCTGGGCGCAGGTGATCGACGTCATCAAGTCCGCCGAGCGGGCAGGCCCGCGGGAAGGCCGTCCGCCCGCCCCCTGCCCGCGCCTCTACGCCCGCAAGGCGCTTCGCGCGCACAGCCTCCGCGCGGCGCTCGAAGACGGCATACACCACGTGAAGCAGTGGCTGTCTCCGCTGGCCCCCTAGAACGCAGGGGCCTGCCTTACGGGACGATGGCGCCCTGCGCGCGCAGGGCGGCCTTGATCTCGGCGAGCGGCGCCTCCAGCGGCGAGCAGACCCGCCGCGCGGCACAGGCCGCCGCCGCGCCCGCCACCTGGCCCATCGCCATGCACGCGGCCTCGACGCGAAGCCCCGAATTGGCGCCCCGGTCGCTGCTGACGCACCGGCCCGCGGCCAGAAGGTTCTTCGACCCCTTCGGCACGAGCGCGCGCAGCGGCACCGTCGCGACCACGCCCTCGGCGAGATGCGCCGGACGGATGCCCGTGCGCTTGTCGTGCAGGTCAACCGGGTAGAAGGCGTAGCAGAGCGCGTCCGGGAACACGCGCCCGGAGGTGTAGTCCGCCTGCGTGATCGTGTATTCGCCGCGAATGCGGTACGTCTCGCGCACGCCGACTTCGGGCGACATCGACACGAGCGCGGCCTTCCCCAGGCCGGGCACGCTGCGCAGGAAGCGGTACATCCGCAGCATCGACGCGCGGCCGCGCATGTTCGTCTCCGTCCGCAGGTCGGCCGTCGAGCAGTCGGCGTCGTCGACGTAGTTGGCCGTGTTGCCGCGGTTCTTCAGGAAGCCGTAGAGGCCCCAGCGCGTGTCGTTCGGGCGGAGGCGCCCTGCGGCCAGCGCCTCGGCGAACGCGCGTTCAAGGGCCGCGCGGTCCAGCCGGTCGACGTCCGTGCGCGGGTCGAGCGTGTACACGAACGTGCCCGGCTGGCGCACGGGCGACCGTTCGCGCGCGAAGCCCGCAAGCGCGACCGCGCTCGCGTCGCCCGTGCAGTCCACGAGCTGCCGGGCGCGGACCGTGCGCGTGTCGCCGACGGCGACGACGGGGAGCTGCCAGACGCCGTTCGAGAGGACGGCGGCCGTCGGGGCGGCGTGGTAGTGGATGCGCACGCCCGCCTGGACAAGCGCCTCCTCGGCCAGCGCCACGTAGAGCGGCACGTTGACCACGATCTGGTGCTTCCAGTGCGCCCGGCCCGTCGGCTTGCCGAAGTCCGGGAGGACGCCGCCCGCGAGGGCGACGCAGTTCGTGACCAGCTGGTAGCCGACGCCGTCGATCACCTGCCGGCCCCAGGCGTGGAAGAGCCCGGGGAAGTTGACGCCGCCGCTCGTCATCGTGCCGCCGACCTGGAAGCCCTGCTCGACGAGGACGGTCCGCGCGCCCGAACGCGCGCTCTGCAGGGCCGCCGCAACGCCCGCCGCGCCGCCGCCGACGACGACGACGTCGCAGTCCTCGTCGGGAAGGGCCTTGGCGAACGCCGCCAAGCCCCCCGCCCACGTCCATCCGGCGACAAGCCCGCACCGGATCCATGTCCGCCACTTACACTGCATGGTGTTTCCTTTCCGTGAGGTGTTCTGCGAGAAGGACAAAGTCTTCCTCGCGGCCGAAGCGGTCGAAGGCGCAGTCGATCCCCTCCGGCGTGTCGCGCCCGTCGCACCACGTCGTGTGCGTATGGTAGTTTGCCTTCATCGTCTCTCCTCAGAAGAGCGTCATCTGGCCGGGGAGGTCGCTCAGCTTCCGGCGCGGGCTGCGGACGACCTTCGGCGCATTGACGTCGAGTTCGTTCGCCTCCAGGTTCTGGAGAATCTGGTCCGCCCGCGCCACCACCGCCCGCGGCAGCCCCGCCATCGCGGCGACGTGGATGCCGAAGCTCCGCTCGGCGACGCCGGGGGCGATGCGGCGGAGGAAGACGATCCGCCCGCCGTCCTGCTTCACGCGCACCGTGTAGTTCCGGATGCCGGGGAACTTCTCGGCGAGGTCCGTCAGCTCGTGGTAGTGGGTCGCGAAGAGCGTCTTCGCCTTCGTCTTCGGGTTCTCGTGCAGGTATTCCGCCACGCTCCACGCGATCGAGATGCCGTCGAAGGTGGAGGTGCCGCGCCCGATCTCGTCGAGGACGATGAGCGACTGCGGCGTCGCGTTGTTGAGGATGTTCGCGCACTCCTGCATTTCGACGAGGAAGGTGGAGCGCCCGCGCGAGAGGTCGTCGCCCGCGCCGATGCGCGTGAAGACGCGGTCGAGCGCGCCGAGGCGCATGCGCGCGGCGGGCACGAAGCTGCCGGCCTGCGCCATGACGGCGAGCGTCGCGACCTGGCGGATGTAGGTGGACTTGCCGGCCATGTTGGGCCCGGTGATGAGCATGATCTGGTCCGTCGTGCCGTTCAGCTTCGTCGCGTTCGGCACGAACGGCTCGGCGTCCGGCAGCTGCTCGATGATCGGGTGGCGCCCGTCGGCGATCTCCAGCGCGTCGGACCCGTCGATGGCGGGCCGCACGTAGCCGAGCGCGAGCGCGCGGTCGGCGAAGGCGAGCAGCGCGTCGAGCTCGCCCACCGCGCCCGCCGTCGCCTGGACCGCCGCCGTGTGCGCCGCGACCTGGCGCACGACGTCCCGGAAGAGGTCCTGTTCGAGGGCGTAGCTGCGGTCCTGCGCGCCGAACACCTTCTGCTCGTACTCCTTGAGCTCGGGCGTCGTGAAGCGCTCCGCGTTCGTGAGCGTCTGGCGGCGCTCGTACTCGGGCGGCGCGCCCGCCGCCGCCGCCTTCGTGATCTCGATGTAGAAGCCGAACACGCCGTTGCGCCGCACGCGCAGCGTCTTGATGCCCGTGCGCGCGACCTCCCTCGCCTGGTACTCGGCGATCCAGCGGTGGCCCTCCGTCGCGATGCTGCGCAGCTCGTCGAGCTCCGCGCTGTAGCCGGGGGCGATGAGGTTCCCCTCGGAAAGGAGGACGTTCGGGTTCTCCGCGATCGCGCGGTCGACGAGGCCGACCACGCCCTCCTCCGGCGAGAGGCGCGCGAAGACCGCGCCGAGGACGCCTGAGGCCGGGGGCCGGCCGGGCGAGGCGGCGAGGCCGGCGAGCGCGTCCCGGATGCCGGGAATCGGGCGGAGCGAGGCGGCGAGGGCCTTGAGGTCGCGCGCGTTCGCGCGGCCGGAATCGACCTTCGCGATGAGCCGCTCCAGGTCGCGCACGTCCGCAAGGCGCGCCTGAAGGGACGAGAGGCGCAGGCGGTCCCGCACGAACGCCTCCACCGCGTCGAGCCGCGCGTTGATCGCCTCGGGGCGGCGGAGGGGCTGGCGGATCCAGCTCGCGACGAGGCGCGAGCCCATCGGCGTGCGCGCGACGTTGAGGACGCCGAGCAGCGACGCCTCGCGCGAAATGCCGTCCACCGGCAGCAGCGCCAGGTGGCGGATCGTCCCCGCGTCGAGCGCAAGGAAGTCCGCCGACTCGCGCAGGCGCACGCTCCGCACGTGGTCCACGGCGTGCCTCAGCGTGGCGTGGACGTAGTGGAGCAGGCCGCCCGCGGCGCGGACGAGGTCGCCCTTCCCCTCCAGGCCGAACCCGTCGAGCGCCGTCACGTTGAAGTGCCGCAGCAGCTCCTCCCGCGCGGCGTCAAGGCCGAACGTCCACGCCTCGGCGTAGGAGGGCGGGGCTGCCTGGAAGGCGGGCGCGGGGGCGGCGGCAGGGGCCTCGTCGTCGTCGGGCCTGGGGAGGACGAGCTCGGCGGGGCGGTAGCGCGCGAGCGCGTCGGCGAGCTTCTCCTGCGAGGCGAAGGGCTCCACGGCGAACTCGCCGGTGGAGAGGTCGAGGAGCGCGAGGCCGAGGCCCGCGGCGGCGGCGATGTAGGTGTTGGCGTTCTCGTCGAGGAGGCCGTCCTCGGTGACGGTGCCGGGCGTCACGATGCGCGTCACCTCGCGCCGCACGACGTGCCCCTTCTTGACGAGGCGGGGGTCCTCCATCTGGTCGCAGATCGCGGCGGTCTTCCCGGCGCGGATGAGCTTCGCGAGGTAGGCGTCCAGCGCGTGGTAGGGGATGCCGCAGAGCGGCGCGCCGCCGCGCTGGGTGAGCGTGGCGCCGAGGATGGGCGCGGCGACGACCGCGTCCTCGGAGAACATCTCGTAGAAGTCCCCGAGGCGGAACATCAGGATCGCGCCGGGCGGCAGCGTGGCCTTGATCGCCCGGTACTGCCGCTGCATGGGTGTAAGCTCGTCAGGCATCCGGCCAGAGCTCGTGCGCCAGCTCGCGCAGCTTGTATTTCTGGATCTTCTGGGAGGCGGTCATCGGGAAGACGTCCAGGAAGTGGACGTACTTCGGGATCTTGAACCAGCTGATCTTGTTGCGGCAGAAGTCCTCCACGTCGTTCTCGTGGAGCTCGGCGCCGTCGGCGGGGATGATGAACGCGGCGGGCTGCTCGCCGTATTTCTTCGAGGGGCAGCCGACGACGGCGACGTCCTTCACGCCGGGCATCGTGCCGATGAAGTCCTCCACCTCCTTGGGGGAGATGTTCTCGCCGCCCCGGATGATGAGGTCCTTCAGGCGGCCCGTGATGTAGTAGTAGCCGTCCGCGTCCATGCGCCCAATGTCGCCGGAGTGGAGCCAGCCCTTCCCGTCGATGCACGCGGCGGTCTGCTCGGGCATCTTGTAGTAGCCCTTCATCGTGTTGAAGCCCCGGCAGCAGATCTCGCCGTCCTGGCCGACCGGCGCGAGCTCGCCCGTCTCGGGGTCGATGATCGCCACCTCGATGCCGGGCAGCGCCTGGCCGATCGTCTGGCACTTGCGCTCGATGGACGGCTCGAAGTAGCGCGTCATCGTCATCACGGGGCCCGACTCCGTGAGGCCGTAGGGGTTCGTGACCTCCTTCATGAACATCCGGTCGAACACCTGCTGCATGCGGTGCGTCGGGCACGCCGAGCCGGACATGATGCCGGTGCGGAGCGAGTGGAAGTCGAACTTCGGGAAGAGCGGGTGGTCCAGCATCGCGATGTACATCGTCGGCACCCCGTAGGTCGCCGTGCATTTCTCGCGCTCGATCGACATCATCACCTGGATGGGGTCGAACTTCTCCAGGAACACCATCGTCGCGCCGTGGTTCACGCAGCTCATCACGCCCAGCACGCAGCCGAAGCAGTGGAAGAGCGGCACGGGGATGCACACGCGGTCGCGCGCGGAGAGGTTCTGGCACGCGCCGATCCAGAAGCCGTCGTTGCCGATGTTGCGGTGCGTGAGCTGCACGCCCTTCGGGAAGCCCGTCGTGCCGGAGGTGTACTGCATGTTCACGACGTCGTTCACGTCGCACTGCGCCTGGCGCGCCACGTAGTCCTCCCACGGCGTCTCCACCGCAAGGGACATCACCTCGTTGAGCGAGTACATCCCCCGGTGCTTCTCGCCGCCGAGGAACATGACGCGCTTGAGGTGCGGGTACTTCGCGCTCTTCAGCTCGCCGCGCGGCTGCTCGCGCAGCTCGGGGACGAGCGCGTAGACCACGTCCACGTAGCTGCAGTCGCGGTAGCCGGAGATGATGAAGAGGTTCTCCGCGTCGGACTGCCTGAGCGCGAAGTCCATCTCGTGCTCCTTGTAGTTCGTGTTGAGCGGCAGCAGGATCGCGCCGATCTTCGCGGCCGCGAACATGAGGACGACCCAGTGCGGCACGTTCGTCGCCCAGAGGGCGACCTTCTCGCCGTGCTTCACGCCGAGCGCCATCAGCCCGCGCGCGAGGCGGTCCACCTCCTCGCCGAACTCGTACCAGGTCAGGCGGTAGTCGCGGTCCGCGTAGACCACGGCGTCGTTCTCGCCGCAGCGCGCGACCGTCTGGTCGAGCAGCTGCCCGAGCGTGTAGTCGCGCGTGACGGGCAGGTTGTGCCAGGGGACGCCCGTCGAGACGCTCTGCGTGAACGGCGCCCGGCTCGGCGCCGTCCCGAACGGATCAGTCAGCTTGAACATCGCTCGCCTCCCAGGTCAGAAGGGCATGAACACGACGCCGTAGATGGAGGCGGGCTTCCCGCCCGCGGCCTTGAGAGCGTGCTTCACCACGCTGTTGTAGTAGGCCGTGTCGCCGGGCCCGAGCACCGTCCTCTCGCCGCCGTAGGTGAGCTCCACCTGCCCGGAGATGCAGATGATCAGCTCCTCGCCCTCGTGGGAGGAGGCCTCCACGTCCGCGCCGTTCGCGGGGAACTCGATGCGGAAGGGGTCCATGTGGCGGTCGGGCTTGCCGCGCGCGAGCGAGTGGGAGGCGTAGCCGAGCGTGTTCGCGCCCTCGGCGGCGACCTTGGCGGCCTCCACGTCCGCCGCGCGCGTGATGATCGGGTCCGGCTTGAACTGGTCGTCCATGAACGTGCCGAGACGCTGGCCAAGGGCGCGGGAGAGCTTCGTCAGGACGCCCAGCGCGGGCAGCACCTCGCCGTCCTCGATCGAGGCGATCACCTCCGCGGAGACGCCGCTCTTCGCCGCCAGCTCCCCCGGCGTCATCTTCAGCTTGTCGCGGAACATCTTGATCCGCATCCCGACTTTCACTTCATTGGCCATGTCCTTGCTCTCTTTCCTCTTCTTCTCAACCGGCCTTGCGGCCGCGAACGAACCTCATACTCTACCCGATTCCCGCCGCCGGTCAAGGGACGGGCCGGGGCAGGGCGAAACGCGGGGGCTCCCGAACCGCTGGTCCGGGAGCCCCTGTCAGCCACGCGGGCCTTTACTTGTTCTTGTGGCGCTGCGCCTTCATGCGCTTGTCGTACTTGTGCTTCGACATTTTCTTCCGGCGCTTCTTCTTGATGGAACCCATCGTGGACCTCCTTTGAGACTTGAGTTCGCCGTTCTCGGCTCCACCCTCGAACGTTGAACCTCGAACTTGGACTTAGAAAATGACCTTGTTGAGCGGCAGCTCGATGATGCCCGTCGCGCCCGCGGCCTTCAGGACCGGCACGAGGTCGCGCACCTGGCGCTCCTCCACCACGCTCTCCACTGCGAACCAGCCGTCGTCGTTGAGCTTGTTGACCGTGGGGGCGTGCAGCGCGGGCAGGGCCGCCGTAATCTTCTCCAGCTTCTTCGCCGGGGCGTTGAGCTTGACGAGCACGCGCTTCTGCGCGTCCAGCGCCGCCGTCAGCAGCATCTTCAGCTGCTCGACCTTCGCGCGCTTCGCCTTGTCCCGCCACGCCTTCTTGTTCGCGATGAGGCGCGTGGTGGACGTGAGGATCGTGTCGACGATGCGCAGGTTGTTCGCGCGCAGCGAGCTGCCCGTCTCCGTGAGGTCCACGATCGCGTCCACCAGCTCGGGGGCCTTCACCTCGGTGGCCCCCCAGCTGAACTCCACGTCGGCCTTCACGCCGTTCGCCTTGAGGTAGCGGTTGACGATGCCGACCGCCTCGGTGGCGATGCGCCTGCCCTTGAGGTCCTTCACCGTCTTGACCTTCGAGTCGTTCGGCACCGCAAGCACCCAGCGCACCGGGTTCGACGTCGCCTTGGAGTAGCTGAGCTCGCAGACGTCCACCACGTCCGACCCGTTCTCGTACACCCAGTCGTAGCCGCAGATGCCGGCGTCGAGAAGCCCCAGCTCCACGTAGCGGCTCATCTCCTGCGGGCGCAGCAGGCGGCACGTGATCTCCTCGTCGTCGATCGACGGATAGTAGGAGCGCGACGAGCACGAGACGGCAAACCCCGCGCGCTTGAAGAGCGCGAAGGTCGATTCCTGGAGGCTGCCCTTCGGCAGGCCGAGAACAATTGCCATATTCTACACTTTCTCCGTTGTTTGAAGGTGGAAGTTTATCAAAACCGGCGGCAAAGCGCAAGTGGGTTGGCCGTGCGGCGAATCAGGACGGGACGCGGCGGTAGACGGCGAGGCGGGTCTGCCCGTAGGTGCGGTCCCGGCAGAGGTCCCAGAGCGGCGAAGCGTCGGGCGTCTGGTGGCCCTTCATCTCCGCGACGAAGAGCCCGCCCGGCCTCACGACGCCGCGCGCCGCCAGCTGGTCGAGCATCTGCGCGTAGCCCCGCTCCGCGCCGAGCGCGTAGGGCGGGTCGGCGTAGGCGATGTCGAAGCAGTCCCCCTGCCGCCCCGCGAGCCAGGCGTAGACGTCGGCCCGCACGGCCTGGCAGCGCGGCGCGGCGCCGAGCGCCGCCACGTTCGCCTGGAGGCAGGCGAGGGGACGCGGCGCGGCCTCCACGAACACCGCCCGCGCGGCGCCGCGCGAGAGCGCCTCCAGCCCGACCGCGCCGGAGCCCGCGAAGAGGTCGAGGAACGCCGCGCCGGCAAGCGCGCCCTGCAGCATCGAGAACAGCGCCTCGCGCACGCGGTCCTGCGTCGGGCGCACCGCGTCGCCCGCCGGCACGCGCAGCGTCCGCCCCCGCCATTCGCCGCCCGCAATCCTCATTTGAACACCTCCTCCGCGACGCGAACCGTCGCCATCGCGTCCTTCGCGTAGTACGTCGCGCCGATCTGCGCCGCGTAGTCCGCCGTCAGCACGGCCCCGCCCACCACCGTCCGGCACTCCGGCTTCGCCGCCTTCAGCTGGCGGATCGTCTCCTCCATGAAGCCGACCGTCGTCGTCATCAGCGCCGAAAGCCCCACGAGGCGGCAGTCGAGCCGCACCGCCGTCTCCACGACCGTCTCCGGCGGCACGTCGCGCCCCAGGTCCACCACCTTGAAGCCGTAGTTCTCCAGCAGCGCGCGCACGATGTTCTTGCCGATGTCGTGGATGTCGCCCTTCACCGTCGCGATCACGATGGGCCCGCGCAGCACGCGCGGCGTGCCGCTCTTCGCAAGCTCCCGGCGGATCACCTCGAACGCCGCGCTCGCCGCCTCGGCGGCCATGAGGAGCTGCGGCAGGAAGACCTTGCCGCGCTCGAAGCCGCGCCCGACGACCTCCAGCGCCGGCACGATCTCGCCGTCGATCACCTCCACCGGCGGCCGGCCCGCGGCGAGCAGCCCGCCCGCGACCGTCGCGGCGTCGCCCTTCAGCCCGTGCATGATCGCCGCCGTCAGCGGGGCCGCCGCCGCGTCCGCCCCGGCGCCGGGCGCGCCCGCCACGGGGGCGGACGGCGCAAGGGCGGAGGCGCCCACGCGGCCCGCCTCCACGGCGGCGATCCAGCCCATGCACTGCGCGTCGCGCCCCGTCAGCGCGCGCCACGCATGGTAGGCCGTCATCATCTCCTTCGAGAGCGGGTTCACGATGGCCGCCGTCAGCCCCGCCTGCAGCGCAAGCGCGTAGAACGTCCCGTTGAGGAACGGCCGCGCGGGGAGGCCGAACGAGACGTTGGAGACGCCCAGCGCCGTACGGCATCCCAGGCGTTCCCGCACAAGGCGCAGGGACTCCAGGATCACCGGCACGCTCGCCGCGTCCGCGCTCACCGCGAGGCAGAGGACGTCGACCAGGAAGTCGCACGGACGCAGGCCGTAGCGCGCGCCGCGCGCGAGGATCTTCTCGGCGAGGGCGAGCCGCCCTTCCGCCGTCGGCGGAATCCCCGCCTCGTCCAGGGTGAGCGCCACCACCACGCCGCCGTACTTCGCGACGAGCGGGAAGACGGCGTCCATCACCTCCTCCTTGCCGTTGACCGAGTTGACGAGCGCCTTGCCGTTGTAGTGGCGGAGGGCGCGGGCCAGCGCCTCCACGGACGACGTGTCGATCTGCAGCGGCACGTCGGTCACGCCCTGGATCGCCTGCACCGTCGCGTCGAGGACGGCCGGCTCGTCGAGGCCCGGCACGCCCGCGTTCACGTCGAGGACGTGCGCCCCGGCCTCCGCCTGGCCGATCGCCTCGCGCAGCACGTACCCCACGTCGCCCGTCCGGTAGGCCTCCTGCAGCTTCTTCTTGCCCGTGGGGTTGATGCGCTCGCCGATGACGAGGGAATCGTCGAAGGGCAGTTCGACCGCCCGCGCGTAGGAGGTGATCACCGTCTTCGCGACGGGCGGCCGGGCGGCCGGCAGCCCCCCGGCGGCGGCCAGGGCGTCCACCGCCCGCCGCACCGCCGCAAGATGCGCCGGCGTCGTGCCGCAGCAGCCGCCCACGACCGCCGCGCCGGCCTTCACGAGGTCCGCGACGTCCCGCGCGAACGCCTCAGGCCCCACGAGGAACACCGTCTCGCCGTCCACGACCTTCGGCAGCCCCGCATTGGGCTTCACGACGACCGGCAGGTTCGTCGCCGCGACAAGGCGCTTCACGAACGGCAGCAGCAGGTCGGGCCCAAGCCCGCAGTTGAAGCCGAGCGCGTCGACGTGCAGACCCTCCAGCACCGCCGCCACGACCTCCGGCCCCGCCCCCGTCAGCAGCGTGCCGTCCTCGCCCGGCGCCACCGTCGCGATCACGGGCAGATCGCCGTTCTCCTTGGCCGCGAGGACGGCGGCCTTGAGCTCGTACACGTCGCTCATCGTCTCGATCACCACGAGGTCCGCCCCCGCCGCCGCGCCGAGGCGGACCTGCTCGGCGAAGGAGGCGTAGGCGTCGTCGAACGCGAAGTCGCCGGCGGGCTTCAGGAGGCGTCCGGTCGGCCCCACGTCGAGCGCCACGAAGCGCGCGCGCCCGCCGGCGGCGTCCGCCGCCTCGCGCGCAAGCCGCACGCCCGCCGCCACCACCTCCGCCAGCGGCGCCGCGCCGTGGTACTTGACCGGATTCGCGCCGAAGGTGTTCGTCATCACGATGTCCGCCCCCGCCGCGTAGTAGGCGGCGTGGACGGCGCGCACGTCGTCCGGGCGCCGCAGGTTCCACTCTTCGGGCGCTTCGCCCGCCTGGAGGCCGCGGGCCTGCAGCTGCGTGCCCATGCCGCCGTCGAGCATGAGGAGGCGCCGTTCGGCGAGAAGTCGGTTCAGGTTCAGCATGTTCGGTACTCGCACTCCGTCTTGGAACAGGCGCGGCAGCCGGCCGGGCACGGCGCAGCCGGCCCGGGCCCCGCGCCGATGATGGCGCTCACGGACTTCGACGGAATCATCAGGCACGTCTCCGTGAGCACGATGCCCGCCCGCCGCGCGCTGTCGAGAATCTGCAGAAGCGGACGCTGCACCGCGAGCGGCAGATCGCCGTACCCCGGCGCGAAGCGCATCCGCAGCCGCTCCCCCGCCACCGCCGGCTCGGCCAGCAGCTTCTCCCCGCAGACGTCGCACCACCCCTCGATGGCCGCCGTCGCCGCCGCCTGCGCCATCAGCGCGTCCGCCCCGCTCGTCTGGGAATAGCGGCGCAAAAGCGCGTCAACCCCCGCCCCCAGCGTCGCGCAGAAGAGAAACGCATGGCGGCAGCCGCGCAGCACGCGCGCAAGGTCGCGGGAACGGACCTCCATCGGACCAAGAACGAGGTCGCCCGCCTCCGCCCCCTCCTCGACCCTCTCCAGCCGCCAGTAGGCCGCCGGACGGCACGCGGCGCGCACTTCGTCCTCCACGCGCGCCAGCCGCCGCGCAAGGGCCGCATCCGGCTCCACGCCGCCCATGCGCAGATAACGCAGCGTCTCGGCACGGTCGATCTTCATCGCGCCTTCTTCTTCTGCCCCTGCTGCAGCTTCCGCAGAAGCGCCGAGGCGGCCGCCACTTCGGCGGCGGACTTCGAGACCGCCGTCGCCTCGGCCGACCCCATCCCCACCACCGTCACGCGCATCGTCACGATCGGCTCGTGCGCGGACCCCTTTACCTCGACGAGCTCGTAGACGGGCCGCTGGTGGCTGTACGCCTGGGCCTTGATCTGAAGAAAGCCCTTCGGATTCGCGTCCCACTCGTTGAACGCCGCGTCAAACGGCAGCGGCAGGCGCAGGAAGACCGCGCGCGCGGCTTCAAGGCCGCCGTCGAGCCACACCGCCCCCATCACGGCCTCCATCGCGTCCGCCAGCAGCTTCGCATGGGGCGGGATCTCGTGGGCGCCGATGTTGCGCTTCAGCCAGTTGCGCATCCCCAGCGCCTCCGCCGCCTCCGCCAGGGCGGCGCCGGAGACGAGGCGCGTGCGCCGCACCGTCAGCAGGCCCTCCTGCTCGTCCGGGTGCCGCGTGAAGACGACCTCGGCGGAGAGGAGCCCGATCACGGCGTCGCCCAGGAACTCCAGCCGCTGGTTGTCCTTCGCGTCCGGCGTGACCATGCGTATGGCGGGCGTCGCCAGGGCCCGCTCCAGCAGGGCGGGGTTCTTGAACGCATAGCCGATTCGCTCTTCCAGTTCCGTCATGAAATCACCTGATTGCACTTCCCGACCAGCCCAGCTTGCGGTTCAGGACTTCGTAGGGGTCGTAGCCCACAAGTTCGACGAGCGGCACGCCGGCGGCCGCCTTGGCGACCACCAGCTCCGCCCCCTCCGCCAGGGAACCCAGCGCCGCCCCGTCGGCAAAGACCTCCAGCGTCTCCGCCCCGGGGCGCGCCCGAAGGCGGACCGAAAGGCGGCACGAGTCGCAGACCACCAGCGGACGCGACGTGAGGGCGTGCGGGCAGATCGGCGTAATGACGAGCGACCGGGAATCCGGCATGAGGATCGGCCCCCCTGCGGCAAGCGAATAGGCCGTCGAGCCCGTCGGCGTGGCGATCACGAGGCCGTCCGCGAAGAACGAGGTCGCCGGACGGTCCTCCACCGCCAGCTCGATGACGGCGGCATGGCCCGAGACGCCGCGCGAGACAACCACCTCGTTCAGGGCCGCCCGCCCCCGCACCGTAAGCGCCGTGCGGGTGGAAATGGCATAGCGCCCGTCCCGCAGGGCGTGGAGCGCGTCGTCGAAGTGCGGACCCTCGACGCCGGCGAGATACCCAAGCGAACCGAGGTTCAGTCCCAGGAGCGGCACGCCGGGGAAGCGGTGGACGGCCGAGAGCATCGTCCCGTCGCCGCCGAGGACGACGACGGCCTCGGGCCCGTCATCCGAAAGGACGAACCCGAGGTCATGCGCCAACGACGCCAGGCGGCCCCGAACGGCCTCGACGCCCGGCTTGTCGTGGTTGACGTAGAACGTAATCCTCTTCATACTGCCACTCGAAACAGTACCTGCTGAAAACGAATGGATAGTATACCACACTATGGCACAAACGGACCGCGCACACACGTATCGACACGGGAGGGACGCGCCTGCCGCGTCCGCGCCCCCGCGCGTCCGCCACCGCCTTCGGCCCGGTGCGCGAAGCGCCCGCGCCGCCCTCGGCGCGCGGCGCTGAAAAGGGCCCCCCGCGGGAGGGCGGCCGTCCCCGCCCGCCGCGCGGCGCCCGGAAACGCGAAGGCGCGGGCCCGGGAGGACCCGGACCCGCGCCTTCGCGGGGAACGTGGAGGGAAAAAAGTAAAAAGCCGGCGGCGCCCTACTCTCGCACGGGCGGGTCCCGCACTACCCTCGGCGAAGGGGCCCTTGACTTCCGTGTTCGGAACGGGAACGGGTATTGCTGCCCCTCCAGGGCCACCGGCAAAAAGCCGTGTCCGGAGCCAAAGAGAACCGCGACGCACCGGGAGGCGGGAGGTCCGCCTTCAGGTGAAGCCGTAAAAAAAGCCAAGCCGCACGCGCGATTAGTACCGCTCGGCTCAACGCGTCGCCGCGCCTGCACCTGCGGCCTATCGAGGTCGTGGTCTACGACCGCGCTTGAGGCCATTCCTGGCGGGTGGTCTCGTCTTGGGGGAGGCTTGGCGCTTAGATGCCTTCAGCGCTTATCCGTTCCGGGCATAGCTACCGGGCCTGCCGCTGGCGCGACAGCCCGAACACCATGGGCCCGTCATTCCCGGTCCTCTCGTACTAGGGAATGCTCCCCTCGACTCTCCTGCGCCCACAGAGGATAAGGACCAAACTGTCTCACGACGTTTTGAACCCAGCTCGCGTTCCGCTTTAATTGGCGAACAGCCAAACCCTTGGGACCTTCTCCAGCCCCAGGATGCGAAGAGCCGACATCGAGGTGCCAAACCGCGGCGTCGATGTGAACTCTCGGCCGCGATCAGCCTGTTATCCCCAGAGTACCTTTTATCCGTTGAGCGACGGCCCTTCCACAAGGTACCGCCGGATCACTAGGTCCCGCTTTCGCGTCTGCCCCACCTGTCGGTGTCGCAGTCAGGCCCGCTTCTGCCCTTGCGCTCGACGCACGGTTGCCGACCGTGCTGAGCGGACCTTCGAACTCCTCCGTTGCTGTTTGGGAGGAAACCGCCCCAGTCAAACTGACCCCCTGGCATTGTCCCCCTCCCGGATGGCGGGACGGGGTTAGAACTCCGCCCGGATGGAACCGGTATTTCACGTTGCGGCTCCGGGCGCCCTGACGAGCGCCCTTCCAGGCCTCCCGGCTATGCTACATGCATCCGACCAGAATCCAGTACCAGGCTACAGTAAAGGTTCATGGGGTCTTTCCGTCCTTCTGCGGGTATCCGGCATTTTCACCGGCACTACAACTTCACCGAGATCCTCGTTGAGACAGCGCCCACAGCGTTACACGATTCGTGCAGGTCGGAACTTGCCCGACAAGGAATTTCGCTACCTTAGGACCGTTATAGTTACGGCCGACATTCACGGGGGCTTTGGTTCGGAGCTTCGCCTTGCGGCTGACCCCTCGCCTTGACCTTTCCGCATTGGTCACGTGTCACACCCTATACGTCCGCTTGCGCGTTGGCAGGGTGCTGTGTTTTTGTTAAACAGTCGCATGGGCCCATTCACTGCGCCTCCGGGCATCACCCCGGAGGACCCCTTCTCCCGAAGTTACGGGGCCATGTTGCCGAGTTCCTTAACGAGGTTTCTCCCGCGCGCCTTGGTATCCTTGTACCCTCCCACCTGTGTCGGTTTTGGTACGGCCGGCGGGTTAGTGCACGTGGTCTTTTCTTGGAAGCGGGGACGCATGGAGCAGGAGGGGCGAACCCCTCCGGCGCCCGGCCGTTGCCCGGCCGTGCGGGGGATAGCCATTGACCCCCTCCACTGTCCTTCTCCGAACCACGCTTAAACCCCCGCCGGTGCAGGAATGTTGGCCTGCTGTCCATCGACTACGCCCTTCGGCCTCGTCTTAGGCGCCGACTGACCCCGGGCGGACGAACCTTGCCCGGGAAACCTTGGGATTCCGGCGGCCGGGATTCCCACCCGGCTTTTCGTTACTCATGTCCGCATAATCACTGGCAGGAAGTCCACCGCCGCTTCCGCGCACGGCTTCAACCCGTCCTGCCACGCTCTCCTACCAACGCGCCAGAGGCGCGTTCCGCGAATTCGGCTCGACGCTTACTCCCGATCATTTTCGGCGCGGGGTCTCTCGGGTGGTCAGCTGTTACGCACTGTTTAAATGATGGCTGCCTCTGAGCCAACATCCCACCTGTCCGGGAGACCTCACTGCCTTAGTGACTTAACGCGCATTTGGGACCTTATTCGGCGGTCGAGGGCTGTTTCCCTTTCGACAATGAAGCTTAGCCCCCACTGTCTCACTGCCTGGTATTCGCTCGGGCCGGTCTTCGGAGTTTGACGGACTTCGGCATCCCGGTGGGGACCCTAGATCGATCAGTGCTCTACATCCGGCGCGTGCGTTCCGCGACGCTGCCCCTAAAGGCATTTCGGAGAGAACCAGCTATTACCCAGCTTGATAAGCCTTTCACTCCCATCCTCAGCTCGTTCCAGGCCTTTTCAACGGCCACGGATTCGCGCCTCCACCCCCCGTTACGGGGGCTTCACGCTGTCCAAGGATAGCTCGCA
>CAVEVC010000159.1:5352-25627 GCA_963618935.1 Clostridiales bacterium CCNA10 | reverse complement strand
ACTGCACCTCGTCGTCGGCGTAGGCCGTGTCGGCGAAGAACCTGCGCTGCTTCGGCGTCGGCTCGGACTGCGGCTCGAACCCGTATTGTTCCATCGCGATGCGGAAGCGCTCGTTGAAGGCGACGCACAAGGCGTCCTTCTTGTTGCGGAACGTGGATGGGTTGATGACGATGCGAGGACCGCTGGTGACAGGAGCGTCAGCAACGGATTCATCGTTGACAGAATCAACAGGTTCTGTCACTTCGCCGTCGGATTCGGACTCGCCGCCCTCGCCGCCCTTGGCGGCTTGGCGGGTCAATCGGGTGTCACCGACGGGGACAAGTTCTTCTAGTTTTTCGGGGTCTTCAGCGGCTTCTTCGGCTTCTTCGGCGGCTTCTTCGGCTTCTTCGGCTTTCATGGTAGCTAGTTTCTTTTTGGAGGTGACTCCTAATTCCCTTGAATCGTCTGTAAAGGGTAAACCGGAATCGTCTGACAACCTGAATCGTACATGCGGGATGATCATGTTAGCCAACTCGGATGAGTTGGCCGACCCCGTTTCCGTCGTCGCCCGAACTTCCCCGTTATTCGAGGCCAAGTCTACGAGGGCCTCTTCAAGGTCTGTTGCGTACCCGTAGTTCGTTAGATCGCCGTAGGGAATCTTTCGCTTCGGAAAGGAAGGTTCTCGGGCCCATATCGCGTGGTTTATACCTTCGTGAAGCAGTATGTTATAGAGTGTGCTAGGGTCGTTGTAATCTGGGTGGGTGGGGTTCAGCCATACAGATTCCGTAATACCGAAACGTTCGCTTTTCGGCTGATAAGTTCCACTGATGTTCTTGTCTGCCGATGGTTTTGGACTGTTGTCCACTTTTATATCGGCTATTCCAGGATATGCAACCAGTAGTCTTTTACCTTGTGGAGACGAAAAATCAAGAAGATCGGACAACTTTTTTTCTTTCCGCAGCAAAGCTTGCTCATACCCTTTTCTCAACCTAACATCCTTGAGCTCCCCCAACTGGAAACTTCTCTTGGTGCCAGGGAATACTGTCACGAGATCTGGGAGGTTTTTCCACCCCGCTTCTTTGAGGTTGGCGAGCCCGGCGGGCCCAAAGATCGATGCTAGCATTGTAGGCATAGAATTTCTCCGTGTTCGTGGTGACTTCTTATTTTGTTCTTCCTGCTGGTTACTACGATGACCTTCGCTTTTGTCGGGCTCATCAGACCCCGCGTATAGGTTTTGACCGCACGGGTTTCCTTGCGGGCGACGTGACGGTGGTGTCCTTAACGAACTTGTGCAGTGTCTTGTCCCATTTCTTGCCCTCGTAGGAGAAGTCTTCCCCGAAGAACAGTTTCCCGCCCGCGATACGCCGAGCCTCGAGCCCCCCTCGGTTTTTCGCGTCCTCTGGACTGCGGTACGAGTAGTAGTGGTTCTTCACAAACTCGTTCAATTCTTTAGGGTCGGTCGTCGAGTTGAGGTCTTTATGCAGACCCTTCGACATTTCCGAGTCGAGTATGTCGTCCCTGCCCATCGAGACGTCGAGGAGTGCCTGCTTCGACGCCCCCGAAAGCAGGTTCCAGTTGGGGATGATGGACTTCAGTTTTTCACGCCGAGCGAACAGGTCGCGGGCGAGCATCCGTCTGGCGAGGGCGGCCGTGGTTTGCTCGGTGCTCGTGGTGACTGGGTTTCCGTAGGCATCGGTGTGCGCTCCGTAGGCGACCGCGTAACCTCCGACGTCCTCGTATGGGTCGAGCCGCAGCTTCTCGAAGTTCGTCACGTGGTTGAACAGGGTCGGGTTCTTCTCCATGAAGTCGAGGGCATCCTGCGACGCGGGCTCGGGCGCCCACACGTCTAGACCTCGCGCAAGCCGGGACCTCGCGAAGTCGACGGCTTTCTGCTCGACCCTGCGGAGGATTGCTTCGTCCGTAGGCTTGCCCGCGGACAGCGCGAGCACCGCGTCGACCTCGGGCCGGCTCAGCCCCGGCACGAGCATCGGGAAGTCAATCCGTTTGCCGTCCTTCAACACGCTGTCCGACTGCATCGAGTATTCTGTCACGGTTTGCCCAGCGGGGTTCGTCAACACGCCGAGCCATCCGTTGCCTTTCAGCGTTCCGTCGGGACGAGCCCCCCACTTGCCATGCTTGGGGGCGGCTTTCGGCCCACTCTCGCTCTGACCATAGACCCTCGCCACGGTGTCCCCCGCACCCCCAGCCGCACGCGCGTACTTTGGGTCAGGAGACGACTCGCCCGTGGCGGTGCCGTCGCCCATGTCGTAGAACCCGCCCGCGCTCGGGTGCTCCTTGAAGAACTCGAGGTCTTCGGGCGAGTAGCCGCCCGTCACGACCGGTACGCCGAAGAGCGTGTCGGGCACGTCGTCCGTGGCGAGGAAGTTCCCGAACACCTCGCCGCCGCGCTCGTCCATGTTCGTGGCGCGAATCGCCGTGTCGGGCATGACGAGGTACTGTCCGAAGCGCTCCTCGGCGACCTCGGGCGAGTACTCGATCGGCGAGGTCTGCGTCGCGCGGATGGCTTCCCTGACCGCCTGGTAGTAGGCGCGGTTCGCCTTGAGGTCGATGCCGACCTTCTCGCGGAACTTCTGCACGATGTTCGAGCGGATGTCCTTGGCCTTGCGGTCGAGGCGGGTGAGGGCGCGGATCGCGTCCTGCATCTTCCTGACGTCCGGCGGCCCGTCGAGCCTGCGCGGGAACGCCTCGAAGAACTTCCTGTACTCGCGCGCCGCCGCCGAGGCGATCGCCTCGCGGGCAAGGTCGGAGACCGGGACGCCGTTCAGCTGCGCCTCGCGGAGGATGTCCGTGCAGAGGAGGTTGAACTTCCTCCGGTTCTTGGAGTAGGTCCACGGGTTTCCCGTGCGGTCGTCCTCGGCGATCTTCGCGAGGCGTTCCGCGATGCGGAGACGCGAGGAGCGCAGCGACTGGCCCATGCGCATCGGGCCGATCGCCGCGATGATGCCCGCGTCCGCGTTCGCCTGCATCGACTCGAGCGAGAAGGACGAGACGAGCGCCCAGAACAGGTTGGCCGTAGCCGACTCGTCGGGGTTGAGCGAGAGCGTGAAGAACCTGTCGAAGAGCGTCTTGTCCGCGAACGATTTGCGGATGCCGTTCGGCGAGATCGAGCCGAGCAGGCCCTCCGCGCCCTTCTGCACGGGGATGGAGAGCTTCGAGATGAACTGCGAGACGGGGTCGTCGAACCACCGCCAGAACTCGTCCGACTGCTTGCCGAAGTGCATGTAGTAGCGGCGGTGCCCGGTCGTGTTGCGGCCTCCGCCGACGTAGGCGGGGATCGCCCACGAGATGACGGGGATGTCCGCGCCCTTGAGCTCCTTCATGCCTGGGACGCGGGCGGCGAGCTTCAGGATCGGCGTCACGTCGAACGCGAGCATTCCCGCCTTGGACTCGTTGTTGAACGTCCACCACGGCATCTCGTCGATCTCTTCGGCGAGCTTGTCCTCGGGGTCGTCGGGGTCGGGCGGGAGCGCGCGGAGTCCGAGCATGGACAGTGCCTTGATCGCGGCCTGCATGACGGCGGGGACGCCGAACTTCACGATGCCGAACATGCGGAGCCAGCGCAGCATCGCGTGCCGCCGCGTCGCCTGGTTCGTCGAGTGGCCCCCGAAGATCAGGTCGGAGACTGCCTCGCCGCCGCCCGCGACCCACGCGCCGACGGTCCACTGCCACGAGAACATGGCGCGGCACAGGACGCGGCGCATGCCCGGCGTCGCCCATGCGTAGCGCCCGGGGTCGATGCCGCCGATTTCCGCGTCGAGGTAGGGCGCGTACTTGCGCAGTTCCTTGACGACGTCGAGCGGACGCCCGCCCCTCAGGCACTCCTGGCGGAGGCGGCGCACCGTCTGCATGACGACCGCGAGCTTCACGCCGTTGAGGACGACGTTGAACGTGTAGTCCGTCGGGTGCTTGTAGAGGAACTCGAGCGTCTTCCTGAGGCCCTTGCCCGTCTTCGCCCCGACCGCCCTCTCGGCGAAGGCCGAGACGCGCTCGATGTCGCGCTTGATCCCGCCGAGGTTTCCGAGCACCGGGTTGCGGTCGTTCGGGTCGTTGAAGAAGTCGACCGTCGAGTCGAGCGGCATGCCGATGAGGTCGCAGAGCTCCCGCGCCTCGGTGAGGAACTCGTCGTTCGAGTTGAGAAGCCGCATGATGTCGCGGGTGAACACGCCGTCCGACCCGCCCAGCTTGCGCACCGCCTTGCCGATCCACTCCGCCTGGCCCGCGATCGTCTCGAGGAACGTCGACGCGGCGGCGGGCGACTCGAACGCGGTCGCGATCTGGAAGAACGCGGAGAAGCCGACCGACGAGATCTTCGACCAGCTCGTGACCGCGTCGAATACCCGCCACGCCGCGTTCTGCGTCGGGGCGCGGAGCGTCGAGAGCAGCTGCTTCATGTAGTTGGCGGCCTCGCCGCCCATGAGCCGCGTCATCTCGTCGACGTTGCCCGCGACGTCGCGGTCGTCGAGGCGGCAGAGGACGTCGCCCTGGAACATCCTGTCGCCGCCGTACTTCGCCGTCGAGAGCTTGCCGTAGAGGTTCTGGCTGCTCTCGACGACCTGGCGGTGGATGCGGCGCATGTTCTCCGCGCCGGAGAGCCCCGCGTCGTAGGCGAGCGTCGGGAACTTGCGCCCGAGGAACTTCACGACGTGGCGGGCGAGCGCGCCCCAGTACTCGTCGGGCATCCGATCGACCTCGGTCATCGCGTCCGTCGGGGCGACGATGAACGCGGGCGTGCCGTCCGCCGAGAGCGATGTGAGCATCTGCGCGAGACAGCCGCGGAAGCGCTCCGCTGTCGTCAGTTCCTTGCACATCTCGATCAGGGACTCCGCGGCCGTGCGCGAGTCGCCGAGAAGTCCGGTGCGGTCGAAGACCTCGGCCTCGTTGAGCGCCGTGACCTTCGCGGGGACCTCGCGCTGGAGCGCGTCGCGGAGCATGTCCGCCGCCGTCACCGCGTTGAGGTACCGTTGCCTGTCGGCGACGGGGAGCTCGGGGATGCCGACCTTGAAGGCGTCGCGGGACGCGAGGTCTGCGATCGCGAGGCGGACGTCGAGCGCGGTCGCGTCGCGGCTGATCGTGCAGGGCAAGTCCATGTCGCGGTTGCGCGACTCGTACTTGCCCCTCGCGATGTCGCGGGCGAAGGCGCGGACGTCGAACTTCGCCTCGTTCGGGTCGCGGCTCGTCAGCCCCATGAGGTAGGCGAGGTACCGCAGCTCGCGGTCGGAGAGCGTCGTCATTCCGCTCGGCGAGAACGCCTTGCGGCGTAGCGCCTTCGGGTCGTTGCTCGCCTCGATGATGTCGAAGATCTCCGAGTACGTGGCGCGGAGGACGTCGACGCCGTCGGGCTTGAGCCCCTCGAAGGCGCGCTGGGCGTTCTGGTACGCCTCGACCTGCACCTTGTGCGAGCCCGTGCCGCCGTGCCACCAGAAGCGGCGGGTGCCCGCGAGCGTGAACCGCGAGCCCTCGCCCTTCGAGACGTAGGACGACTTCGAGGCGACGTCGTTGAGCTCGACGACGGCCTCGCCGAACTTGGATCCCCAGTAGTAGGGGTTCAGCATCTGCGCGGGACGTCCGGCGGCGACCAGCTTCGCCCTCGCCTCCGAGCCCTCCCACGCCCGCACCATGCGGTCGACGGAGACGGAGACGACCGAGCGCTCGCCGTGGCTCGAGGAGCGGACGAGCCCTGCCTTCTCGAGCGCGGAGAGGAGCGCGTCGTTCGCCTTCTCGGCCTTGCCGCCGAACCTCGCGGCCTCGACCGCCGCCTTGTGCAGGGTCTCGACGATGGAGGAGTACAGGCCCCTGTGCTCCCCGGAATCCTCGACGACCGCCGACGAGAGGCCGTCGACGACGCGGCGGAGCATGTCCTCGACCGGCGTGAGCGCGTGGCGCGTCGCGCCGCTCATGCGCTCCTTGAGCGCGGCGAACGAGTAGTACTGCGCGTAGTCGTCCGCCGCGAGGTGCGCGAGGTCGAGCGGCGTCGCGAGGAAGCCGACGTCGATCCCCGTGAGGTCGTACGACGAGCGCGACGCGATGAGGCGGACGAGCCGCCCGACGTCGTGGATGTTGCGCCAGTCCTCCTGCGTGATCGGCGCGCCCACGCGCTTCTCCTGCCAGTTGATGATGCCGAAGCCGAAGCCGCGCGTCTTGGAGAACCGCATGACCGTGTGCGCGTTGTCCTTCGACATCGCGTAGTCGCCGTCCGCGTTCTTGCCGAGCTGCGACTCGGTGAAGTCGAGCGCGCGGACGGGGTCGCCGACGTGCGTGTCGAGGCCGAAGAACTGGAGCCAGTCCATCGCGAGGCGGTACTTCGCCTCCGTGACCGCGCGGATCGAGTGGTCGGTCATCATGGCGCGGAGCGGGACGCCCGACAGGTTCTTCTGCATGTCGGCGGCGAGCCACGTCCCCGGGTCCGCGAGGATCCACTCGACGGGCTTCGTCGTCGTGTCGACGCGGGAGTAGAACTGCGCGGGGTCGACGACGGGCACGGAGGCGTTGACGTCGAGCGGCTGCGCCTCCGCGTCGAGCTGCGCGGCGAGCTCGCCCGACGGCTCGACGGACACGCCAAGCGTGTCCTGAAGCGTCCTGTCAAGGGCTTGCACCTCCTCTTCGGAGAGGACGGTCTCGCTCGGGTTCGCCTCGCCGAGCCCCGCCCCCGCGAGATCCTCCTCGACCTCGGGGTTCGCGTTGTCCTTGCCCTCGCCGAGGACCTGCCTGCGATAGTTGCGGGCGGCCTCCGCGACGGAGAACGCCTGCGCGGCGTAGTTGTAGGCGAGGTCGACGAGCGGGTCGAGCGACGCGTCCGCCGTGCCGAGCGCGTTGGTGTGCGGAAGCGAACGGGAATACGGGCGGACAGGTCCCTTCGGGTACAGGTATTCTTCCTTCCCGTCGGCCTTGGTGCGCTGGAACATCGCGCTTCCCGCGAAGTACACCATGAACAGGCCGTGGAGGTTGCCCTTCCCGTCCTGCATGTCGGACGGCAGGAGACTTTGGATGCTCTGCCCCCGCGCGATGAAGTCGACGAACTTGCCGACTTCCTGCGAGCGGGCGAGGAACTCGTTGGCGGCGTCGATGTCCTCCTGCGTCTTGTCCTGACGGGCGAGGATCGCCTCGGCGAGACGGCGGAACGCGTCCGCGCTCCTCTCGGCGAGACGGCGGCAGTGCCTCGTGTACGCGCCGGGGGCGACGTGCTGGAGGGCGCGGCTGAACGCCCACGCGGACGAGGCGTGCTCCGCCCTGTCGCGGTCGGACGAGTTCCTCTCGCGGTCGGCCTCCGCGCAGTAGACGAACCGCATCGCGAGTTCGCCGATTGCGCCATTCGACATCAGCGCCTCGCCGACGTCGTTGAGCTCGCCGTTCTCCTTGTAGATGGCGACGCCCTCGGCCTCCGCGACGTGCGCGATGAAGCTGCGCACGGTGTAGAAGAGCGCGGCGTCCGGACCTGTCGCGGCGTCTCCCGTGACGGGGAACTCGCGGTACTTCCTGAGCTGCTCCTCGAAGCCGGGGATCTTCCCGTCCTTCGCGTAGCGCCCCATGGCGCGGCGGATGAAGTACGAGACGGTCGAGAGCGCGTCCGCGTCCCTGCGGGCGTTCGCGATGTCCGAGGCGAGGCGACCCGCCTCCTCGACCGCGTCGCCTGTCGGGGACACCCTCGTCTCGACGCGCCCGACGGGGACGAGCGACCGCTCGAACTTCCGCAGCGCGTCCTTCGCCGCCCTGTCCTTGCCCTCGCCGAGGAGCGAGAGGACGCGCTCCTGCGTGTCGAGCGCCCTCGTCATCTGCTCGTCCGTCAGGAGGTCGAGACGCTCCCTCGACTCGCGGCCGACGAGCTCGTTCTCGACATTGCGCACGTCCTCCTCGGAGGGCGCGGCGATCTTCGCCGCCTCCTCCGCCGTGAGGTCGCCGCGCATGACCTTGACCGCGATGAACACGGGCGCGCCGTTCGGGTCGATCCCCCTGAACGCCGCCCGCGCGAAGTGGAACGCGTAGGTGCGGAAGCGCTCGAACGTCGCGAGGTGCTCCGCCGTGACGCCGTCGTCCTTGAGGAAGTCGCGCAGCTCGACGTCGTCCGCGCCGTTCTCGACGCCCGAGAGGTACCGGCCGAACGCCTCCGCCGCCCGCTCCTCTCCTCCGAGCTTGGCGTTGAGGTCGTCCTCCGTCGCCTTGTCGAGGATGCCGAGCTTCTTGTAGACGGCGACCATCTGGTGGTAGTACTCGTGGAAGAGCGTCGTGAAGTTCGCGTGTTCCGAAAGGCGGATGAGGCCGGACATCGCGGGCGCGAAGTCGAACCCGCCGACGACGGACTCGCCGACCATGCCGCCCGTGCGGCGCATGATCTCCGAGAGCCGCGTGACGCCCTTCTTGCCGAGCCGCCGAATCAGCGACTCGCCCGTGACCTTCTCCGCCCCCTCGCCCGCGCGGGCGTTGAGCAGCTCGGCGATGGAGTCCGCGGCCGCTTCGACGCCGAGCGTGTCGCCGAGCTGCGAGCCGTACGAGACGTACGTCACGATGCTCCGCGTCCCGCCCTTGCCGTCGAGGATCCGGCGCGTGACCTTGAGGAGGTTCGTCTCGGAGCCGTCGGCGGCCTTGACCTCCTCGACGGTCGCGTCGTCGAACGCGCTCTCGAACGCGCCCTTGACCGCCTCCTTGACCGAGCGCGACTGCCGCTCGGTGAAGCCGGGGCGAAGCCCTTCCGCCCTGACGATGAACTCGGCGCGGGAACTCGTGTCGACCGACGCGCCGCCCATGAAGCTCGCCCGCGTCACAGGTTCGGATCCGGGACGCTCGATCACGTCGCCGATCTTGGCGTTGACGGCGTTGAACGCGTCGGCGATCCGCTTGTCGGGATGCCGCGCGAGGCGGTCTCCGAGGCCGTCGACCGCGTCGAACAGCGACGGGTCGCGCCGCACGGACATCTCGAGGATCCCCGCGATGTCGCGGGTGACTCGCCGCGCGTCGTAGGTCAGGAACTTGCGCGTCGGGTTAAGGTCGAGGAACGCCTCGCGCGCCGCCCTCTTGCTCTCGTCCGCCTCGCAGGCGTCCGCGACGTCGGCGAGGTAGCCGTTGACCGCGGCCTCGAGCGAAGTCGCGAAGACCTTGACCCAGTTCGTGGTGCGGCCGTCCGCGTTGACGACGGGCTGGACGAACACGGCCGCCGCGTCCGTCTCGCCGGGACGGCGGAACTCCGTGCAGGTCGTGAGCGGGTCGGCCCACGCGGGACTGACGAGAGCCGCGCCCGACCGCCGCGACGCCGCCTCGACGGAAAAGCCCGCGACGTCGCCGACGTCGACGCTGTCCGTCCTGGGGGCGTTCGAGAAGATCTCCTTCACGGGGTCGTAGTTGGGGTTGTCCCACAGGATCACCGCGTTGGAGAACCTGTGGCGCCGAGTCTGCTCCCTCGCCTCCCATTCATTGGGCGTGTGGAAGGCTCCTCCCGTGGTGAAGATCTCGTAGGCGCGTACTTTGCGGAGGATTTCCGCCGTCGGAAACGTGCGCTGCGTCCGCACGCCGCCTACCTTTACCTCGCCTGTTTCCTGGAGACGCTTGGCGTACTTGACGAGGTCTCTCTTCGTCTTCTCGAGTTCCTTGATCTCCTTGTTGATCGCGCCCTGTCGCGCGGCGAGGTCGACCGAGTCCTGCGCGTCCATTTCGCCCTTCTTCGACTTCTCGGAGAGGGTCTTCTGCTCGGCCTCGAGTTCCTCCAGACGGTTTACAGTCTCTTTGAGCCGAGGTTCCACGCGGGACTCGAGCTCGACCCGCGCCTCGACGGTCGTGCCGACGATGGAGGAAGTCGTGACCATCCCAAAGAGGTCGAACGCCGAATCGCGTCCGACGCGGATGTCGGTCGCGCCGAGGGCGCTCGCGAGCCGCGCGTTGGCGAGGATCGCGGGGCGCACGGACTCGAGCGCACGAAGCCTCTGGTCGCCGAACGCGGCGGGAAGGTTCGACTGCGTGACGTAGTCCACCGTCTCGCTGAAGCTCTTCAGGAGCGAGGCGTGCACGACCAGGAGGTCGGCGAGGTCGCTCCCGCTCACGTACATCTTCGCGGGGACGCTGAACCCCTGTGCGCCCTCGTCGTAGATCTCGAACATCTCGGTCGAGCGCGCGAGAACGTCGAATCCGTCGCGGATCGCCTCCATCTCCCGCGAGTCGGCGCGGGAGTAGAGGCTGATCTCGACGCCCGCGTTGCTGACGGCGAGCGCGGAGAAGAACTTGCGCAGGGCGGCCTTCGCCGGGGTGTCGGCGTCCGACGCCCTCTCGACCGCCGCCCGCTCGGAATAGTATCTCGCCGTCGCGGCGATTCGGCGAAGCAGCCGTTCCGTCGTGGGCGTCTCCTTTCCGTCTGCGCCACGCGTCGAGGCGACCTTGAACAGGGCGTCGCGGTCGACCTTGCGCACCGCGCCCACGAGATGGACGAACCGCCCGTAGTTCGTGGCGAGCGCAGTCCCCCTCTGGTACCCCGACGGCTTGCGTCCGATCTGCCCGTCCACCGCGTACTCGAGCAGCTCGGTCGAGTCGGCGAACTGCGCGAGCAGTTCCGAGAACTGGCGGACGACCCGCTCCTGGAGGTATGCGGCGACGTTGGCCTCGACTGCGTCGTCGGACTGCGTGGCAGGACGCGCGGCGCGGCGCACGTCCGCACCGACGATCTTCATGTGGTCGAGTGCGCTTATGTAGTCGCGGTCTTCGAGAGACAGTGACAAGTCGGCGGATCGCCAATTGTACTCGTCGACGAGAGCCTTCGTGACCTGCGTCTTCTTGCGCATGTACGCGGCGGCGAACAGGATCTTCTCGTCCTTCGACATCCTCTCCGTCGCCTTTTCGTTTTCCTTGAGCGAGGCGAACCGCGCGATGACGGAATCGGCGGTGGCGGACTTCGAGATCCTCGCGCCGTACTCGGACAGGAGCTGCCGCGCGACGGCGTCGCGGACACGGGGGTCGTGCAGCTTCGCGTAGGTGTTGAGCACCGACCCCTCGCGGTTCGCCTCGACGATGAAGTTCACCGCCTCCGCGAGGAAGAACGCGGAGTCGCACCTCTTCGCGGTCGCGGCAGACTGGACGACGCCGTTCAGGAACACAGGCAGCAGGTCGGTCGTCCAGTCGGCGCGCGTCGCGAACATCTTCTTCAGGGTGTCGAAGAGGTTGTTCGACACGCCGTCCATGTGGGCGACGAGGTCGGCGAGTTCCGACCGCCGGGTGGTCTCGTCCCACGTCATTACCCTCCTCGCGGCTTGCGTGCCGAACCGGATCGCGAAGATGCGCTCCGCCGCCGCCTGGTTCGCGACGGCGATGCCGCGCGTGCCGGCGGAGTCGGACGCGGCGTCCGCCGTCTCGGCGACGGACTCGTGGTCGAGGAGGTTCATGGCGGACTTGCCGGCGAGCTTGTCGACCGCCGCCTCGAACACCTTGTTCATCTTCTTGCCGAGGGCGAACTGCTCGGCCGCGAACTCCTCGCCGAGAGCCTTGCGGGCTTCGTCGGAGAGCAGGGCGTTGAACCGCTCGAGCGTCTCCGCCGTGAACGGCTCGGCGAACACCGCGTCCGTCCCGACGGGGTGGCGCATGGCGAAGCCGTAGTCGCAGAACTCCATGCCGTCGCCGGGCGGATTGTCCCGGTAGTGCTCGGCGATCTCGCCGCCGGACATCGTCTCGTGGCTCTCGACGCCCGTGGCCGTCCCGTAGCCCTGGTGGATCGTCGGGGCCTCGCGGTAGTTGTTCGCCTGCGCGACGAAGAGCAGCCGCTCGATCGCGGAGAGCACCTTCGGGCTGACGACCTCAAGGCCGTCGACGGTCTCGGTCCATCCCATGCCGCGGGCGACCTCGAACGCGTCGAGCCCCTGCATCGCGACCGCGTCGGTGAACCGCCGCATCGCCTTTTCGTCGACGAGGTCTTCCGCCGAGTAGTCGTAGAACTGGAGCGAGGCGGAGTCGCCGTCCGTGTCCGAGCCCTGCGTCGCGGTCGTCACGGGATCGAGCGCGTACTTGGACTCGCGGCCGATCCTCCCGTCGGGGAAGAACGAGACGGGGCACGACGCGCGCACCGTGCCGCTCGCCGCCGCGATGTTGCCCGACGGGGAGCGGTGGGCGTGGAACACCGAGCCGCCGAGGTAGAGGTGCTTCTGCCCGTCGTGGCGGGAGACCCTGCCCTCGAAGTCGAACGCGGCGAAGTCGAAGCGCTCCTCGCCGTCTCGGGACGTGAAGAAGAGGTCGTCGAAGCGCACGGGCTTGCGGGAGTTCTCGCTTGCCTTGCGCCCGGTGTAGTCGTAGGCGCACTCCATGAGCGCGTCGTACTTCTCCCTCTGCGCCTCCGTCGTGCGCCGGCCCTTGAGGTCCTTGAGGTACTCGGCGAGCTTGGCCATCCTCGCGACGTGCTCGTCGAAGCCGCGGCCGAAGAGGCGCGCCGCCGTCTCGGGCGGGACGTCGACCTCGGCGAGGAGCTCGTCGAGCGCGGCCTCGTCGAAGTAGAGGCCGTAGCGGAAGCCGTCGAGGTCGGCGTTCACCGCGCCCGACGCCCAGCTGCGCGACTGCCCGAGGGCTTCCGCTGCGTCGGTCGCGTAGGGCTTCGCGGGCTTGTAGCAATCCTTGTCATAGGCGGTCGTCCCCGGCGCCCACTCGATCCGCGCCGTGTGCGCGAACTCGTCGCCCTTGACGAGCTTGCCGCCGGAGGGCACCATGACGCCGTGCGTCCCGCACCATCCCGCGATGACCTGCTTGCGCAGGAACGCCTTGAACCTGTTGGTCACTGCGTCGCGGACGCTCGGGTCGTCCGGGTGCGCGGCGTAGAGCGCCGCGAGGTCGGGGTCGCGCGAGAGCTCGCGGGAGAAGATCGCGGGGTTGCGCCGGAGGTTCGCGAGCTGGAGGAGCGAATACCCCGTCGTCGCGTCGACGAAACGGCGCGTCGGCTCTCCGCCCGAGATCGCGTTGACGAGCTCCTCGATTATCCAGTGGTCGCGCGTCGCGTTCGTCGGGAACACGTGGTCGCGCGTCGCCTTGGACGAGTTCGCGTTGTTGGCGACGACCTGCGCGTAGATCTCGCGGGTGAAGAACGTCATCCTCGCCCCGCCGCCCTTGACGTCGGGCTCGAAGCGCAGGGTCTCGCCCTCGCCGAGGAGGCCGGAGTCCGCGAGCGTTCCCTCGAACGTCGAGCCGTCGGGGCGCGACCACTTCGCGCTGACCGTCGCCGCGTCGACTTCCTTGCCCGTCGCGAACGCGAGGGCGGAGAGCGCGGGGGCGATCAGGAGCTTGCCCTTCTTGATTCCCTCGCCGTCGAAGTCGAAGTCGAACCCGACGACCGAGGACTTCCACGCGCCGTCCTCGACGTGCGCGATCTCGACGCCGCCGACCGAGACGGACGTCGCGCCGTCGGGGACTTCGATGCCGCACGACGAGCCGAACAGCCCCGCCTTGTTGGTCTCGAGATCGTCGACGGCGACCGTCGCCTTGCGGAGGAAGGCGTTCGCGACGTCAACCGCCTTGTCGTGGTTCCTTACCGCCGCCTCGTGCTTCGCGGCCTCCTCCGCCGTCGCGCCGTCCTGCAGCGGCGGCACGGGGTCGAGGGACCCCTCGGCCGACGTCACGCCCGCCGCGGCGAGGTCGTCCTTCAGGATTCGCTCGAGCGTACGGCGTCCCTGCGACTGCGCATACCTGAGCGCGCCGTTCGAGACGACCTCGCCGCGCGACTTCCTGTCGTCGGAGCGGCCGTCGTCGTAGAAGCCGAGGCCGACGGCGGACGCCTGGCCCTTCTTGAAGTTGACGCCGCGCACGATCGAGAACATGTGCAGCTTCTGCGCCTGGCTCCACGCACCTCCGCCGTAGCAGGAAACGCGCTCGGCGAGGACGCCCGCCGTCAGGTAGCCGCCCATCATCGACGCGCCGGTCGAGCCGTAGACGTTCGAGACGAAATAGCACCCCGCGCGCGGGTCGGTCCTGTCGCCCTCGTCGAGGTAGGTCGAGATGACCGGGCCGACCGACGAAAGGACGGCGACGCGCTTCGGGTCGATCTGCGACTGGCCGACCGCCGACGAGACGAGGGCGGAGACGCTGTCGTAGAACTCGCGCGGGGTGTACGCCGGGCGTTCGGCCTCGGGCGCCTTGCCGAACGACTTCTCGTAGACCTCGTCGATGGCCCTGCGTCCCGCGTCCGTGAGCTCGCGCGTACCGATGCCCGCGAAGTTCGGCGTGAGCGCCGGGGTTTCCTCGGGGACCCACTTCGAGCCGTCCCACGCGAACCACGCCTTGCGCTCCTGGTCGAACACGTGCACGGGCTTGCCCTCGGCCTTCGCCATCTGCACGGCGTAGCCCGTGCCGCCCGAGACGTCGTTCCCCGAGAACGCCGCGCCGCCCGCCTGCCCGATCGCGAAGACGGCGTCGGCGTTCTTCACCTGCTGCCAGTTCCGCGCCATGAGGTTCAGGATGTACTCCTTCGTCGAGACGCGCTTGCCCATCGCCTGCGCCGCGGCCCTGTACTTCTCGACACCCTCCTCGTAGGCCCCCGGCGTCCGGGAGATGTCGACGTTCCCCTTCGGGGTCTTCGCCTTGTGGTAGTAGTGGCGCGACTTCACGCCGTATTTCGCCCCGGCCTCGCCCCACGCGGTGTCGGAGCCGTTGGCTCCGCCCGAGTGGTTGACGTACCTGGCGCCGGAAGGCTGCCTGAGCGCCGCGGCGACCCGGCGGATCGTCTCCCCGAGCGCGGCGTTCGCGCCGACGAAGGGCCGCATGACCTCCTCGCTCTCGGCGCCCTTGCGCACCATGGCCTCGGCCGCGCCGCGCGGGATGCGCAAGGCGTAGCACGACGGCTTGTCCGCCCGGAAGAGCGGGACGACGACGTGCGACTTCGGGGACTTCTCGGACGTGAAGTCGGCGACCGCCGCCTTGTCGGCGATGCCGCCGAGATACTGCTTGTCGAACAGCCTCGAGCCCGTGTCCTTCGCGCCGACGAACGAGACGACCGGGTTCGACCCGTCGCTCCACCGCCATCCATTGGCGGAGAGGGTGTCGACGACGCCCGCCGCCCGCACGAGCGGGCTGTTCACGAAGCGCACGAACGCGGGGATCTGCGACGGCAGGGTCTGCGGGGTCTTGAGCGAGGCTGCGTCCGCCGCGTTCGCGGACTTGCCGCCGAGCGACGCGCTCGACCTCGGCATGCCCGCGAGGTACGCATTGACGAAGGTCGCGAGGTTTCCGGGCGAACGCTTCTGCCCGGCCTCGAACTTCTTTCCGAGCCGCTTCACGTTCTGGAGGTTCTCGTACGCCTCCGCCGGGTTCGTGCCGAGGTCGAGGTTCGCGTTGAACCTGACCTTGTCGCGGGCCATCTGCCGGAGGGCATCGCGGATCCAGTTCGCGTCCTTCTTGCCGCCTTCCTTGCTCTCGAGCGCGGCCTCGATGGCGACGTCCATCTGCTCGTCCTTGTTGCCCATGCCCGGATCGATCCCGAGGCGGAGCGCGAGGCCGAAGATCGGCTCGACGTAAAGGTCCTCGACGATGCCGGAGCGGGCCTGCGGCGCGATCTTCCACGAGTTCTTCGCCGTCGCCTTCCCGTCCGCGACGAGCCAGTTCGCGATCGACACGAGGTCGTTGACCGCGTTCGCGCGAGCGTTCGCGCTCGGGTTGTCGTACGCGAGGTACGCCTCGCGGCTCAGGACGTCGAGCGCGTAGGGCGAGCGGAGCATGGCGGAGTACTGGTTGCCGACCCCGAGCAGCCCGTCCATCACCTTCGCCGCGTTGTTCATGCGGTGACGGACGATGGACGAGAGCGTCATGACGGCCTTCGCGTACTCCTTCGGCGAGGGCTTCGTCCCCACGACGACGCTGCGAAGCGTCTCGTAGAGCTTCTTGCTGATCGTCAGGCGCGCCGTCGACTTCGGCGCGGGGTCGATGACGAGCGCGTAGCTGTTGCTGTCCTTGCTGAAGGGCTTCACCCCGGCCGGGTCGGGGGCGAACGCGGGGACTTTCTGCGAGGTCGGGGACAGCAGTCCCATGAGCGACTTGGACGGGACGTTCCCGTTGACGATCTGGCTGATCGCGCCCTCGAGGGCACGGGCGGCGTCCCACGCGATCGTGCGCCACCCCGTCGAACGGAACATTCCCTTAAGCGCGGTGTCGGCAAGCGACGTGTAGCCTGCGGCGACGACGCGCGGGATGAGGTCGGACTTCGCGTACCCGCCGACGAAGCGGACGGAGAACCCGCCGTCGGGGTCGGTGCGCTCGAAGTACCCCGGCGTCGTCGACGTCGCCTGCGAGAGGATCGCGAGCAGGGTCTCCCGCTCGCCGCGGTCGACGTTGCGAATCGCCGAGACGGCCAAGGCGTACTCGCGGCGTCCGCCCTTCCAGAGGACGGCGGAGACGCGGTCGAGCATCCGGTCTACCTCCTCGCGGTGGCCGAGCGCGGACTTCACCTTGGCGAGCGACTGCCCGTAGTGGAGGAGGTCGGAACCCGTGGCGACGAAGGACTTGAACGCGGCGATGTCCTCCTCCCATCCCTTGGGCACGTTCTCGTACATCTCGTCGCGGGAGAGGTCGGCGCGGAGACGCGCGAACGTCGGGGCGGAGTCGCCCTTCTCCGAGGGCATGACGTGCTTCAGGAAGCCCGCGATCGCGATGGCGTTCTGGTCGGTCGTCGCCATCGCCGTGCGGCGGCTGTGGTCGACGTCGTTGGTCGACTCGTCGTCGCGCGACTCGTTCTCGTCGTTCGTCCTGTCCGCGATGTCGTTCTGGGCCTGCTCGTCCGTCTTGCGGCGGACGGGGTGGAGGACGGCGGAGTTGTACGCGGCGAGGATGCTCGTGGCCACGCTCGGCGAGACGCCGCGGCTCGCGAGCCAGCCCTTGAGCTCGTCGACCGCGTCCCTTGTCTCCTCGGTGCGGACCTGCCGTTCGGCCTCGCGGCGCGTCATGTCCTTGTTCTTGCGGAGGAGCTTGTCGACCCGACGAAGCCCCTTCTCGCCGAGCGGGAGGTTCGCGAGGTTGGCGAACACGCCCCTGATCGCGTTGCCCGCGCACTCGACGGCGGCGGGCGTGATGTCGAAGTTGTCCTCGAGCCCGGAGGGCTTCATCGCCTCCTTGCGGGCGACCTTGCGCACGACGTCCGACATGCGGGCGCGGTTCTCCGTCCCCGTGGCCTCGTCCGACTGGACGGCCGGGGCGACGGGCCTCGTCTCGCCGCCGCAGAAGTCGGAGCGGCGCGCCATCTCGAACGCCTGCGCGGACGTGAGGACGCCCGACCTGTCGCCGGAGAGGTCGCCGTAGGCGCGCGCGAGCGTCTGCCCGCTGCGGGCGAGGACGTTCCAATAGCCCGCGACCTTGCCGTCGAAGCCGTTGACGCGGTAGTCGCCCGTCGCGTTGTCCCTCGTGCCGACGCCGGGGTCGCGCTCGAGCCACGCGCCCTCGCCGCTCCTCACGACGTCGGCGGTCAGCCCCTCGCGAAGGCGGTAGGAGCAGACGAACGGAAGCTTCGTCTCGCCGCTCGCCCCTCCGAACGCCGCGCTTCCGCGCGCCTTCGCCAGCTTGGCGAAGTCGGGCGCGAACGCGGGGAGGTAGCGCACGAGGCCGTCGAGCGTCGCGGCGTCGGCCGTGAACAGGCCGCGCCCGCCGAGCGCCTCGTCGACCGCCGAGAGGAAGAACGGAAACACGTCCTTCGCGCGGAAGCGGTCGGCGACGCGCGAGAGCTCCACGGAGTGGAGGAAGCCGTTGCCCTCCTCGTAGTTGCCGCGGTCACACGAGAAGAACAGGGAGGACGACGCCATCTTGGCGAGGTCATAGGTGTTGGGCCCGGTCTCCCGCACGGGGACGAGCTGGTCGAACGCGCGGCGGAGGCGGTCGGCTTCCTTCTTCCCGCCGGACCCCGCGGCCGCCTCGGCGATCAGCGCGTCCGCGCACTCGCGGAACTCGCGGTACGCCTCGACGAGGAGGCGGTTGCGGGAGAGAGCCTCCTCGCTGTCGCCCGCGACGTAGGAGTTGAGCGCGAGGCGGATGCCGTTGCGGAGCAGGGCCTCGCCGTGGCCGAGCGTGAAGTAGTCGGGCGCGAGGACGAGGACGTTGTCCGCCGATATCGCGTCGACCGACATGATGTAGGCGTCCGCCGGAAGCCCCGTCTGCTGGAGCGACGTCCCCATGGACGAGCTGCGGCGGATGCCGAGCGCCTCGGCCATGTTCCGCGCCCGCGTCTCGTAGCCGCCGACGGGGCCTTCGCCCTGAAGCGCGCCGTAGACGCGGAGGAACATCTTCTTCGCCTCGGCCATGCGGGCCTCGCGCTCCTCGCGCGTCGCCTTCGTGCCCGCGAGGTAGTACCGCCAGGAGTCGCGGTTGCGGTCGTACTCCTCGGCGAGCGCGAACTCCTTGCGCATCTGCGCCGCCGCGGCCTCCGCGCCGTTCTCCGCGTCGTCCTCCGAGTACTTCCACTCAAGCGGCCCGTTCACGTCCTTGCGCTCCTTGCGGCAGAACGGCGGAAGCTGGTTCTCGTCCCTGATGAGGCCGGACTCGTCGCGGAACAGCTCGCGGACGGCTTCGCGGTCCTGCCCGTTGCGCATGAAGATGAGCGACGTCGCGTCCGCCGAGGCGAAGTTCCGCAGTTGCGAGACGACGAGCTTCTGCTCGTCCATCGCGAATCCCTGCATCGCGAGATAGGACTCGACGCCCTCCCTCGTCCCGCCCATGTGGGAGCGCTTCGCCGTCTCGGACCCCTCGACCGTCTCGACGAGGTCGAAGCCGCCGCGCGAGGGGACGACGCGGACGGTCACGACGTCGCCCTCGTCGTTCATCTTGCGGAAGGTGGAACGCGAGTTCTCGCGGGCGAGGCGAACGCGGCGGACGAAAGTCCGCGCCTCGTTCTGGAAGGCCTCCGGCGTGAACTCGGCGGGGTTGGCGCGGAGCACCGCGTTCACCTCGGCGAGCTCGCGCTCGGTGAGCTCGCGGTCGGCGTACGTGCCGTCCGCCCTCATCTCGCCCTCCGTGCGGATGCGGGAGATCGCGGCGAGGTCGGCCTCGTCCGCGTTCAGAAGGGAGTTGACCGTCTCGCGGTCGAACTCGGAGAGGTAAGAGATGTTGCCGATCCGGGAGACCCCGCGGAACGCGGGCGAGTCGAGGATCGCCGCGAGGATCTCCGCGCTCGTCCCGCCCTGAAGGGCGCGGACGACGTCGACGGTCATGTACGTGCCGTAGTCGCCCTGCCCCGCGTGCGTCGTGTAGCCGACGGAATCGCGCATCGTGCGGATGACGCCGTTGACGACGTCGACCCTCGCGTCCTCGACCTCCTTGGCGACCGCCTCCTGGGCGAACCAGTCGTCCGTGCGCTCGAACTTCTCGCCCATGCGCTCGTGGCGCTTGGCGACGATGGACCTCGCCATGTCGACGGAGTCCTGCCGCGTGACGAGGGCGACGCCGCTCGCCGTGATGTAGGCGGACATGAAGTCCTTGACCTGTTTCCTGAAGGTGTCCTCGCCGAGAGCCTCGAGTTCCTGAAGAAGCCCCGCCGAGACCTGTCCGCTCTCGCGGAGCTCGGTGAGCTTCGTGCGCAGCTCCTCCGCCGTCTGGACGCTTCCGACGAGATCGCGGAGGTTCTCGCCGCGCTCCTGCAGCTTCTTCGCCCACCCCGCCATGATGCCGTTCGAGTAGCACTTCAGGAGGGCCATCTGGAGGTTCTTGTCGAGGCCCGCGTCGTTCGCGAGCCACGCGGCGGGGCTCGCCGCCGCAAGCGACAGGTCGCCGGTCGACGCAGCGGCGACGAGGCCGATGAGCCGCGAGAGGGCGCGACGGCCGAAGGAGGTCTTCGCTTCCGTGCTGAACGCCGCGTGGCCGAGATACCGGGCGAGCGTCACGCCGTCCTCGACGGCGACGTCGCGGGCGTTCTCGTCGGCGACGAGCGCGTCCGTCGCGCCCGCCGCCCTCTCTTCCTCCTCGCTCGTGACGGAGGCATTCGGCCTGAGGCCCTCGACCTGGGCGCAGATGTTCTCCACGGCGGCCTCGGTCGAGTCGACGTCCGTGCGCGAGACCGTCGGCGGATTCGCCTCGAACTCCTTCCACTCGGCGAGGGACGACTCGATCGCCGCGCCGGGGGTCGCCGTCCCGGTGAACGAACGCCCCTGCCCCTTGCGCCACTCGCGGCGGATCGCGTCCGCGCCGTCCGCCCCGAAGATCGCCTCCGCGCCCGTCTGCTCCATCGCCGTCTCGAGCGACGCCTCGTCGGACAGCCCGATGTAGAAGTCGGCGAGCTCGTTCATCGCGGACTTCATGTGCCCCTCGCTCGTCGCGCCGAGCACCTGCGCGAGGCGGCCCTCGTACTCCTTGGCCTCCTCGG
>CAVEVC010000159.1:0-5050 GCA_963618935.1 Clostridiales bacterium CCNA10 | reverse complement strand
CGCTGCGAGGCGATCGCGCTTCGGCGGATCGCGCCGGGGATCGCGAAGGCGATGAGCTCGGTGGCGAGCTGCTCGGGGTCGGTGAGCCCGGAGAACATGGAGGCGAGCTTGTCCTTGAGCGTCGCGTCGGACGCCGTGTCGTCGAACCCGAAGAGCCCGCGCAGGAAGTCGCCCACGCGCTCTTCGCCCATCTCCTCGATGACGCCGCCGTAGCCCGCCTGGCGGAAGAACTGCACGATCTTGTCGGGCGACATCCCGCGCTCGAAGAGCTTGTAGCCGAAGAAGTTGACCGCGCCGCGAAGCCTTTGCCCCTCGGCGGCGGAGTCGGAGACGAACCGCGCGAACTTGTCCCACGAGTCGATCCCCTTCTTGGCGAGAGCCCGCTTCGTCGCGTCGTCGAAGCCGTCGATCGTGTGGTTCTGCGCGGCGCGGACAAGCGAGGCGCGGACGGCGGAGCGTCCCGTGAGTTTGCGGAGGGCGAGGTCGCTCTGCATGGCGAAGCCTTCGACGCCGCCCTGCATCAGGTTGCCCTCGCCGAACACGGCCTTGATCGCGCGGTCGAGCGTCGCGCCCGCCTTGCGGTCGACCGCCGCCGAGATGTTCCTCATCCCCTGGTTGATCGCCTTGGGCGACTTGCGCATCAGCTTGGCCGCCGCGCCGCCGACCATCGGGACGAGGCCGCTGCCCGCCGCCTCCGAGATGTACTCGACGAACGCCGAACCGAGGGCGCAGGCGCGGGCGGCGTCCATCTTGTCGCGGTCGCCGCGGACGAGCGCGTCGACCTCCGTGCCGAGCTGCCCCTTGACCCTGAGGTCAGACCAGTCCTCGCCGCTCGCCATCGCGATGAGCGGGGTCGTGGCGATCGGCCCCGCGAGGAACTGGAGCGATCCGCGCACGGGCGCCTCGATGAACACGCGGCCGAAGCCCTCCTTGAGCGCGTCCCTCCCCGTCTCGAATGTCGAGAACCCCTTGTGCGCGATGTTCGGTGCGCCGCCGAAGAGCGCGTGCTCCGACTGGACGAGGCCGCGGGACAGGTGCTCGCCGACGTAGCGGGCGAACCGCACGGGGTTAAGGAACGCCGCCTTGCCCGCCGCGAGCTCCGCGTCCCTCGCGACCGTTTCCGACACGATGTCGAGCATCCGCTGGGCGTACTGCGGGGAGACGAACTTCCGCCCTGTCACGTCGGCGACGCCCTCCCTGACCATCTGGAGTCCCGTGCGCTTGAACTTGTCGCCCTCGACGACGCCCTTCGAGAACTCCTTGACGAACGGCTTCCACGAGCCGTCCTGCATCATGGTGCGGATGCCTTCGTTGACAAGCTTCCTGCGTTGCCCGACCGTCAGCTTCTCAAGCGCCTCCTTCGGGAGGTTGGTCGTCGCGCGGGAGAGTGCCTTCTTCTCGATCGCGAGCTTAAGCCCCTCCTCGAGACCGAGGCGGTAGTCCGCGCTGAAGAGGGCGCGGGTCGCCATGCGCGAGGGGTCGGCGAGCTTCTTCGCGTACTGGAGCTCGTCGGCGAGACGGCGGTAGAGCTCCTTGCCCTTGAGCCCCTTCTTCACGCCCTCCTGCAGGAACGAGCGGACGCCGTCGCGGCCGAAGACCTCCGAGCCCATGCGCACGGCCGTGCGGAGCTCGGCGGCGGTCAGGTCCTTCGCCGCCTTCTCCGCGACCTTCTTCATGCCGACGTTGACGACCTTGCGCGCCCCGGCCTTCGCCGCCGTCCCGCCGACCCCGAACGCCCACTTCAACGGCGTGAGGACTGCGCCGATCGCAGCGCCGACGGGCGCACCGACGCCGCCGAACATCGCGCCGATGGCCGCGCCCGCGGCGGACGACGCGAGGATCTCCGCGCCGAGGGTCACGCTCGAGCGGACGGTCGAGCCGACGTTGTACGCCATCGTCCTCTGGCCCTCGAGCTCCTGGCGGAGCATGTAGCCGCGGAGCTTGAGCACCTCGTCGTTCGAGACCTTCTCGCCGTCCTGCAGCTTGCGGACGGTCTTCGACATCTTGATCGCGTCGCCCACGGTCGCGCCGATGTCGGCGAACCACCCGTAGAACGGGATGTCCGCGACGCCCCAGTCCGCGAAGCCCTTGGCGAAATTCGGGATCGCCCCGCCCTCGTTGACCTTGCCGGAGCGGCGCATCTGCATGAGGTCGAGGAGTTCGCGGCCGCTCTCCGACTGCACGAGCTCGTCGCGGGTGAACTGGCGTCCGAACACGTTCGCGGCCTCGACGGGCGCGTTCGTCGCGCCCTCCTTCTTGCCGAAGGTGTAGTCGACCTCGAGCCAGTCAGCGGGCGAGGGGGACTGGAGGCGCGGACGCGAGAGGTCCTCGCCGCCGTCCGCCCAGTTGATCTCCTTGCGCTGGAACGCCGTCGGCCCGCGCTTCGCGTCCATCGGCTCGGACAGGAGGTCCATGCCCTCGTACGAGGAGCGGAACGGGGCGAGCGTCTGCGCGGGCTCCGCCGAGCCGAGCGAACCCTCGCCGTCCTCGTCGAGACTGGAGAGGAGCGAGAGGTCGTCCTCGGGTCGGGAAGCAAGGCCGTACGCGGACAGGTCAAGCGAGGTCAGCTCGGTCGGTTCGGCCTCGGGCGTCACGGCGAAAGGGCGGCGCGGCGTGGCCGGAGGAAGTCCGAAGTCGGCTTGGGAAAACGCCGAGGGTTCGATGTCGGGATTCGTGAACGGGTCCGAAAAGGGGTTTGCCATGGTCTTGTCTTCCTCTGGTCACGCATAAGATCCCCGAGCGACTTTACGGGTCGGGAGATATTATACCATAGTCGGGAGAGACTGGCAAACGAGCGGGTCAGTCCTCGCGCACGGCCTGGGCCATCCGAAGCCTCTCCTCGCGTTCGGCGAGCTGCATCTGGAGGATCAGGTCGCTTTGCGCCTGCGCGTCCTGGAAGAGCGCCTTCGACCTCGGGTCGAGAAGCCGCGAGAGCGCGCGCTTGTCCGACGAGTACAGGCCGATGCCGTCGGGGCTGTCGCGGAACGCGAGCCTCGCGAGGGCGACGAGGCCCGGGAGGTAGGCGTCCGCGTACCACGCCCTCTGGTCCTTCGAGAGCCCCGCCATCGTGCCGAGCTTGTTCACCGCGTAGGCACGGAGGTTCCGCACGAGCGAGGGGTTGAGCTGGTCGGAGAAGATCCCCTCGGACAGTTCGCGGAGCGCGGCGACCTGTCCCTCCGAGACGTTCGGGTCGGGCGCGGTAGCCCGCTTCACCGCCTCGGCGTAGCGCAGCCCCATCGCGGAGGCCGCGTCGGAGAACGTCGCGGACATGAAGCCGTCGGCGAGCGCGTCACGGGCGGTCGCGCCGCTCGCCGCGTTCGACCTCACGAACGGGAGGACATTCTCGTCGTTCGCGTTCGCGACCGTCTGGTCGGTCAGTCGGCGGATGTTGTCGACGAGCTTCTGCCCGACCTGCATACGGTAGTACTCGTCGTCCGTCTTCGGGTCGAGGGGGATCTGCTTTTCGATGCGAGAGGCGAGGTCGTTGTAGAACGCGCGGAAATTGTCGCGCCCGCGGCCGCGAAGCTGCGTGTCGACCTCCCCGATCTTCGGCTCCCAGTCGCCGAGGTCGAAGAAGCGGCGGGCCTCCGCCCCGACCGCGAGGGCACGAAGCAAGTCCTTCGCCGCCGTGCGGTAGCCGTGCTCGCCGTCCGTCGTGTCAATGTTGCTACTGATCTCCCACCTGTCGGCCTTGAGAGACGCGTTCACGATGAAGTCGGAAAACTTCGACTTGAACTTGCCGAGGAGTTCGGGGTCGCTCTTGGAGAGTTCCGCGACGGCGGGGTTCGTCGCCGCGAGCTTGTCGAACTGGCTGTTGACGGTATTACGGAGAACAGTTTCGTCGTAGTAGGGGCTCGTCCCAAAAGTTCCGGCTGGGGAACCAGGGATGCCGGCGACCGCATAGGAAGAACCAGGCACAGAGTTCCCCTTAAGTAGAGTCCAGCTGAACGTGTCCCTCTTCTGCAGCATCTCCGTCACGAGGTTGTCGGCGGTCGCCTGAAGCCCCTGCATCGCCGCGTCGGAGATCGCGAGGGACGGCGGCGTGTACTTCGCGACCTCCGCGAGGTTGCCGCTGTGGTACATCATCGTCGCCTTCGAGAGGTTCACCGACCCCGTGTCCGCCATCTGCGTCATCACGTTGTCCGCGAAGTCCGAGAGCATGGCGTCGCGGGAAGCGGGATCGACCGTCGCGAGCGGCACGACGCGGCGGAGGTTCGAGACGAGACGCGCCTTGAGCGCCGCGTCGTCGCGGAGGCTTCCGTCGTCCGTGCCCTTGCCCGCGACGAGGTTGCGGGCGTACGCCTGCTGATAGGCGTCCTTGATCGCGGCGAACGCGAGGGTCTTCGACCCGTCGCCCGCGCCGAGCCCGCGGGCGAGATCCTCCGCCGCCGAGCCCGTGTAGGAGATGCGGCGGTCGAGCGTCGCGATCGCGTCGTCGTAGTCGCGGAAGACGTCACGGCCGTCCGCCGTTCCGCTCGCGCCGACGCTTCGCGCGGCGGCCGCGACGATCGCCGACGGGTCGGACGCGAGGGACCGGAGCCCCGGGTTCGCCTTGCACTTCGCGTAGTAGCGGGCGGCGGCGGACATGATCGTCTCGCGCTCGGCGTCCGTACGAAATCCGTTCGCCTTCTCCCACGACGCGAGTGCCTCCTTGACCTGGAGGCACTCGGCGGCGAGGGCGCCGGAGTTGCCCGAGTAGACGCTCCGCAGGGAACTCGACGGGCGGAACACGTCGCCTGCCGTCTCGAGCGAGGAGAGGAACGACTCCGCGAACGCGCGGTCGAGGCGGTGGTCGCTCTCGACGAGCTTCTCGGCGTTGGTGTCGCGGTCCTTCGTGATGCCTGAAAGGTAGCGGGCGTAGCGATTCCTGAACGCCGACGCCTCCGCGCCGAACGCCTGGGGCGACGCGACGTCGAAGGAGTGGTTCATGATGAACGTCGAGTTGCGGTCGTTGAGGCCGGTCGCGTGCGCAAGATCGTAGACGTGCTTGCGCTCGCGGTACGTGCGGTAGATCGTGTCGTAGTTCGCCGCCGCGCCCGCGTCGCCTTTC
>CAVEVC010000158.1:23284-27970 GCA_963618935.1 Clostridiales bacterium CCNA10 | reverse complement strand
CCCTTCCCAGCAATGCGGCGCAAAAGTTTCTTGAGCATGACAGTTCCTCTCCGCTTTTCCACATTGTGCCGTGGAAATGGCGGAAAAGGAAGAGGCCGTGGCGTTCCGCACCACGGCCTCGACTGCTTTACCTCCCGGCTGTCTCCCTACGATTTCTTCTCCCAACACCCCTTCGCGGGGTCAAAGAAGTAGCCGCGGGCGTTCCACCTTTTCGTCACACGCTCCCGCCCTCGGTCAACCCAAGCGCGGTACTCAGGATCATCGCGATACGCACGTTCAGACGCTTCATGCGCCGCATCCACGGCTCGCTGATGCATCAAGAGCATTTCAGAAGGGCTTTCCTCTCCCATGGTCCGGATCCTTTCTTTTCAGATTGTTTTCCCACTCGACATTGAGTATGATACCATTTTCTAAATGGGCTTGTCAACCCCAACAGAGCGCAAACCCCGGATTCGTCAGCCAAAGAACTTCCCAACGCCGTCAACGCCCTTTGCGCCCGTCAGGATATACATCTGGAGTTCCGAACCGCTCAACGAGCGGATGTTCCGCCCAGTCCGCTTCTTGAACTCGTCCTCGCTTCCCAATCCCGCCTTTGCGAGAACCTTGCCGATGCGCTCCTCGCTCGGAAGGGCGTCCGCGCCATACCGCGAAGCGGCGAGCGTCGTGATCCCGTCGATGGAACACTTCGGCATCCTCGACTTCAGGTATTCCGCCATCGAAAGACAGGTCTGCCCGCTCGTCCAAGTGTCGTCGACAATGACCACCTGCGCGTTTTCGGGAAAGTCCGGCGTTCCCTCGAACGAGAACCGGCGAGATACGCGGTCGTGCGTGTTCGCACCCGTGTTATGCTCGTACGACACCTTTGAGACGCTTCGCGAAACGACAGACCCGTCAAACCTCCTCGACAGCTCTTTCGCATATTCATAGGGCAGAGCGTTGGCACCCTCCCCCTCCTTGTTGCAGAGCGGGACAAACACCACCGGCCTGTCAGGAGACAGCCGCTCGGCTATTTCATCCACCGCCTTGTCCTTCAGGCAACGCTTCGTGACCCGAAGTGCCGCGTCTGCGTCCCGGTGGTACTTGGCGAGAAGGTAGTCCCCTGCGTCTGCGGTCGCCGGGGCCTTCGAGAGCGAGAGCGCGTACTCGCGCGCCTTTGCCCAGTCCCCGGCGCTCCTCATTGCCTTGTGCTTCTCGACGACGGACGCGTCCTTCGTCTTGCCGAGGCGCATACCCTTGATGTTCGTCGAGATTGCGACCTTATCCACGCCGGGGATGATTTCGGAAAGTCGGACGTTGCGCGAAACCGCGCCTCCGTCCACGCCGCCGTTCCCCTGCTCCTTCAGGGCTTCCGAAAGAGGGCCCTTGCTGTCAATCCTCCCGCGTTCGTCAAGGTGGATCACCTGTCCCTTGGCGTTTCCCTTCGGGTGGACGGTGATGAACTCGCCCTCCTCCGCGTCGTCCTGCGCGTCCACGCGCAACCAGTCAAGCGAGACTCCATTCAGGACGCGGGTAAGCTCGGCAACCGCCTTTATCCTGTTCAGCGCGGCTATCAGCGCATCCAAGGGAATACACACTCCTTCCGCTACGCAATCACGGGACGCCCGGCAAGGTCCTTTTTGATGGTCAAAGCGTCCTGCGCCGAGGCGTCGGGCTTGAAATACACGCCCTTGCCAACCACCCTGTCGATTGCGCCGTCCCGCTCCGACATGCGGACGAGAAAGCCCTTGTAGCGGAGCGCGGACTTCGCCGTCTCGTCTAGGACGGCGGCGGTCGCGGAGCTCATGCCCTTGGACTTCGCCGCCTCGACCGCCTGCGCCGCGTCGGAACACGCCGCGACGAGAGCCTTGACGAGCGCATCCGCGCCGTCCGCCTTGCCGACGAGCTCCGCCGCCTTGGCGGAGACGAAAGCCGTCTCCGGCGGATCGTCCCCAAGTTCGCCCATGTAGTAGACCTCGTTGATGTCGTCCGCGAGATCGGCGACGCCGCAGATGACGTCCGCAAGCCTGTGGACGGCGTAGAACGCCTTGCCGTCGCAGCGGTAGTGGAGGTCTTTCGCGAGCATACAGATGCGGGCGAGGCAGACCAGGACGCCCAGCATCGGGTCGTCCAACACCTGAATGTCGTCGAAGCCGTCCTCGGCGATGCTGAAGCGGGATTCGCCAACCACCTTCGCGCGAAGCCCGTGCTTCGTCAGGAACACGTTGATGGCGGAACACGCCGCGTCGTCCGCCTTGTCCGTGTCGGCTTCAAGTGCGTGTCCCGACAGTTTCAGCCCGTTGAGCTTCCTGTCCGCGCTCTTGAACGCCTCGCGGACGAACTTGGACGCGCGCTCCTCGGACATCTCGCGGCGCTTGCCGCCGGACGGAGCGGACGGCTTCGCCTTGCCCTTGCCGTCATTCTCCGAAGACCGCTTGCCGCCGCCGGAGCCGGAAGCGAAGCGTCCGTTGTCGGCGCGGTGGTGCTTGCTCTCCTCCCAGTCCGCGTCCTGCGCGGGGCGGAGATACCGTTGAAGAACCGAAACGCCTGCCATTTCCGAAATCCCTTTCCCTGTCTGTGCGCCGACGGACGCACCGTGCGCGGTCGGCAATCCTACATTATGCCGCAGAAAGGCGGTAGGGGTTGTCAACCACGTAGACAACTCTGTTCACAACGCACGAAGCCTTGCGCCGCGAAGTCTTTGCGCGGTCTGTGCGCACCTACAAAAGGTTGTCGCGCAGTTCGTCAAGAACGCGCTCTCGCCCCTTGCGGAAAGTCTCCTCGTCCTTCTCGATGCCGACGAAGCGGCGTCCGCACCGAACCGCCGCCACGCCGCACGAGAAAGATCCCGCCGTGCAGTCAAGCACCACGTCTCCCTCGTCCGTGTAGGTCTTGATGAGCCATTCGAGAAGGTCGGTCGGCTTCTCTGTCCTGTGCCGCGCCACCGACGGATGCGGCTTCTGGAAACGGAGGATGGAGGACGGATGCTTCATGTCCGTGCGTTCCGTCTCGACCGCCCGGAAATCTCCGTAATTGCGGTTTGTCACGGGCTTCGCAAGGAACTTCGTCCCCCTGTCGTGGCTCGGCTCGCCGACGGTGAACTGCGGGTTGTATTTCGGCGTCCCGCTGTAGAACACGGCGATTTGCTCGTGACGGCGGAGCGGCATCCGATTGGCGTTGAGAAATCCCGTTGTCAGCACCTTGTCCCACACGAGGTCGTAGCGGAACATCTCGCGGTTGGAGTTTACGAGGTCGACGTAGAACAGCCCCTGTGCGAAAAGGGCGATGACGGCGTTGCTCTTCGCCACGCGATTCAGGCGTTCCCACAAAGGGGCGAACGGAATGAGGACGTCAAGCCTGTTGGCGGTCACGGCATAGGGGAGGTCGGCGAGAACGAGGTCTACGGACTTCGCCTCCATGCCCGCCATCACGTCGAGACAGTCGCCGTGGATGAGCCTGACGTCGCTCTCGCTCCTCGCCGCCACTTACCGCCCCCTACACGACCTCGACCGAACTGAAAAGCGGGTTGCACCCCTCGATGCGGCGGCGGGCGTTGGAGAACCAGTGCGCGTCCATCTCGCACCCGACGAAATCCCGCTCCGCCTGCAACGCCGCCACGCCCGTAGTCCCGGAGCCGAGGAACGGGTCAAGCACGACCTCGCCCGGCTTCGTGGCGATCTCGATGAGAAACCGCTCCATCTTCACGCTCTTCGCGTTGGGGTGGAAGTCCGCGCCCTCCGAGCCGCCAAAAGTCTCCGTGCCGTAGCATATCTCGCTCGGAATCCAGTTGGAGTAGGCGTAGGTGAAGTCCGACGGATGGCGGTTGCGCCTGTCGCGCTTCCACTCCTCGCTCTGCGGGAAGAAGTCCACGCGGTTGAACACCTTACCCTTGCCCCTGCTCAAAACGAGGATGGGCTGGAACTCGAAGCAGAAGTTGCCCTTCGCGGACGCGCTCCCGCGGTTGAACGAGCGGGTCGCGATAACGTTCCTGTAGGCGAACCCGGCGGCTATGGCCTCGTCTATCCACACGTTGAGATTGAGGATGCCGCAGTAGAGGAAGCAGTAGCCGCCCGGCTTCAGGACGCGAAACCACTCACGATACCACGCGGGGATCAGCCCCTCCACGCGCTCCTTCGCGTCGTCGTAGATGTCCGTCTTGAAGTTGGTGCCGTAGGGCGGGTCGGAGACGATGCAGTCCACGCTCCCGTCAGGGAGGGCGCGGAGAAACGGCAGGCAGTCCCCGTGGTGAATACGCGCGACGCTCATATCGTCAGCACCCTCCTATGCCGCTCCGTCTCCGGCTTCGTCATTTCTCGCAACAGATTTCTCATGTCAGAACACAAACTCCATTTGCTCCGCTCGGTTTCCCCCAAAAGAGACAACCTTCCCGCCGAAAATATCCGCAAACCTTGACTGCACAAACAGATGCTCGTTGCGAATGTGGTATTCGTTGCTTTTCGTTTTCTTGAAGAGGGAAAGTTTCTCCTTCTCCCAAATCGAGACAAATCCGCCACTCGGCATTTCATACTCGCTGACGAACACAGGGAAGTCTCTCGTGAGACACCACTTGTAGAAACGTCCGAAATCAAATCCTATTCCCGCCCGTTTGAGAAAACGATACCCTCCGGCTGTTTCGCTTGCCGTCCGATACGGAATGTCGCAATAGACGACATCTCCATCCCGAATGTCTACTTCGTCATAACTCTTGAA
>CAVEVC010000158.1:0-22341 GCA_963618935.1 Clostridiales bacterium CCNA10 | reverse complement strand
GACACGCATCCCCCGGATCCGTGTGCGGGTACTCGCTCCTGAACTCGCCGTGGGCGTTCTTCGGGTATTCGAGCTTCTGGAACTCCGCCGCCGTGTAGGGGCAGTAGGTCTTATCGATGACGATCTTCGACAAGTCCTGCAACGCCTTGAACTCGTAGTCGCGACCGCTCCACTTCGTTCCGTGCGGCTTCGGGCAGCCTTCCACGCGGACGCCCCAGGCGTTGTAGTCCGCGATTGAGTCCGGCTCGGCGCAGTCCGCGAGTATCGTGCAGCCTCCGCCGATGCGCTCCATCTTCTTGCGCACCAGCTCCGCCGTCTCCTGCGTCCGCTTGCCGAGAGCCACGATTTCGTCGAAGATGAACAGCACCCGGTGATTCCTGTCGTAGTGCATCGCCAGCCACACGAACGGGTCGTTGGCGAAGCCCCAGTCGATGCCGAAGCACCTGTTGTCGAACGTCTGCGAAATCTCCACGTCCGTGATGTTGCGGATCTCCAGGTTGTTGAAGATGTTGCCGCCCGTGCCGGTTATCCAGCCGAGGTATTCGTGGGCGTAGGCGCGGGGGTTGGACTTCTTCAGGATGTCCGCGCGCTCGAAGAAGTTGCGCCCGAGCCAGCGCGGGTTCACGGTCAGGTAGTTGCTGTCATAGACCTTGCGCCCCTCCACGACGCGGTTTGCCTCCACGTTCACCCAGTTGGAGATCGTCGGCGGCGGGTTGTAGGAGTAGAACTCCCACGTCTGCACGTTGTCCGCAACCACGTCGTCCTCCTCGTCTCCGCCGCGAAGGGCGGACTGGATGACGGAGCGGCAGTCCTCCATTCCGTTGAACTCCGTCAGCTCCTCGAACCAAATCATGTCGAAGTAGCCGACGGACGGCTTGATGCCCTTGATCTTCCCCGCCTTGTCGAGGCCGCGGAACAGTATCTCCTGCCCCGTCGGGATGTAGGTGCAACGGAACGGCGAGGTGATGCACTTGAAGTAGGCGTTGACCTCAAGGTGGTCGATTGCCCAGAGGACCTGCTTGTAGACGGAATCGCGGATGTTCTCCGCCACCTTGACGAACACCACGGCGTTTGCCCTCGGGTTCTCCATGATGTGGCGGACGATTTCAAGCGAGAGCAGAGATGACTTGGTGGACCCCCGGCCTCCGCGCAGCCAATATTCACGGAGCTTCTTGCCGTAGGTGGGGGATGTGGGGTCCGTGTCGCAGGACGCCACGATGTCCTTGTGCGCCCGCCTGAAAGCGGGGGCTATCAGCGAGTTGAAGTCAACCCCTATCGCTCCCGACGCCGATGCCATAGTCCCCACACTCCCCTTTGCCGTTGACGTCAGAGCATGACCTCGGTGTCGCGCCCCAGCAAATGCCCGACCGCGCCGTCGATGAGCTTCCCGACCATGTAGGCGGAATACGGCGGCTCGCACCCGCCCTCGGAATACTTGCCGAAGCCCCTGCGCCAGAGGTTGTATTCCTCAAGGCACTCGCCGATGCGGCGCGGACGGCGGAGGATGTCTACGAGGGCTTTCCTGTCCTCGCGCACCTTCCACACCGTCTCGGCGACCGCCGCCGTGCGGAGCTCGGGACGGACAGGCTCGCAGTCCGCGATGCCGTTTCGCGTCAGGCGGCGCATATAGGGGTCGTCCGGCGGCTTGCCCGTCTCGATCCACGCCTTGACGAAGGCCTCCTTCGTCATCTCGTCCTTCAGGACGCGCTTGCGCCCGCCTTTCCTCTCTTCAGCCATTTCCACCTCCCTTGCCGTTTCCGTTGCCGTTGCCGTTGTCGTTGTCCTTGACCTCTCCGCCCGTCAGCACGATGTCCCTTCCGTCGTCGCGGCGGAACTCCGCGCGGTCGCACGTGCCGTTCGCCGCGACGATGGCGTAGCCGTCGTCGCAAAGCCCCGCCACCCGGCCGCAGACGAGCCGCCCGTCCATGGCCTCGCGGTCGCTTCCGTGGACGCAACGGACACAGGGACACACGGAGAGCGAATCCCTCGCGATGCCGGGCGACAGCAGGTGGTAGTTGGGCACCTGCCGCGCCAGCATCTTCACGGTCGATCCGAGAATCACCTCCGCGTCCCCCTTGGGCTTCCGCTCCGTCAGCCGACGCGGAGCGGCATCAGCACCGCGACCGCAACCTCTCCCTCGCTCGTGAAGGTCACGGGCGCGGCGGGGCCGGTGTAGTTGAACGACACGTCGTCGCTCGGAATCGCGTTGAGCGCGTCGAGCAGATACCTCGGCGAGAGCAGGATGCTCGCGGAGCCGCCGCCCTCGGCCTTCGCGGCGACCTTGACGGACGAAGCCGCCGTGCCGTCGCCGTTCTTGCTCTTCAGCCCGATGTAGCCGTCCTTGACGTCCACGGAAACGCTCGTGTTGTCGGCGGACGCCGTGGTCGCGGCCTGCTTGATGGCGTTCACGAAGTCCTCGCGCCCGACGACGGCGGACTTCATGTCCCCGCCGGGGATGACCTGCCGCCAGTTGGGGTAGGCGTCCGCGACGAGCCGCGTCTGGAGCGTCCATCCCGTCGCGGAGAAGCGCGCCAGGCTTCCGGGACGAAGGGAGACGGCGACCGTGCCGCCGCCCGTCATCATGCGGAGGAGGCACTTCACCGTGTTCATCGGCAGAAGCATCTCGAAGTCCTTGCCGACGAGCGCGTCCGCCTTGGCGATGGAGGCGGTGGAGAGCCGCCGTCCGTCCGTCGCGACGGCGGTCAGCACCCCGTCCCGCGCCTGGAGGCAGACCGACATGAGGCAGCGGCGCGTATCGTCCGCGCTCACCGCGTAGGAGGTGCGGCGGAGAAGCCCCCGGAGGTCAGGCTCGTTGAGCGTGAACTCCACGCCGTCCACAGGGCCCATGCTCGGGAACTCCTTGACGGGGAGCGTGGAGAGGCGGAACTTCGCCTCGCCGCCGACGAGCGTCGCCTGCTCGACGTTCTTCTCGTCGCTCGCGAAGTCCACCTGGACCCCGGAGGGGAGCGCGCCGACGATCTGCGAGAGAAGCCGGGCGCGCGCCGTGGTCGCGCCCGCCTCCTCGACGGCGCAGGGCGCGTCCGCCGTGATGGTCACGTCAAGGTTCGTCGCCGTCAGGCGCACGACGTCCTGGCCGCAAGTCTCGAACTTGACGTTCTTGATGATTTCGAGGCCGTTCTCCGCCGCCACGTCCTTGACCGTGTTCAGCGCGTCCGCCAGCCTGTCCTTGTTCAACTTGATTTTCATCTTCTTTCCCTTTCGGTTTTCGTGTTCGTTTCTGTGTGTTCGCTTCTGTGTGTTCCCTTGTTTCCAGATTGCCGCGTCGCCGCCTTGCCGCGTCCGCCGACCTAACGGCGGCGCATCTCCATCCGCGAGAGCGTCGCGGAAATGCGGCGCATCTCGTCCAGGAGCGAGCGGAGCGTCTGCGAGACGTCAATCAGCGCCTGCGCCTTGTGGACTTCCGCCAGTTCCGAGGCCGTGCGCCGGGCGGCTGGCGCGTTCGCCGAAATCGCCTTGCGTTCCGTCATTCCGTCCGCACCTCCCTAAAACGGCATCCCTTCGTCCTGTCCGCCGCAGTCGTCCCGCGTCGGGAGCGGAAAACCCTGCGGGGCCGCCGCGCCGCCGGACTTGGCAATCTTGATTACCTTCACGTCCACGAAGCGGCGGAGCCCCCTGTCGCCCTCGAATGAGCGTCCGTCCACCGCGAAGGTGACGGAAACCTCGTCCCCGACGCGGAAGCCGTCCAGGAGCCCGCACTTGTCCTTCACCGCCGTGAAGGGGATCTCGTTGGGGTACTTGCTTCCGCGCTCCGCCGTGTCGACGACGATTTCGCGCTTCGAGAAGCCGGAGGGGAACGTCCGCGTCTGCCCGACCTCCTTGACCACGCCCTTTGCCTCGTATGTCATTTCTTGCCTGTCCTTGTCTCTTTTGCCGTGTGTTGTTTCTTTTGTCCTGCTCTCCCGTTCCGCTTGCCGCGTCCCGGAAATCCGTATGCCCTTGCGCCTGTGCGCACTTGTGCGTCCGCATGGCTTGACACGCCCTCCCGCCCCGAAGAAGCCGCCTTGGGACCGACCCTCGGCGGCTTGGGTTCTCGGGCGGCGTCGCGCCTTACTTCGCGGCCTTCGCCTTGGCCTCCTCGTCCGCGTCCGCGAGCGCGTTCTGCACCATCCTCCGGCGGCGTTCGTCCGCCTTGCTCGCCGGGCGGGCCTTCGTGTCGATGCCGTTGACGATGTTCTCGAACACCGCCTTGTCGTCCAGGCACAGGCAGAAGTTCTCAATCACCGTGGCGACCGTGTTGTCGCCGCCCGTCCACGCGACCTTGTTGAGGGCTTTCGCGTACCGGGCGAGCATGGCGTATTCCGCCGCGCCCACCTCGATGGTGACCTTCTTGCTGACCTGCTTCTTCGTTTCCTTCTTGCTCATGGTTTTCGCCTCCATAAGAATCCCCACACGACTACCAGGCGAAAAATCCCGCGTGGGCAGGAGACTGGCAATCGGTGGGGAAATTGTTTGTTTCGGCCCACGCAACTTTCCGTGGCTGCGAGTGGTTTTTCGCTTCCGTCTCGCAACGGTGGGTAGTATAGCAAAAATCCCTCACGGAAGTCAACGGGCCAATTTCAGTTTTTTCCTGTCGCGTTTCCGCACGGCTTGTCACGCCTTGCGGACGGTCGAGAGCGTCCGCTCGACCGTCACGCGGAACGACGGGGAGTCCGCCTCGCCCACGGGAAGCCCGCCGATGAGGCAGTTGACCTCGTTGCCCTGCTCGCACCTCACGCGCACGGCGCGGTAGCCGCCCCGGAACGACCGCCGCAGGAGCTCGACGCGGCGGATCGAGTGGTGAACGTTGTCGCGCCCGTTCCGCGCCGAACTGATGATGTCGTTCGGACACTCGACGACGAGCGTCTGCCCCTCCTTGAGGTTCGCCACCTTGGCGAAGTCGCGCCTCGTCGTGGTGAGGAGCGTGACCCTGTTGTTGCGCCTGCGGCGCGGGTCTGCCGCGCGTCCGACCTTGGCCTTCGGCCTCTTGATGCTCACTCTCATTTTCCGTCCGTTCCTTTCTGTTCGTGCTTTCCTGTTCCTGTTTTCCGCGACCCGCCCGCCTTGGGCTTGTCACGCCTTGTAGTATATCAAAAACCCGACGCTCCGCGCAAGCGGCTCTCCGCGCCGCCGTCTCCGTCCGCCGTGGGGACGTACGCGGGTGCCTCGCGGATCGCCCTGTCTATGTCAGGCGCGGAGAACACCACGGTTCCGTTGCGCCCCGGATGGAGCTTGTGCGCCTCCACCTTGCCGTCCGACACCCACGCGTCGAGGATGTCGCGCCCCACGCCGCACCGCCGCCGCGCGTCGCTCCGGCGAAGCCAGCGCACCCCGTCGTCGAACATCGTCTCGTCAACCCTCGCCACGGACACGCCGACCAGCCGCGCCGCCGCCGCCGATCCCGCCTCCGCCTGCTCGCTCTGCTCCGTCATCTTCGTCCCTTGCCTTTCTCCGTTCGTGTTTCCTGTTTCCTGTTCTTTTCCCTATGGCTTGTCAAACCGCCTTGCCGCGAAATGGGGCTGCGCCGTCCGCACGGGGACGGACACAGCCCCGCCCACGGCTACCGCCGCGCCACGGCCTTTCCGTCCGCGCCGCCGCCGCGTTTCGCCTTTGGCGTCTTGGGCTTGGACTTCTCCTCCGCCTTGGCCTTGCCGGACTTGCCCGCGTCGGGACCGCGCAACTTCGCGACCCTCGCCTCGTAGCCCGACCACGACGCGGAACGCCGCTTGCGCTCCGCCTTGACCTCCGCGTCCACCCGCTCCCTGTTGGCGGGCGAGAGCTTCACGCCCTTCGCCTTGAGGTCTGCCCTCACCAGGTCGAGGACGTATTGCGTCCTGTCGACGCCCAGCGCCTCGGCCTGCTGGTCAATCATGTAAAGCATCTCCCTCTTCAGCGAGAAGGAGACGAACTTCTTTTCAGGATCATGCTTTCCCGGCATGGCTGCACCCCTTTCTTTTTTCCGTTTCGTTTCGGTTCTGTTCGGTTCGTGTTTTTCCCCTCGGAGACACCCGCTCCGACGGTTCGGGCGGTATGATACCAAACGCGCCGATTGCTTGTCAAGCCCCCTCGCCCCCCGCGGACGCCCGCTCTTCGGCGTTCCCGTCCGCGCCCCTGATTCCGCGCTCCGCCAGCCGCCTCCGCCGCTCCTCCCGCCACGCCGCGACTTCCGCCCGCCTCGCCTCGCGCGTCATTCCCGCAACCTCGTGCCGCGCCTTGACGCACAACGCCCGCCACACCCAGTACGGCGTTATCGCCATCTCCAGGCACTCCCCCTCGTCCCGTCCGTCCGCGTAGTCGTCCTCCCACGCCTCGGCTATCAGCATCTCCATCGAGTCGCGGCTCTCCGTGAGAGGCTGGCTCGTCGGGAAGTGGACGAACAGCTCGCCGTTCAGGTCTTCCTCCGTCATCCCCGCCATCTTCATCCGTCAGTCCTCCCAGGCTATCGGCGCAAGCCCCGCCCGCTCGCGCTCCGCGTTGATGTTCGCCCGCTCGACCGCCCTCACGTCCGCCATCCGTATGAGCGCGCCGTTCTCGTCCCACACCGCCTCCATCGGGTCGTGCCGCCAGTCGTCGTAGACGCGCAGGAACTGCTCGTCCCCCTTCGCCTGGTAGTCGCCCAGATGCCAGGAGTACTTGTTCTGCACCACGACGAACGGCAACTTCGTCCCCGCGTCTCCCTCGCGGCACTTCGCCACGAGGCACCAGATGGGGCAGTAGGACGCGAGAGACGGCGATGGCTGCCTCCCCTTCGCGAACTGCACGGGCGGCTCCGCGTCGTGCCACTTCCTGTTGAGCGCGTCGTTGCGGTAGAGGAGGAGGACGTTCGCCGCGTCCTGCTCGATAGCCCCCGAATCGCGCAAATCGGACAGTTGCGGGTCGCGCCCGCCGTCCTTCGTGTTCTCGCGGTTCAACTGCGACAGGCACAGGACGGGGATCTGTAGGTCAACCGCGAGCGAGTGGAGGGCGTTGGAGACGTAGGTGGCCTTCTGGACGGACGACACCCGCTCCGCGCCACGGAAGGACAGCAACTGGAGGTAGTCCACCACCAGCACGTCAATCTTCCCCTGGTCCTTGAGTATCGTGCAGGCCGCCCGCACCGCGTCCACGTCATGCTCCACGAGGCCGACGAAGTTTCCGTCCCGCTCCAGGCCCTTCAACTGCTCGATTTCCGCGACGACCTTCTCCCGGTCGGCCTTGTAGAAGTTCGACTTCCCGAACTGGAGCTTGCGCATCGACACGCCCGCCCTCTCCGAGAGCTGCCGCTTGACGAAGCCGATAGGGGACATGTCTACCGACACGAACACGACCTTCTTCCCCGCGTCCAGCCAGAAGCGCGAGAAGTTCAAGGCCATCGAGGTCTTGCCCACGCCAGGCCTCGCCGCGAGTATCGTGACGTCGGGCGTGAAGCCGTTGAGCGTGAACGCGAGCTTCCGCCACGGAAGAGGAAGCCCAGGGCACCACTCGTAGTTCCCGAGCTCCGTCCGCTGGTGGTACGCCTCGTCCCAGTCCGCAAGGGCCTTGTCGCACAGGTCGCCGATTCCCATGCGCCTGCACACGCCCTTGGAGTCCAGTATGTCCCTGGCCTCGGCTATCATCCGCGACACCGCGAGCGTCGCGTCCCCGCTCGCGGCCATGTCCTCCGCCGTCCTGGAGAACAGATCCCTGACCTTCCGCTCGACCATCGCGTTGCGGAGCTCCCTCGCGTATGCGGAGAGGTCCTTGTCCGCGTCCACCCACTCGCGGATGCGCTGGAAGTCCTCGTTGACCACCCTCACGCCCTTGAGGTCGTCGTCCTTGCTCGCCCTCGCAAGGCGGTTGGCGGCGGACACGATGCCCTGGAGCGTGACCGTCCCCCGCTCCGACTTCGCGAACGCCTCCTCCGCCGCCGTCCACACAAGACGGGCGAACGCACAGGTGAACCAGTCCGCGCAGGCCCCTACCCCCTTCGCCGCGACGAAAGACCTGTCTATGCTCTCGCCGCCCCTCGCGAAGAAGGTGCGGCAGACGAACGCCCGCTCGTTGGCCTCCTGCGCCGTCATCCCCGGCTTGCCGGGCTTCGCGGACAATGCCGCCGCCCCTTCCGCTCCCGATCTGTCAGTCATCGATTTCGTCCTCGTGGGTGTTCAGGTAGTGGCTCCACCTGTCCTGCCGTTCCTTTTCCTCCGCGTCCTTCTTCGCGGCTTCCTCATCCCGCTTCTTCTCGTCCCTTCGCTTCCTGCACTCGTCCCTCCACGCCCAGGCTATCTTCTGACGCCACGAGCCGCTGATGTCCGTCCCCTTCGTGTCGCGCCATCCGCAAAGAACCTGCGTGTCATACCACTCGCGGGCGAAGTCCTCGGGGACCTTGTTGACGACGGGAGAGCTCTTGCAGACGGTCAAGACGAGCGCGAGCGTCGGCGGCTCACGGTCCAAAGGCGAAGCCTCACGCGTACGCGCGAGCGTGCGCGCGGATTGTACACACTCTTTATTTTTATTTATGTACTCTGTACTCTGTACTCTGTACTCCACCGTCACCGCACCGTCACAACCGTCACGTGACGGTTGAGTGACGGTATGGTGACGGTCGTGTGACGGTAAACCACCGTCACATCCACCGTCACACTTTCGGATGTGACGGTGCTGTGACGGTAAATCACCGTCACATCCACCGTCACAACCGTCACGTGACGGTTCAGGTGACGGTGTTTTACCGTCACATCCACCGTCACACACCCCCGATTCGGACTTGTGCGGAAGTTTAGCGGACTTTTTTGCCGCAAAGTCGCCCTCGTTTCCTTCCGATTGGCCCTCAAAACCCTGCAAATCGGGCTTTTCGACCCCCGAAATCGGCTTTTCAAGGCCGTTTTTGACCCCGTTTTTTGCCGTCCGCCACTTCGTAGTTCTCTCTTTTGACGCATCCAACGCCTTATATCCGCACATAGCGGGAGCGGCAGGAAGGAACATCGTTCCGTCGTCGAGGACTTCCAGAAGCCCGACCTCCTTCAAGGTCGCTATGCTCTTCTCCACTTTCGCCTTGGGCATGTTCAGGAGAAGCGCAAGCATCTTCGGCGTGTAGGGACGCTCGTCCGTATACCTCACCCGCCCCTCGTGCGCCACGCTTTCCAGAAGCATGGCGATGTAGAAGAACACGTAGTCCCGATCCTCCGCAAGGAGTATCTTGATTTCGTGCTTGTCGAAGAAGCGGGCGTAGAAGCGCATCCAATACCGCTTCAACTGCTGGTCCTCGACCTTCGGCTCTGTCTCTCTCATCTTTTCGGTTCTCCTCTGCGGGTTTCCTTGTCCTGTTGTCGTGTTGTCGGGATCACCCTTCCCCGCGCACGGCTTGACACGCCCTCGCGGCAAAAGGCAATCCCCCTGAAATGAAAATCCGCCGCCGGACTGCGGCAAGGCGTCCCGGGGAAAATCCCGGGTGCCGCCGTCCGTCGGCGGTGAAATAGCATAGCCATATCGTCTTTTTCCCTTTTTTCACACCTGCGCCCCAGGCGGTCCCTTGCGCGGGACAAACGGCACATAGTCTACCACATCCCATTCGGGCGTGTCAAGCCGCACGGCGGCGACACGCGCGCCCTCACAGCAACGACCTCACGGCGGGCGAGACGCCATCGCACGGACGCGACAGGTTCACCTTCTTCGCCGCCTCGAAGCCCAACTTCACGCTCCGGCGGTCTTTCACCTCCTTCGGCGTCCTGTCCGTCTCCGTTATGTCGTCCATCCGCTTGAGCAAGTCCTCCGCCGCCTTGCGCTCCGCCTCGAACTGCTCCCTGTCGTTGCGGAGCGGATGCTCGCGGAGCTTCTGGTGGATGGTCCAGAACCAGCCGTCCATGAACGCCCCCTTGGTCAGCTTGCCATAGCCCTTCAGCCGCTCGCGCTCCGCCTGCGGATAGGACTTCGGCCCCGTCAGGAGCGTGTTCGCCATCCCGCGAATCCGCTTCGCGTTCTCCCAGTCCCGCTTGAAGAAGCGCAGGAGGATCACCGTCACGTGCTTCGCTATCTCGATGTTTATCTTCGTCCCGACCCACTCGAAGCGCACCTTGCGCCCGCGCCTCGTCTGCACGAGTATCACGCCGAAGTGCTGGCGGAGGACGCTCGTGACGTAGAACGTCTCGCGCCCCGGCCAGGTCTGCCACTCCTCTCCGCCCCGGTCGAACTCCGCCTTGACGTCGGCGTCCGTCGTCTCGACCGTCCCGAGGTCGATGCCGTGCTTCTTCGCGATCCGCTCCGCCGCGGCCTCCGCCGCCCGCTTCTCGCCGTCCGTCGCGGCTCTCCGCGCAAGCCTCATCACCTTGCGCAACTGCTCCATGATGTCATCCGTCTGCTTCTCCATCGGTTCGGGTCCTTTCGTTTCGGTTTCGCCCCCGGAGAAAGCCCTCCGGCGGTCAGTTGGCGCGTATTGTAGCAAAAGCGAGGGCGGCTTGTCAAGCCCCGCCGCCTCTGTGGAATCCTATGGCTTCCGCGAGTTTCTGCCCGTGCCGTCCGACTTCCCCGACCGCCGTCACTTGACGGCCTTGAGGTAGCAATGGCAGTTTATCAGTTGCCCCGGCATCGTCGGCACTCCCGTCGCGGGATCAATCGGCGGCTTGTCGATGTCGAACACGCATCCGTTCAGCCCCTCCGGCCACTTCGCGATGTGCGACGGGCGGTGCTTCTCGCACTTCCCCGCGCACCACATCACGCGCTTCACCCCGCGCCGCTTCAACTGGTCGAGCTTCGCCGCCGCCTCGTATTTGAGCATCTGGTCCTTGACGATTCGCTCCGCCTGCCAGTCCTCAAGTCCGCACTCGTCCTCAAGATACCGGGCAAGCGTCTCCGGCGTGGTGTTCCCCTTCTCGTAGAGCCGCTTGATGCGCCGCTCGATCCCCTCGATCTGCACCTTCCCCCGCACGGTCTTGATGAGCGAGCAGTTGCCCTTCACCATGTCGCGCACTTCCTGCGGCGTCATGCGCGCCTTTGCCGCACCCGACACGCCCGCCTTTGCGGAGATAACTTTCTGTTTCGGCGGGATTTCGCGCGCGCGCGATTGTGTATCACGGATGCCGCCGACTTCAGGCGCACCCACAACCCCCTTTTCCCCCTTTTTCCCGTCCCCCTTGTGGGTTTCCGCCGTGTGCGTTCCCGCTATTTTCGGGGGCTGGCCCTGCGTCTCGGTATCTCCGCCTATCTTGCGGAGGGCGCGGATGAGGGATGAGTAGTAGGCTTTCTTCTTCGGGTAGGCGTCTTGGGCGAAGGTGAAGAGGGACTGGACGGGTCTTCCGCCTTGGGCGGGAGAAGAAGCCCCGCCTTGAGCATGATGTCCCATTCGTCCCGGAGGTTGACCTTGCCCTGGATGATTTTGACGAGGAACGCCTTGATGTGGCGCTGGTCGAGAGCCGTCATGAGGAAGTCCCGAAGGGCTTTGCTCACCCTGGCCCTGTGGAGGTATATAATAAGGCACATGTCCGCTGAAGAAAGACACGAGCCTTTTCTGGAAGTCCTTGGCTTTTTCTGTTCTGTTCGGGTCATCGCCGTCTATTATACCATAATTCCTGATGGCGTAGCCGTTGACGGAGATTGGGCGCACCCACGTCTGGCGGATGTAGCGCGGGTTGCCGTTGGCGGCGCGGTGCATGGCGTTGGAGACGGCCTTGGCGAAGGTGGGGGCGGTCGTCTCGATTGTCTCGTGGGAGGAGTTGACGCCGCCGACGACGAAGCGGAAGGTGAAGCGGTCGGGGACGCGGTAGGAGGGGCGCGGCGAGCCGCCGCCCCGTGCGCCCGTGCCGTGCTGTGCGTTCGCTCCGTGCACTCCGCCGTTGCCGCCGCTTCCTCCCGCGCCGTGCGAAGCTCCGCCGCCCTTGGGCGCGAACTGCCCCGCGTTGGCGGCGTTGCCGCGAGGGTGCTTGGACTCGTCCCATCCGTCGTCTCCCGTCGGGGTGGCGGCGATGGACTTGAGCGCGGACAGAAGGCTGGAGAAGTCTGACATAATCGGTTGCGGAGCCCCTTCGGGTTGTGCCGCGAAAATCTCGCCTTGGGGGCTTGACACGCCTTTGGGGATTTTGGTATACTACGCGCCGAAAGCCCTGCGGAAGGACCCGCGGGGCGAAAAAGACGGCGCAAGGCGTGACAAGCCCTGCGCGGAACACGAAAGGAAACGAAGCGATGAACGAGAGAAACGGAAGCAAGGGAAAAGACGAATACGGCGTTCGGTACGCGCGGTTCGTCAACAGGACGGTCGGCGGATGGCAGATGGCGGCGGAGGCCCTGTTCGTCGCCGCGGCGTTCGCCGGGATGATCCTCGCGGCTGTGTGCTTTGACTGAAAGGAGGCCGCGAAATGACGCTGGAAGAGTTCAGAAAGAGGACGGCGAAGTTCCTCACGGCGGACGAAATCGCCGACTATGAGACGGACTACGAGCCGGCCTACATGGCGGCGGACGGAGTAGACAAGGACGACTTCTGCGCCGTGCTGAAGGACGGGCGCGTGAAAACGCTGGTGAGGGCGGTGAGCCGTTCCCTGCTCGCGAAGGACGCCCTGAAGGGGGAGTTCTACCGCGAGTGGAAATCCGCCCTTGCGGAGCGCGACGGGGAGGCAGAGCGCAAGGCGGAGGTGCTGAAGGCCGTCTCGCTCGTCGCGGCGATGTGCGACCGCGTGATGGCGGCGGCGGTGTCGGGCGCGGTGGCGGCGGCTTCCGCCGCTGGCAAGCCCGCCGCGAGGGCGTGACGGCGGCTTATGGAGGAAACTGGTTTCCGGGCGAGGGGCGCGGTTCGCGCCCGTGTGCGCCCGGACGAACGAAAAGGCAAACGAAGATGGGAAGGGACAAGGGAAGGTATCTCCCGGCGGCGAAGGTCTATGCGGAGTTCGGCGTCCCGAGGAGCATGTTGCGGGGGCTGGCGGAGGACGGCAAGGTCCGCTTCCGCGAGATCCGGCTCGCGGGGTGCGAGAACGAGATGCGCGTCTACTGCGCGGAAGACGTGGAGCGCGTCCTGAACGATGCGTAGGCGGACGATATGCGCGGACGCATGGAACCAGGCCGGGATAGAGGAGGTGTCGTTCTCCTGCCGCTCCGCCGCGAGCGGGTCGGAGCTGAACGACGCTGACGTGAAGATGGCGGTTTTCGACTGCGGAAAGACCCTCTCGATGGGGTTCAAGGGCGGACAGTCCGCCGACGCGCGGAGTCTCGGCGTGGGGGTCGAGACGGCGCAGACCATCACGAACAAGACGAGCGGGGTTGAGCCGACGATGTGCCGGATGAGCCTCGGCGTCAGGATCGGGGAGGCGGTGCGCCGTGACGGCAAGGCCGCGGCGGAGGTCTGCGGCAGCCTGATGCGGAGCGACGGCCGGGTCGGTGACAACACGCCCGCCCTCGTGCGGCTCGGGTCGGGAGCGGCGAACGGAGACTTACGGAAAGACAACACACAAAACACACAGGAACACACAGAAACGAAAGGAACGGAAGAAACGATGAAAGCGGAAGTGCGGAGGCTGACGCCGAAGGAGTGCGAGAGGCTGATGGGATTCCCCGACGGGTACACGGAGTGCATGGGCGGAGACGCGGCGCGGTACGCCGCCTGCGGCAACTCGTGGGCGAGCAACTGCGCCCGTCGCGTCCTCAAGGGCGTCCACAAGGCGGATGCGAAGGTGGAGGGGGCGGAAAAGCCGTTCCGCTACGGGACGATCAGTTCGGGCGTGGAGTGCCACTCGCTCGCGGCGAGGGGGCTTGGGGACAAGGCGGTGTTCTTCTCGGAGATTTCGCCTGCGCCCGTCTCGCTCCTCAAGGACCACTATCCCGAAGTCCCCGTCCTCGGGGACATGACGCTCGTTGACTACGACGAGGAGAGGAAGTGCGTCCACAACCGCCCGTATGACGGGTATAGCGCGCCCGACGCGGCGGCTCTCGGGTTCAAGCCCTACGCCACGGACGGAGCGGTGGAAATCCCCTGCGAAAAGGGCGAAATTGACCTCGTGAGCGGGGGAACGCCCTGCTTCACGGCCGGGAACATGGTGCTGACCGAAAGCGGCTACCGCCCCATCGAGGACATCAAGGTCGGCGACTTCGTGATGACGCACAGGGGCAGGCTGCGCAAGGTGTCGGCGGTCGGAAAGAAGATGGCGGAGAACATCGTCGAAGTCAAGTGCGCCACGGCACCGCTGATAAGATGCACGGCAGACCACAAGTTCTGGACTCCCGTGAATCCGCATAGGGACAACCGCCGCCATTCCGTCACCTACGGCAAAACGCTCTTCGACGGCATGGAGTTCCGCCCCGTGTCCGAAATCGGCTCCGGCGGTTTCGCCGCGCGACTTCGGGAGTACGAGAACGCGATAAAACCGGGAATCCCGAAGCCGTATCGCCTGACGGAGCGCGACGTTTGCGAACTCGCGGGATGGTATGTCGGCGACGGGCATTGCGCCGGGTTCTCCGCGAAGAAGCACAAGAAGGTGCTTATCCTCTCGCTGAACGCGGAGAAGGTGGAGACGTTCCGCGCGCGGTTCGCCGACAGGCTGAACTACTGCGTGACACCACACACGCAGGGCGTGTTCCGCGTCCAGGTGTCAAACGCCACCCTCTGCAACTGGCTCGTGGAGAACTTCGGGCGTCATTCGTCCGGCAAGCGAATCCCCGCGTGGCTGATTGCCGCAGACGAGGAAACCAAGGGCGCGTTCGCGGACGGATACATGGCGACGGACGGATTCACCGACGACCGCTCTGACTTCGCGTGTTCCACGACTTCGCTTCCGCTTGCCCTCGGGCTTGCGGATCTCGTCGGCAAGTGTTCGGTTTTCCTTTCCAAGGTGCCGCCGACAAAGACAATGTTCGACGGGCGAGTGGTGCGGCAGCACGACTTCTGGATGGTGCGCCACTCGGCGAGAAAGTCCCTGCGCTTCCACGACTGCGAGAAGTGGTCGAACGTGCGCATTTCAAGGATTTCCAGGGGAGAGCCGGAGACGGTCTACAACATCACCGTCGAGGACGACCACGGGTACGTGGTGAACGGCATTTGCGTGAGCAACTGCCAGTCCCTGTCCGTGGCGGGCAAGCGGCACGGCATGAAAGAGGGTTCGGGGACGCGCTCGGAGCTCGCGTTCCAGCTGCCGCGAATCGGCCAGGCGGTCGGCGCGCGGTGGCTGGTGTGGGAGAACGTCCCGGGAGCCTTCTCGTCCAACGGCGGACGCGACCTGATGTGGTTCGCGCACAGGATGGCGGAGGCGGGGTACTCGCTCGCGTGGCGCGTCCTCGACGCGCAGTTCGTGCGCACGGACACACATCCGAGGGCGGTGCCGCAGAGGCGGAGGCGCATCTGGATGGCGGCGTTCAAGGGCGGGGACTGGCGCGTCCCGTGCGAAGCCCTGTTCGAGCCGATGAAAACGCTCGGCGAGGAGTCGCCGAAGCGGACGGTCGGGGTCGGTTTCACGGCGGACCTCAAGGCGGCTGCGGCGAACGGACGGCAGGACGGCGCGGAGAGCGGAGACGGCAAGGTCGGCGGCGCGCTTGACGACTTCAACGACTTCCTCAAGGCGGCCGACGGGAAGATGGTTTCGCTTCTCGTCGAGCGCGGCATCTGCGTTTCGCCGGAGAAGCGTATCGCTGAACTGACGGAGAAGGAGAGCGGCGGCGCGGACGGCGGCAAGGGCGCGGAAGCGGGGACCGACCTGTTCGGCGGGCTTCTCTTCGGCGGCGACGACGGCAAGGGGGCGGAGACGCGCAGACAGGGCGCGGGGCTTCGCGAGGCGGACATGGACTTGCGCCTGCCCGCGCAGGGGAGCATCCGCAAGCTTCCGCTCTACGAGCTCTTCTCGTGGGCGAGGACCGTCTCCAGGGAGGTGTGCTTCTGCGGAGAGATGTTCCGTCCGCACGAGGGCGAGGCGACCGTGGACGACCTCGACGCGCAGATGCTCGACAACATAGGGAACGCGGGCATACTGTCCGACGGCATCTGCGTGACGATGAAGATGCCGGAGTGGAACGCTGGCGTGACGGAGGAGGAGCTTGCGGGGATGCCGCAGGATGCCGCCGCGCTCTACGACGGGGACGTGTGCGGTCTTTCCGACGTGCTGGAGGAATCGCCCGACGCGAAGTACCTCCTGTCGTGGCGCGGCGCGAGCGGAATCCTCCGCCGGGCGGCGAAGCGCGGCAAGGTTCTTCCGCTGGAGCTCGGCTACGCGCTCCTGGAGCGGATCGTCGACCAGGCGGGGCGCGTGAAGTGGGTCGCGGAGAACGGCAAGGCGACGACGAAGAACGACGGCGACCTGTCGGAGCGACAGGTGGCGCGGACGGCGTTCGACGACTTCGTTGCGCCGTTCCGGGCGTGGGGCGAGGTCGAGAGCGTCGCGCCGAGCGCGAAGGACGACGCGGAGACGGAAGCCGAAGATGAATCCGAAGCGGACGACGGAGCGGCGGACGAGCGCGGAGAAGCCGGAGAGGACGGAGATGGAGAATGAGCGCGACGCCGCCCCTTCCGCCGCCGTCCGCGTCCGGCGGTGCAGTTCCGCGATGCTTGACGTGTCCCCGACCGTCGACTGCACCTTCGACCGGCAGGTCAACCAGCAGATCGCCACGGGGGGAGGGCTTGTCCTCACCCTGCGGACGCCCGCCGGAACGGACGGCGGGCTCGTTCAACTTCGAGATGTGGAACGGACTCAAGGACGAGTACGCCGACACGCTGATGGTCTGCAACATCGTGCGGGCGATGGTCTACGTCGGCGGGCGGCGCAGTCCTTCAACTTCGAGCTGTGGAGCGGGATGGTGAGAGAGGCGGTCGGGGCGGTCGCGATGCGGCGGGCGGGAGACTGGATGATTGTGAGGACATGACGGATTTCCGCGCGATACCATGCGACTTCTACAACGCCGCCGTCTCGGGTTGGGACGGCGCGGCGGCGACCGTGCGCCAGACGGCGGGACACGGGATAGACGGCACGGGCGGAGTGGTGGTCGTGCGGACGGAAGCAAGAGGAGGAAAAGGCGGTGGCGATGAAAGACAGAAGGACTTGGTGGGACGGAGGGGATTTCGCACAGGCAATAACAACGAGGTCGCTATTCATGTTCATGCCTGACAAGGGACACTTCGGCGCGGTGCTGTGCATCTGCGAGAACCACAAGAGCGAGGCTCGGGTGCGCGAGGTGGACGTGGCCCCGACGTTCGGGGCTTCGCACAACGCGAGCGTCGCTAACGACAACCCGCTCGTCGTCACGATGCGCGGCGGGAAAGGGGGCGGAAAATGCGAGGCTTCCTGATGAGGGCGGTGTTCGTCGTCGATCCGCTCGCGTCGCACTCGATGAACTCGGCGAACCCCGAGTCCGGCTTCCACGCGACGGAGCGGGCGGTCACGCTCGACACCTCGACGCAGAACCCGATACGGAACGGAGGCGGAATGATGGTAGTGGAGGTGCGGGCATGAAAGACCTGTTCGGCGAGGAGTGGGACGACGGCGCGGACGGACGCGGCAAGGGCAAGGGGATGCTCCGGGTGATAGGAGCGTCCAACTGCGCCCTGACGGAGCGGGCTGCCGCCGACTTCTACGCCACGCCGCCGGAGGCGGTGGAGATGCTTCTCGGGCTGGAGGACTTCTCGGAGAGCATACTTGAGCCGTGCTGCGGCATGGGTCACGTCGGGAAGGTGCTGGAGGCGCACGGACACCGCGTGGACGCCCGCGACCTCATCTTCCGGGGCTACGGCAGGGGCGGGCTGGACTTCCTGCGGTGCGGCGACAGGGGGCTGGACGCGGACGTGGTGACGAACCCGCCCTACGCGCTCGCCCGCGAGTTCGTGGAGAAGTCCCTTGAAGTCGTGGCGGACGGACACAAGGTGGCGATGTTCCTGAAGCTCACCTTCCTGGAAGGAAAGGCGCGGAGGCGTCTGTTCGAGTCCGCTCCGCCGAGGCGGATATGGGTTTCGTCGTCCCGCCTGTGCTGCGCGAAGAACGGCGAGGGGTTCGTTCAGTCCTGCATCTGCTACGCGTGGTTCGTCTGGACGAAGGGATGGCGCGGCGAAACCGTGGTCAGGTGGTTCAACTGAAAGGCGGGCGGAAATGTGGCTGCTGATACTCGCGTTCATCGTCTGGTATTTCGTGCTTGACGCGGACGATTGACAAAGACAAGGACAAGGGAGCTTGAGCATGAGCGAGATGGAGACATACATCGAGGCGTTGCGGAAGATCGCGGAGGCCTGCGCAAAGCCGTTCGGCAAGGACGCCCGGTCGGCGAGGCGGATAGCCACGGAGGCCTTGCGCCAGTGGGGAAGGGCGGTGAAGTGAGAGATGACGCTGACCCCGGACCAGCCGCAGTCGTGGAGAGTGTACACGCCCACGGACGAAGCCCCTATGCTCTTCGCCGGGAGCAGCCATCCGCCGATCCTGCTCCTGACGGGAGACGTTCGCGGACGGACTACCGCTTCAACGCCCCCGTCTCCGGGACGCTGTGCTGGCGGGACGGCTTCAAGACGGGGCCGTCCACGCCGAACGGACAGGACGCATACGACGGGAAACTGATATGCGCTTTCAGGGAGTGAGCGACGTGTGCGTGTTGGATATGCAGGGCGGCAAGCCGGGATGCCACGTCCGCGCGGCGTCAGTCTCGCCGACGATTACCAAGGGGCGTTCGTCCGTGAACGACATCCACGTGGTGTGCCGCCTGAAGCCGAACGGAAGCGCGGGGGTGCGGAAGTGACGGAAGCCGACAGGACGGGAGTGACGGACAGGTGGGGGGCTGCCTACGCCATCGTCGACAGGTGCGGGAACAACTGGACGAACGGCAAGGGCGGCTGCGGGCTTCTCGTGCAGACGGAGTGCTGCAACACGGTGGCGACGGCGTTCAACCCGCTCGTGTTCGCGTGTCCCACGCGGCATCTGTCGGGAGGACGGATGAGGGAGAAGTGCGAATGGCGGAGATGACGGGACGCATGGGGACGCACATTCCGTTCGCCGTAATCACCTGCGACGGAGGAAGCCACAGGCGCAAGGACAGGCCGAACGGCGGACTCTACGTGTTCCGTGCGGACGCGTCCACCTGTCTCTCCACCCTGTCTCCTCGCGAGGTCGTGGTCGTCGAACTTGCGGGCAAAGCGAATGGGGCGGGGGTGTCGCGATGAGCGCGTCCGCCGGATATGACTTCTTCCTCGACGCCGCGTCCCCGACGGTGCGGGCGCTGGTCGTCCTCGACGGGGACAAGTGCCTCAAGGCGCGGAAGCGGACGAAGGAGCGCAAGGGCGGAAGCGGTTTCGGCATCGGGACGGAGAACGTCTCCTTCACGCTCAACTGCACGGACAGGCACGGCGTGGCGGTGTTTGGGCGGGAATACGTGAGGACGCACAGGAACGGAGCGGCGGAGCGGAAATGACGAAGAGGACGAACAGGCGGCTGATGTCGTTCGTGAAGGTCTGCCGGGCGCGGGCGAAGGACGGACTTGACGAGCGTTGGGCGGAGGAAAGCGTTGTCCCCACGGTCAACCTGTTCGACGTCAGCCCGTCGCGGTTCGTCACGCTCATCGTGGGCTTTCCAGGAACGCGCCGGAACGCGGCGGCACAATTCAACCGAAAAAAGGAAGGACGGAGGCCATGAAGGAAATGGAACTTGAGGACGCGCTGGCGATCCTCACCGAAATCGCCACGGGGGACGAAGAGCGGCGGGCGATTTGCCTTGTCAAGGAATCCGTCTACGGACTGCGCGACGAGGCGGAGGCGTACCGTGGCCTCTACGAGAGCGCACAGAAGCGGCTGACGCGCTTCCGCGAAGCCCCCGCGTATTGACGCCCGGCGGACGGCGGCATCCGCGCAACCGCAAGGCAAGGCGCATCCGCACCGCTTCGTTCGCCCCCGAAAGTAATCTGTCGGAACCGTCACCTTCCCCCTTGACGGCTTGTCAAGCCCTATGGTATAATACGCGCGTTCACACAGAAAAGGGTGGACGGACAAAAACAAAGGCAAAAGACAAACACGAAAAGAAAAGAACCGAAAGGAAACGAAACATGAAAGCCATACTCGAAAACGACAAGTGCTACTCCTGCGTCAGCCACTCCATCGGGGCGAGCTTCAACACGGACGGCAAGCGGCGCGACCGCATCGACGTGGAGGAGGCGCGCGGCTGCTTCGACTTCACCATCGAGAAGCACCAGTCCTGCACGGCGGACGGACGCCCCATTGCGAAGCAATGGCACCTGCGCCGCTCCGACGACGACGCAATCATCCCGACGCGCGGCCTCGGCGACGAGTTCCGCCCCGTCCAGCACCTCCAGGTGTTCGACTACATCGTGAACGACCTCATGCCGCAGGTGCCGGAGATGAAACTGGAAACCGTGGGGACGCTCCACGGCGGCGGCACTGGAATCGTCATGGCGAAGTTCGGCGACGACTTCGGCATCCCCGGGGACAAGTCCCCGCACGAGTCCAGGCTCTTCTTCATCAACCCCAACGGACGCTCCTCGCTCATGATGGGCTTCACGAACGTCAGGCTCTGGTGCCAGAACCAGCTCCCCGCCGCAATCCGCACCACGAACGAGTCCGTGAAGGGAGGTGACGGCTTCCGCGTCGCCCACACGACGAACGCCGAAATCAAGGTCGACAACGCCGTGCAGGTGATTTACGACCAGCTCCACGCCGTCCGCCACCTGAAGATGCGCGAGGAGCGGCTTGCCGAAATCGAGGCCACGGAGGCGAACCTCCACCACCTTCTCAACAAGCTCTTCCCCCTGTCCGGCTTCGAGGAGGGGACGGTCGGGCATACGCGGATGCTGAACCAGCGCGAGGCGGTCACGCGCCAGTGGGAGAGCGGCGAGACTGCCGTGTCCTTCGAGGGGGACTCGGCGGCGAAACTGCTAAACTGCTTCACCTACCCCGTCTACAACCCCTCCTCGGTCGGCAAGGGGACGGATTTGGCGCAGATCACCTTCGCGGGGACGGTCGGCAGCCGCGCCGACAAGGTGCGCAAACTCCTCGACGCGGTTGAGGAGGAGGTCGGCGCATCCGCCGCCTGACGCGGCGCAAGGCGGAGAGGACGAGCGCAAGAGCCGCAGGGCGGCGGGACGGCATCGGCGGACGCTTCAGGTGGAGGCGGCGTCGATGCCGTCCCTCATCCTCTCCGTGAGGTCGGCGTGGTTGTACCGCTCCGCCATCGCGTCCGTGACGTGTCCGAGTATGCGCTTGCGAACCTCCAATTCCACCCCCGCCGCTCCCATCCTGGACGCGAGCGTGTGCCGCCACGAATGGAAGGAGAACTTCGCGGGGTCAAGCCCCGCCCTTTCCAGGACGGCGCGGAAACGGCGGTCGCCGTTCGGGCTTCTCTCCACCAGCCACGGGAGAACGCGGTCGTGCGGCGTGTCGTCCTTTCTCTTCCCCCGCCATTCCGTCAGGGCGGAGAACAGCGGCGCGGACATCGGGATGTTCAGGGAAACGCCGGAGGAGTGCGCCGTCTTGCTCGGTGTCACGCTGACGACACGCCGCGCGAAGTCCACCTGTCCCCACGAAAGGCGGCAGACGTCCCCGTAGCGAAGTCCCGTGTGCCGTCCGACCAGACAGGCGAGAAGCCATTGCTCGTGGACTTCGCGGGCGGCGGAGAACACGCGCCGCTCCTCTTCCTCGGAGAACCCCGTCCGCGTCGTCCGCGTCGCGTCGATTACGGGAGACACCTGCGGCCAGGGGTTCGTGATTCCGGGATGCGCCGCGAGGACGGCGTTCCACACCGAGGAAATCCCCCGCACGATGTTGCTCCGACGCTTCTCCGAAACTCTCCCCGCGAGTTCGGACGAATACCGCCGCGCCACGACCGCCGTCACCTCGTCAAGAGACACGACGCCGTGCGCCGCCGCCCATTTGACGAACCCCACGAAGTCGCATCGCTTCTCATGGAGCGTCCGCTCCGCCGTGTGCTTGCCGCGCGTCTTGACGACCTCCTCGTATTCGCTCCAGACGGAATCCAGCCGCGTCCTGTCCCCGTCGTCGCCGTAGACGGCCTCCAGAAGCCCTCTGACGAGCCTCCGCTTCCGCCCTTCGTCATTCTTCACGGGACACAGCAAACGCCGTCCTGCGCCGTCTACGGCCTCCCCTGCGAGGGACAGGGCCTGCTCGACCGCCCGCGCCATCCGCTTGTCGGTCAGCCCGGTGCTTTTCTGGATGTGCCGTCCGCCGCGCCAGATGCTCACCCACCACCGCTTTCCTCTCCTGTAAAGAGCCATCGTCTGTTCCTTTCTGTTCGGTTTTTCCTTTGACCTGCTACGTCGCGAAGTGCGGGGAAACCATATCCAGTATGGCTTGTCACGCCTTTCCGCTCGCGTCTGCTGCTACATTCCCTGCTACGTTTTTGATTGTCCGAAGTCGCCCAAACCCTTGATTTTATTGGGCGAAACGCACTTTTCCCCCTGGTGGGACTGCCGGGAATCGAACCC
>CAVEVC010000157.1:0-31550 GCA_963618935.1 Clostridiales bacterium CCNA10 | reverse complement strand
AGCGGAGAGGAACTGTCATGCTCAAGAAACTTTTGCGCCGCATTGCTGGGAAGGGACGCCGCGAAGCGTCCGCGGAGGACGCCGCCCGGGCGGCAGGCCTTGACGACGAGACGATCGAAACCGCCCGGCAGCTCGTCTACGAGCGGCGGCTCAAGGAGGCGGTCAACGCGAAGTGGAAGCCGAACCGCAAGGGCGCGGCGATTTCCAACGACGAGTTCCTTGACGCGCTCCGCTCGATGAAGCCGGGGGCCTCCGAAATCATGCGCCGCGTGTTCGCCCGCACGGTGGAGGACACCGTTCTCGCTAACCGCTTCGTGGACCGGGACGGAAACCGCGTAGGACACCTGACCGTCAAAAAGGCGGCGGCGATGGACGGACTGCGCGACCTCGACGACGACGTGGCGGTTGCCGGAGCGGCGGCAAACCCAATGAACCCAGAGGGGCGTTTCTCCGTCCCGACTTCCGCCAGCGGCTGCCACCAGTTCGCGGAACGCTTCTCGGAGGCGATGAACCCCGTGCGGAACGGACGCTTCAACTGCGTCATCCCCGAACTGATCCTTGAGCATTTCGCCAACTACAGCACCTTCCTCGGCTATTCGCTCTGCGAGCTCATCGGGACGCACCCGACCGTCTCCAACGCCTGCTCCATTCCGGGCGAGGACGCGATAGCCCCCGGCTACTCGCTCGCTTTCGTGGATTCGGACGACCTCAACAAGAACGGCGTCCCCGACGACATTGAGGCTGCGGAGATGGGCGGCGTCAGGCGTTCCCTTGGGCGCCTTGCCGCGATGGAGGGGCTGAAGGAGGCGATTTCCGCCCTTGCCGAGCCGAAGGGCGGCGCGGCGAACGCGGCGCGTCCAGCGGACGGCGGGTGCGCGGCGGACGCCGCCTCTCTCGACGCTCTCGCCCGCGCCCTTGAACGGCTTGCCGCCTACGAGGAGTGGGAGCGCACCTACGGGGCTGGCGAGGATTCCGCCAAGGCGGTCAACGAGGGCTTCGTCCAGCCCGTGTCCGCCGCCTTCGAGCGTTTCTCCGCAAGACCCGACGCGGACAGCAGAAGGGATGCGCTCTCCGCCCTCTCGCTCGCGCTCGCCGACCTGTCGGAGCGCGAGCATCCGTCACTTCCCGAGGTGCGCTCAAACGCCGCCCGCCGCGTCGCCGTCCGCGCCGTGTCCGTCGCATACGCCGCCCTGACGAAGCCGCCGGAGGACTTCGACCTCACGAACGCGCTCAACGCCCTGGCGGTGGCGGTGGAGCGCGTGGGCGCGTACGAACGCTACTCCGACCGCAACGCGGAGGCGTTGTCCGCCCTCTCGATGGCTCTCACGGACCTGTCGGCTCGGTGCAACGACACAATCATAGACACGACCGACGCGACGAGCGCGGTGTCGAGGGTGCGCACGGCGATGGACGAGGGGGACTTCGACTTCGACGACCCGTCCGACGAACCGTCCTTGGACGGCGTGTCCGTTCCCACGGAGGAGGCCCTTGCGGCGGCGCAGGCGGCGAACGCGGACAAGGAGGCCCTTGCGGAGCAGAAGCGCGAGGGCGGGCGCGTCGCGAAGGAGCAGGAGCGCCAGGACAAGGCGGCGGAGGCGGCGCAGCTCCAGGCGGAGCAGGCGCAGCAGGCCGAGGAGGCGAAGCAGCAGGCCGCAGAGGAGGCGAAGCGCAAGGAGGAGGAGGAGCGCGAGAAGAAGCGCAAGGCCGCCGAAATCGCCAAGGCGCGGCAGAAATACCTCGATTCGTGGAAGCAGAGGGCGGACGACATGGGGCTGAACGACGTCTGCATGCGTCTCGCGAAGAACGCCCGCCTCTTCGGCATCGGCATCGCCGTCCCGGTGGTGGACGGCGCGGACTACGAGCAGCCGCTCTCGCTCGACGCCATCCGCGAGGGGTCCTATCGCGGCTTCGTGGTTATCGAGCCGACGTGGATCTACCCCGAGGTCAGTTCCGAAGACCTGGTGAACCCGCTCTCGCAGTCCTTCTTCGAGCCTGTCTACTGGGCGGCGACCGGCTCAACCAACATCGGCAACCTCGGAATCCGCCGCATCCACCGCTCGTGGATGATTGTGGTGCGGAACAAGGAGCTCCCCAACATGCTCCGCCCGATGTACTACTACGGCGGCGTCCCGCTGACGCAGGAAATCTACGAGGCGGTGTTCTGCGCGGACAAGGTGATGAACGAGGTGCCGAAGCTCGCGATGACGAAGCGCACGACCGTGGTCAAGGGCGACCCCAACGACATGGTGACAAACCCGGAGGGCGTGGTAGACCGTCTGCGGGCGTTCTCGCAGGTGCAGGACAACTTCGGCATCCTCTACGTCGGGCGCAACGCCGACGTGCAGAAGCTGGAAACCTCCCTCTCGGAGTTCGACCAGCTCATCTCCAAGTGCAACCAGCGCGTGGCGGCAATCGCGGGCATGCCGGAGTCCAAACTCTTCAAGGCGCAGTTGGCCGGCTCGTTCCAGACGGGTGCCTACGAGATGCGCGACTACTGGTCGCTCCTGATGCGCATCCAGCGCAACTGGTACACGCCGCTCCTGTCGCTCCACTACAAGCTCGACACGAAGTCGCGGACGGGCAAGGTCATCGACCTCAAGATCACCTTCAACTCGCCTGACGTCCCCACGGACGCGGAGCGGGACGAGTCGGAGGGTCGGAGCGTCCAGACCATCAACGCCGCCGTGCAGGGCGGGTGGCTCTCGCCGGAGGAGGCTCGGACAATCGCCCGCAGCCGCGAGGGGTCGATGTTCAGCGCGATTTCCGCCGAGATGCCGGAGGAGTTGGCGCAGGCGCAGCAAGGTCAGGGTCAGCCGCCGGGTGCGGAGGGCGGCGCAGACGGCGGCATGCCGGGGCTTCCCGGACTGCCGGGCGGCGCGGAAGGTCTGGCCGGGCTTCCGGGGCTTCCAGGCGTTCTCGGCGGCGGCGGTGCGGACGCGGGGAAAGGCGAGAAAACGCCGAGCCTTGAGAAGCGTCCCGACGCGGGCAAGCCGTCCGACGGCAAGGCGGAGAAAGCCCCGTCCGCGCCCACAATCGCGAGCATCCCGAAGCCCTGACGGGGCGCGTGGAGGTGCGCCTCTCTGTGCGTTCCCGTGATTGCGCGATATTTTGCGGCATAAGGTGAAAAAGGACTACCGATGGCGAAGCAGACTGACATAAACGGATATTGGATATACGAGAACGTGCCGATTACGCGCACGGGCGTGTTCCCGTACCGAGGGCGTCAGATCGACAGCGACGGGAAGATGGGGCTTGACCCCAACCGCAAGTACCCCGTCTACCGCCCCGCGTCCGAAATCACCAATCCGCAGACGCTCGCCTCCTTCGACGGCGTGTTCCTCGTGGACGAACACCGCATGATGGGAGAGGGGCAGACGGACGCCTCGCAGCGGCGCATCGACGGCTCCGTCTACAACGTCCACGTGGACCCGCACAACCCCGGCGTCGTCCTCGCCACGCTCAAGGTGCAGACGCGCCGCATGAAAGACCTCATCGACAGCGGCAAGCGCGCCCTGTCCTGCGGCTACTACTGCGACTACCGCCCGCAGAAGGGCGTGTTCAACGGGATGCCCTACGACTTCGTGCAGTTCGACCTCACGGGCAACCACCTCGCGCTCGTCAAGAAGGGGCGGTGCGGCGAGAAGTGCGCCATCATGGACGGCGCGGACGCTTCCGACGTCGTTGCCTCCCTTCAGGCAATCGCGGAGGACTGCGCGGACTCCGCCGACATGACGGACGCCCTTGAGACGGCTTCGGCAATTTCCCCACACGGACGGATGGAATCGCGGGTCCGGAAGGGGAAAAAGATGGCCTGCGATTCCGCATACGAAATCCCTACAAAAGGAACGTTTATGCCTAACGAAAACTATGACGAGATGCTTGCAAAGGCTCTCGAAGGCAAGGGCGTGAAGGACAAGGCGAACATCGAGAAGATCGTCGAGTTCATCGCCACCCTCCAGAACCCTGCCGCCGCCGACCCGGCGAAGGACGCGGACGACCCGGCCGCCGCCGCTCCGGCTGCCGACCCTGCCGCGCCCGCCGCTGACCCGGCCGCCGCCGCGCCCGCCGCTGACCCCGCGAAGGACGCGGATGACGCGCCCGCCGCTCCGGCTGCCGACCCTGCCGCCGCCGCGCCAGCCGTGCCGACCCCGGTGACCAAGGAGGAGTTCCAGGCCGCCGTGGACGCCGCCGTCGCGGAGCGGTACGCCAAGGAGGACGAGGGACGCCAGCTCGCCGAGGACATCGCGCCGAAGTGCGGGAACGTCTGGAAGCGCGGCATGGACGCCGACGACGTGGCCGAGGCCGCCTGCGAGAAGATGGGACACAAGGACCTCCCGAAGGAAGCCCGCATCCCGTTCGTCAAGGCGATGGCCGCGGAGGCCAAGAAGCCCGGCGGCAAGGACGCCTGCGACAGCGCGTTCGACGCGGCTTGCGGCAGGTCGTCCACCATGCTCAAGTATCTGGGCAAGTAAGCCCATCCACCAACCACAAAGGAGAAACCAATCATGGCTCTTCAGACTGTCATCAACGGGCGTCAGGTCCCGGGCATCGCGGGCGAGTTCTCGGACACGTCCGTCAAGACCGCCCGCCAGTACCTCGTCTACGGCAAGGACGACGCTTCCAAGCCGACCTTCGGCAAGGTCTTCGCGCTCGCCGACAAGGCCATCAACACCGGCTCCTCGGAGACGACGACCGTCGCCGTCCAGGGCATCGGCGACGGCACCAAGGCTCTGGGCATCCTCGTGAACCCGAAGGAGCATTTCACCCACGGCTTCGTGACCACGCTTGAGATGGACGCCGCCACGGCGGGCACCATCGCCACGCGCGGACACGTCTGGGTGATGGTCGCTTCCGCCGTCAACGCTGGCGATCCCGTCTACGCGGACGCCGACGGCAACCTCGGGCCCTCGACCCTCGCGGCCTCGAAGAAGGTTCTCGGCGCGACCTGGCTCAAGACCGTCGCCGCCCCCGTCTCTCCGAAGACCGAGGTGCTGGCGGAGGTCGCCATCGACAACCCGACGCTCGACGCTTCGGGCGAGGGCTGATTCACGACTGAACTGAAAGGAGAATGAACATCATGGCTATCAAGTTCACCGACATGGCGACGGAGCTCGCTCCCTCGCAGGTCCGCAAGTTCGCGCACGACGAGTTCCCGGAAGCGGAGATGGGCGACTACAACGCGCTCGGCGTCTCCATCGCCGAGGACGCGGACGTGGACGCCGTTCTCTCGCAGACCGGCTTCACGCCGCTGCAGTACCTCCAGTTCCCGCTGAACAAGCCCATCGAGGTCATGACGACCCCGGTGACGATCGACAAGATCGCCGGTCGCTCCGTCGTCGCGGACTGGGAGACGGAGAACGTCATCCAGCCCGTGGTCGAGGGCGCGGGCGTCCCGCAGCTCTACGGCGACGACAACGACGCGCCGCTCGCGTCGATGCAGTACGACTACGAGCTCCGCACCGTCCAGCGGTTCGAGCTCGCCTGCCGCATCGGCAAGCTCGAGGACGCGCGCCTCTCCAAGATGGGCGTCCTCGGCTACAAGTCGCCGTTCGAGGCCAAGCGCGCCGCCGTCGCCAGGGGCTTCCAGCTCCTCATGGACGAGATCGGCTTCCGCGGCTTCATCAACGGAAGCGGCGTGACCGAGGGCCTTCTCACCGACCACAACCTCCTCGCCCCGCAGCCGGTGACGAAGAACGTGGACGACAAGACGGCGTGGAAGGACAAGGGCTACGACGCCATCTGCGCGGACATCCGCGAGATGTTCGCCACGCTCGCGACGCAGACCGAGATGCACTTCGACGGCATGGCCGGTGACAAGTGCAAGCTCGTCCTCGCGCCCGCGTCCAAGAACGCCCTGACGACGCAGAACAGCCTCGGCAAGACCGTCCTGGAGTGGCTGAAGGAGAACTACGAGGGCTGCGAGGTCGTCGCCGCCCCGCGCTTCAAGAACGCGGCCACGGGCGGCGTCAACTACGGGATGCTGATCGCCGACGAGCTCAACGGCAACGAGGTCGTCAAGCAGTACGTCCCGTGCCTCATGCGCCTCCTGGGCATCGAAAAGCGGTTCAAGTACGCCGCCGAGGACTACACGTTCGCCACGGCTGGCGTGATGGTCAAGCAGCCGCTCGGCATCGTCACGCGCACGGCTCTGTAAGGCGGAAGCCTTATAGTGGGGCTGGCGGTTTTTAGCGCCCGCCAGCCCCACTCTAAACAACCCATACGCTCCGAGCGCTAACGGAGAAAGGAAGCAACGCTAACATGGCAAAGGTGAAGGTATACAGCCGTCTGCCGAACGCGGTCAAGTTCACGTTCCAGACGTATGTGGGGGAGGGCGCGCGGATGACCGTGACGCCCGAGGACGACGAGAAGTCGGTCGTCCTCAACGGAACGAGCGAGGTGGTCAACCACACGCTCATCGTCAAGGAGGGCGCGGTCACCATCTTCGGCTACCCGAAGCACGACCTCGCGAAGCGCGTCTACACGCTGGACGACCTGGAGCGGCTGAAGGCCGACCCGACGTTCCAGAAGTACCTCGCTAACGGGGACTTCTCCATCGACACGATGGACGACCTCTCGCGGGACTTCACAGGGAACGGGAAGCTCACGGCGGACGAGCTCCGCGAGCGGATGTCGAGGCAGAAGGCCGACGACGGCGCAATCTCCATCGTCCCGAAGGCTTGAGGTGACGCGAAATGACGGACTGCCAAGAGACTGACGCGTTCCCCTACGAGCATTTCTGCAACTACTTCCCGCAGTTCGACCCCGCGAAGGACGAGGCGAACACGCCGGAGTTCGTCGCGGCATGCGGAGAGAGGGCGACGATGTACGTCTCCGGGCTTGGGCAGTCCGTCTGGCTTCACGGCAGGCGGCGCATCTACGCCGTCTGCCTCTTGGCCGCCCATATCCTGTTCCTCGCGAAGAAGGAGCAGAGCGGGGCGGACAAGGGCGGGTCGGGGCTGGGCGGCGCGGATGCCGTCGGCCCCGTCACGTCGGCGTCCGTCGGCGGCGTGTCCGTCTCCATGCAGACCCCGACGACTTCGGGCGACGGGGCTTTCGAGTGGTGGCTCAACAAGACGCCCTTCGGGCAGGAGTTCCTTGCCCTCATCAGGACGCGCGGGCCGATGATGGCTTTCGTGGGGTCGCGGACCCCCGTCCTCCCTTTGAGGTGAAACCGCGATGGTCGCCGTCAAGTCCGAGTTGAAGTGGAACGGCGCGGTCGTGGAGCGTTTCAAGGCCGCCGCGAAGGTGAACGGCGTGAGCGTCGGCTACCGGGACGGCGAGAGATACCCTGACGGAGCGGAACTGGGGATGGTGGCGCGGGCGCAGGAGTTCGGGACGCCGCGCATACCGCCGCGCCCGTGGATCCGCCCGACGCTCGATTCCCGCAAGGGTCACTGGGCGCGGATGGTCGTGACGGCCCTCAAGACCACGGCAAAGACGGAGGACGCCCTGCGCAAGATGTGGCGGGACAGGGGCAAGGCCGCCGTGGTAAACCTCCAGCAGAGGATAGACAAGGTGAACGCGCCGCCTCTGTCGGCGCGTACGCTCGCGAAGAGAAAGGCGCGCGGCAACTCTTCGGAGAAGCCGCTCGTAGACACGCGGAAGATGCGCGACAGCCTCGCCTACAGGGTCGCGGGAGAGGAGTGGACGTCGTGAGCGCGTCGCTTCCCAACCTGTTGGAGCTCGCCCTCGGGGTGCTTCCGTCCGTGGCATTCAAGTACCGCCACTTCGTCAAGTCCGAGGTGAACGAGATGCGCGTGAAGGTCGCTGTCTACACGGAGTGGGCGGACTGCGTGGGGATGGTCCAGCCCGTCCAGCAGTCCGCCTACAAGGACCTTGGGCTTGACTTCTCGAAGCGGAACGTGAACGCCTGGGGGTCGATCCCGCTCCAGACGCTGACGAACCAGGAGCAGCCCGACCAGTTGCTCTACGGCGGGATGCTCTACAACATCGTCTCCGTGAACGAGTGGAACGCCTACAACGGCTGGGCGAACGTCACGGCCGTGGAGGACAAGCGGGCATGATGACCGAGAACAGGGTTTTCGCCGCTTTCTGCGCGGCTCTCGACGCGGCGAAGTCGCGCATGGGGATTCCCGACGAATGGCTCGTCCTCGCCCGCAATCCGCAGAACATGGTGCGGACGGACGGCGTGGTGATCGTAGACAAGATTTCGCAGAGGCGGCGCGGGTTCCAGAACGAGCGGTACGAGACGGACGCGGACGGGACGCTCCGCCACTACTGGGAGTGGATCGAGGAATACCGCTTCCAGGTGTCGGTGGCGCGGCAGCGCAAGGTGGACGACACGCCGGACACGGTGACGGCGGACGAGGTGGCGGCTCTTCTCCGCGCGTGGGTCAACTCCGTGGAGGGCGCGGAGACGATGCGCAAGGCGGGGCTTGCCCCGCTCTTCGTGTTCGACGTCGCCAACCAGTCCTACCAGGACGAAAGCGGCGTCTACCAGTACTTCCCGCACTTCGACGTGGCGGTGGAGGTCGTTCAGGTCAAGGAGTTCGCCGCTCCGCCCGTGGACGCGGTGGACCTCGGCATCCGCCACGTGCCGCTCTGCCCCGCCGAGAGTTCGGGGGAAATCGACTACGAGCGCATCTGGGAGGCGGACAAGGAGGACGGGACGGACGGCGGCGAGACGGACGGCACGGACTGACGGTGTCCGCATTACTGCATTACACGGCACAATGTAAGAACAGGGACAGAGAGAAAGGAAACACACCATGGCTCTTCCGCAGGAAAGATACATCAAGATTACGTCGGGCGAGGGGACGGTCACGACCGCCGAGAGGTCGCTGCAGACGCTCGTCATTTCGGATGCGGAGCTGTCCGCAAACGACGATTATCCCAACTACGATGCGTCGTCAACTTATAAAAAGGGTTATGGTGCGACCTATGGTGGCGCATGGTATTCCTGCAACACGGATGGCACCACTGGAACCTGGGACTCCTCAAAGTGGAAACTTGTCAAGGATTTCGACGAGTCCACGCTCCTCAAGTTCTCCAACGCGCTGGACGTCGGGGAGGCCTTCGGCGTTTCGTCCAAGGAGTATGCGTGGGCGGTCAAGTACTTCTCCTACGTGAGTCCGAGCGGCGAGACGCCGTCGCGGCTCACCTTCGCGAAGCACGGGGACGCAGAGGGGACGACGGACGCGTTCCTTGCGGACTTCAACCGCGTCGCGGCGATGACAAACGACTTCGCCTGCTTCACCTTCCTGACCGAGACGCCGCCGACCGAGGCGCAGGTCAAGGCGGTCGCGGCGGCAAACGCCGCGCTCAACTACCGCTTCCTGTTCGTCGCCTCGCTGACCAACGCGACCGTGGACGACAACGGGAGCGTTGCTGACGCGATGAAGGCCCTTGTCGGCGAGAAGGGGACGAACGGCACGGAGGTCACCTACCAGAGGGAAATCGCGAACACCGGGACCTCCCTCAAGGTCCCCAAGACCTACATCGTCGCGGCGATCCTCTCCGCAATCGACTGGGATTCGGAGGACGGATCGGTCAACCCGATGTTCCGGCAGGTCACGGGCGAGACGGCGGACGTCATCAGCGCGAAAGCGGTCACGGGCGCGGACGCCTCGCAGGGCGCGGACGACCTGGACGACGCGAACGTTGACTACTACGCGTCCGTGCAGACGAACGGCACGGAGCAGGCGTTCTTCCAGCGCGGGTTCAACTCCGACGGCGAGTCCGTCCTCGTCTACGTCGGCGAGCTGTGGCTGAAGAGCCGCATCTCCACGCGGCTCATGACGCTCTTCCTGTCGTCCAACAAGATTCCGGCGAACGTGGACGGCAACGCCCGCATCTTCGCGGAAATCGACACCGTGTGCAACGAGGCGGTGCGCAACGGGGTCATCGAGGTCGGCAAGACGCTCTCGCAGGCGGCGCGGACGAACATCCTGTCGTGGACGCGGGACTCGGCGGCGGCGGACAAGGTGGAGGACGCGGGCTACTGGCTCCAGTGCCAGGTCAAGGAGAACGACGACGGCAAGGGCTACGTCGCGAAGTACCTTCTCATCTACTCCAAGGGCGACGCGATCATCAAGGTCGAGGGCAACGACATCTTCGTCTGACGCGGAGCGCGGACACAACGGACAAATGACCATCAGGGAGGTTCAGGGAAATGACTGACATATCGATGCAGGGTGCGACGCTCGTCATCACGGGCGCAGGCGGTTCGGTGACGTTCCGCGACCTTTCGGACGACGGGACGCCGCTCTCTTTCGGCGAAATCACCCCCATCCGCACGTCCAAGACGCTCAACGGGCGGATGCTCGCGTGGCATGCGCAGGTCACGCCGGAGTTCACGCTCTCCGTGATTCCGAACAGCAAGTCCGACAGGGAGCTCCGCGCCCTTCTCCTGTCGTGCATCGTCCACCCGAACGGAAGCCTCAAGGAGCTCTCGGACGTGATGCTGACGGAGGCGGTGCTGACGATTCCGGGACACACGAACCTGAACGACGCCACTTCGTCGTCCTCCTCCCGCGTGTTCACCTTCTCCTACGGCTTCCTCGTCGGCGGTTCTGCCGCCATCGGGACGAACGGCGAGGGTCGGATGCAGACCTCCCCCTACAAGTTCCAGTGGGAGGACGTGAAGTAGCCCGCCGGACGGCGCGGGCTGTTCGGCTCGTCAACTGAAAACGAAACGGGAAACGAAGGAGAGCGAAGATGGAGTCCAAGAAGATTGAGGTCGGCGGAAAGACGTTCAAGTTGAACAAGATCCCCGCGTTCCAGGCGCAGAAAATCGCCTTTGCCTGCATTTCCGCGCTGAAGGAGAAAGACCTGTCGCGGATCCCGGACGTAATCGTCTGGAAGCTCCTCTCGTATGTCGAGTTCGACAACGGGATGGGCGGGACGGTCGCGCTCGACAGCGAGGAGATGGTCGCGCTCCACGTCCCGGACGCTGGCGCGCTGATGACCCTGGAGCTCAACGAGCTGGAGTACAACTTCGGTTTTTTCTTCGATGGAAGCCTCTTGGGGCAGGTGAAGGACATGTTCGGGAGGCTCGCGGCCTCGATGAGGTCGGCGGAAGCCGCGCCCGACGCGGCTACCTGACGACGCGCAACGTCGATCCGCTCATCGGGCGGCTGATAGCGGGCGGCAAGGCCACGCTCGTCGACCTGAAGGAGCGGCTTGACCTTGAGGACGCGTACTGCATCATGGAGGCGGAGTACGTCTCTGCGCACAACGACGAACTGGCGCAGAGGGAGGCTATGGAAAGGTCGAGGACGGAGGGCGGATTGAGTGAATGAAGAGCTCGCGAACCTGCTGATACGCATCACCTCGGTCGGATTCGACGAGGTGCTGCAGTCGCTCCGCGAAGTCGAGGAGGCGGCAAGGCGCGTTTCGTCCGGCGGCGGGTTCGCGAAACTCCAGGACACCTTGGACGAGATCGCGTCCAGCCTTGACGAGTTCAAGGAGGGGATGCGGTCGGCGACGCATGGGTTCACGACCTTCGGCGCGGGTGCGCAGCAGTCGGGGACGCAACTGTCGAAGCACACGCAGGAGATGCAGAAGAACCTGCAAATCCTCGGGACGCTCGCCAAGGCGTATGCCTCTTTCTGGGTAATGTTCAACGCGCCGCGCAAGTTCTTCGCGACGCTGGACGGGGTGGCGCAGTTCAACCGGCAGCTCTCCACGATGTCGGTGCTGGCGAACATGTCGCGGGAGAGCCTGATTGGCCTCGGCGCGGCGGCTGGGACTTTCGGCGGGTCGTCGAGCGACGCGGCGGACCTCGCAAGCCGCGCGGAACTCGCGATGCAGTCGTTCCGCATGGGACAGGGCGGAGGGGCGTTCGAGCAGGCCGCGCAGATGTACGGGCTTTCCCTTACCGGGACGGGCGCGGGCGGGCTGATGCAGGGCGAGGAAGCACTCGACAACATCGTGGCGGCGATGGAGAAGTTGCCGAACATGGCGGACAAGCTCGGGCTGAAGTCCATGCTCGGCATTTCCGACGCGATGTTCCAGGTGATGCTCAAGGGGACGAAAGCGTGGGAGGAAGCCAAGAAGAGCAACGCGGAGTACGCGCAGAGGCTCGCCGACGCAAAGGCGAAAACGGAGGAGTGGAACGCGGCGACGGCGGAGCTCAAGAAGGAATGGGAGATACTGAAGACGCAGGTTCTCGCGGATTTGGTTCCGCTCGTCAAGCCGCTTATCGAAATCGTCACGAGCATCCTCAAGAAGTGCCAGGAGTTCCACGGGGTGATCTCGGCGGTGTTCACCATTGTGACGGCGATAGGTACGGCTATCGCGGCGTGGAAGTTTGCGCAGATGGTGAAAACCGCATGGGAACTTGTCAAGGCGCTTCGGGCGGCGGCGGCGGCGGGATCTGCGTTGGGTGCGGTCGGCGGCGGAGCGGGAGCGGTCGGAGGGCTTGTCGGATGGCTCAAGGACTTGTTCAAGGGCTTGTTCAAGGGCGGTGCTGGTGGCGGCAATGTGATGATAGGGTTTGCTGCTTTGGAAAAAGCGAAAGAGGAGGAAAGAAGGGCTGCCGAGATTGGATATGATAATGTGTGGGAGTATAAGAGGGCACGGGACGATGCTCGCATTAGGGCGCGAGGTGGTGACCCAACATCGAAATGGGATCGTTTCAAGCAAGCGTTTTTCTGGAACATTTTTGACGACATTGAACCACAGTCGGCCGTTGAGGAGCAGGGTCTTTACGAGGAGAGCGACCGTGTTGCGTCGGCCGTTGAGGAGCAGATGCGCTCCGTGGAGGCTCGCGCGAAAGGCCTGCCCGAAGTCTTGTCCGGCTGGGAGGGTCTTTACGAGGAGAGCGACCGTGTTGCGTCGGCCGTTGAGGAGCAGATGCGCTCCGTGGAGGCTCGCGCGAAAGGCCTGCCCGAAGTCTTGTCCGGCTGGGAGGGTCTTTACGAGGAGAGCGACCGTGTTGCGTCGGCCGTTGAGGAGCAGATGCGCTCCGTGGAGGCTCGCGCGAAAGGCCTGCCCGAAGTCTTGTCCGGCTGGGAGGGTCTTTACGAGGAGAGCGACCGTGTTGCGTCGGCCGTTGAGGAGCAGATGCGCTCCGGGGAGGCTCGTGCGAAAGGCCTGTTGACTGGGGCTGTCAGCGGCAGCTGGCGTGAGGAGCGCAATGGCGACGCGTCCGCCAGGGAAATCAGGGTGACGATGCACATAGGCACGGTGCAGTCGGCGGCGGAGAACTACGGCGACTTCGTGAAGGAAATGCTCGGCAACGCCAAGGACGTGGTGGCGCAGAGGATGGAGACGGCGGACTGGTTCGACAGCAACAGCGGGGTGATTGTGGCATGAACACGGTCGCGGTATACACGGACAACGACTTCGGGAGCGAGCTCACGGGGTTCGAGATAATGGGCGTGAAGGTGCGCAAGCACTCGCGCGTGACGACCGCCCCGCTCGAAAGCGGCGAGTCCTCGGCGGACTACAAGGTGCTGGAGCCGATCCACGTCACCGTGGACGGCTACGTCGACTGCGCGGGGAACTCGGCGGGGAAGATCACCCTCGACCGCCTGAACGAGATGTTCCTGACGCGGGAGCACAAGTTCTTCTCCGTCATCACGAAGGACGCGAAGTACAACAACCTCGTCCTCCAGGAGTGTCCGCACGACGAGGACGCGGAGAAGCCCTACATGGCGCACTTCCGGCTGGAGTTCGTGGAGGCGATGGTGGTGCAGGGCAAGTCGTCCAAGAAAACGGCGGACGGCGCGAACAAGGACGTCAAGCAGCTCGGCTACAAGGGTTTCGTGAAGGGCGCTGGCGGCTGACGGAGAGGAGGCGGAGACGGCATGGCGAAGCAGTACATGGAGATGACGAAAGACCCTAACGTGGCGTTCCGCACGTCGCTGAACCGCCATTCCGTGGAGTTCCGGCTCAACTCGTCGCGCGGGCTGATGTACGCCTGCGTCTGGATCGACGGAGAGCTCGTCGCGGCGGGGGTGAAGGTCATTCGCGGCGTGAGCCTCCTGCCCGCGCGGTACAAGGCGGTGCTGGGCGGCGTCCTCTACTTCGGCGGGATGGGCGTCGGCTATCCCGACGCGGAGTCGATGGACGGCGTGGCGACGCAGTTCGTCTACGAGACGGACGGCGACGAGTAGCGGGGAGGGGGTGCGCGAAGATGGCGGGCGGCGGAAGCACGAACAAGCTCTTCTGGAACAGGGTCGGACACGTCGAGGTGGAGCAGCCCGACGGGAGCTTCACCTCCTACACGGGGCTGGACTTCAAGTTCGACGTGATGATTTCCGGCTGCACCTACTCGCGCTTCTCCGTCGGCATCTGCGGGCTTTCCCGCGATTCGCTGAACAGCCTCATCACCTGGCCGCAGCCGGAGAGCTACAGGAATCCGCGCCACGTCAAGGTGTACGCGGGCTACGAGGACGGCGGCGAGAGCCTTATCGCGCAGGGAGGCATCTTCTCGGCGATACCGACGCCGCCGCCGAACGTGTGGCTCAACATCGAGGCCTGCAAGTTCCTGGAGAACCGCAAGCCGATAGAGGGCGTGAAGCCGATGAAGGGCGCGACCTTCCGCGAGATATTCGTCAAGGTGGCGGACGTGTGCGGGATGAAGGCCGGGTCGCTTGCGGAGGTCCGTTCGCTGGACCCTGACAAGGACAAGTTCGACTTCGCCTTTACGGGGAGCATCGAGCTGCTTCCGCAGAGGCTCGGCGACGCGGCCGACCTCACCGTCTACGAGAAGGACGGCCAGCTCCTGGCTCTCGACAAGAAGAAGGAGTATTCCTCCCCGTCGAACGCAATCACGCTCGACCGCGAGAGCGGGCTTCTCGGCGTCGGGACGATAGAGTACAACAAGGCGTCCGTCACGACGCGGCTCAACTCCGCCTACGAGCTCTTCACGTGGGTTGACCTGAAGTCGGAGCGCATACCGCAGGCGAACGACAAGTACTGGGTGACGAACGTGCGGCACACGGGGCGTCTGCGCGGCGAGGAGTGGCGCACGACGCTGACGATGCTCAAGCACCAGATACGCACGGGTTCGTGAGGAAGGGGGCGGACGGACATGGCGGACAGGACATACGAGCTCGCGGAGCTGGAGACGGAGAAGACCTACCTTCTCCGGCTCTTCAAGCTGTACGACCTCAAGCGCGAGTGCTGCATACCCGCGATTGTCGAGGAATACAACAGGGGGACGCACACGGCCACGGTCAGGCCGCTCGTGAACCACTGGAAGCGGAACGCGGACAAGGTGGAGGACTTCACGCGAATGGAGGTGACCGTCGGCGTCCTCCAGTTCGCGCACGGCGGCTTCATCGTGGACGCGCCGCTGTTCCGCGGGGACACGGGATGGCTGATAGCGGGGGACAGGGCGGCGTTGGAGGCGATGGGTGCGAACAGCTCGTTCCTCTACAAGGACCAGCGCGAAGACCTGAAATGGGAGGACGAGAAGAACAAGGGCGCGGCGTCCCCCGACAACTCGGACAGCGCGCATTTCGTCCACGGCTTCTTCGTTCCTTGCTCCTGGTCGGTGACGGGGCTTGCGCAGGGGGACGGGCTTGTCGTCCACCATGCGACGGGACTTGAAAAGAACAGCAAGGGCGTGGACGTCGAGGTCGGCGTCAGGGACGTGCGCATGACGGACGGCGGGATCGAGGCGTCGCTCAAGCCCGTCGCCGGGGAGGACGTGGGGCTGACCGTCTCGCTGACGGAGGAGGAGGCTTCCGTCAAGCGCGTCGGGGCGGACGGGAAGCATGACGAAGTGCGCGTCTGCGCGGAAGGGCTGAAGTTCGACGGCGTGGTAGACCGCGAGCAGAGCGTGGTGACGGACATACGGTATGACGTGAGTTCCCACCAGGTGCAGAAGAAGACCGTGACGCTCAAGGTGCGCGGCGATTTCGTTGTCGGGGTTTCCGATGAGTCCGACTGGACGATGATTGACGGCGGTCAGGCCGTGCCGGAGACGTAGCTTTTCGGGACGGAGGTTTTCAGGTTATGGCCAATACGCGCTTCAAGCTGCAACTGAACAGTTCAGGAGCAGGCCTTATCGGCCTGTTCGGGCAGGGTTCTAGCAATGCATACACCGTTTACAACCAGACTTCGTCCAGCGTCACCTTCGGGTCTACCGGGCGGTCTTCTGTCAGGGTAGTAGCTGTGGCGCGAGCTCCGCTAGGCTATCCGAGAAGCGTCACCACCTTCAATGACATATCCGTAAAAAAAAATGATGGATATTGGGCGACCACATGGACGGGGGATTCTCCGTATGGATCGGCTCAATATGTAAACGCCGGTACGACCACCGGGACATATTCATTTCCGATAACCATACAAGACGAACATGGAACGCATCTGGGAACGCCGAACTGCGACAAGACCTATTTCGGGAACGATGCGTACATAGGCTTCCTTCACAGCACGACAGATTCCGGCTATCGTTTCTCCGGATGGACGGTGACGATAGTAGGGACAGACACGAGCGCACCTGGCTCCACGACGATCGCGTCCCCGACCGGATATAGTGCATCGACTTCGGGGACAACCAGGACGTATACCATCCCCTCGTCCTATTCTGGCGCATTTATCTTCAAGCCCTCAAGATACTACACCACGTCTATCACCGTAACGGCGAATTACGAAAGCGGAGTGGCGCTGCCGTTTTACGTGCAGGAAGAGGCGGTTGGGAAGGTGGTGCTTTTCGGAGGGGGCGCCGACATATCAAGCCGCACGTATTTCTTCGATCAATGCTCCGCGACGGCGGAGAGCGTGGTGCTTACCGCAAGCTTTTCACCTTTCACAAGTCTTGGAGTTTTCTACGCCCAAGTCACACCACTGAACTATATTCCGGCAATCAAGCTTTTCAGCGGGACGTCTTTCGCGGATTACACGGGGATAGCGAAGTTTTGTCTAGGCTACTACCCGCAGGGCGCCGCCAACTATGCGTACTTGACCTCTACCGGATGGAGCAAGACCGAAAAGGTGAGCGTCACGATTCAGGACGACCATGGAACCCACGCGGGGACGGCGAACTGCAACGCATTGGGGTTCAATGTTGGCTCCGGAATCGGCGTGTTGCATATCTCCACCGACCGGGGGTGGAAGTTCCTTGGATGGCGGGTCAAGGCCGATGCCTATCCTAATGCAAGTCCTACACCTTATGCGGAATACTGGACTACGGTCAGCGACACGGAGTGGTTTTTGCCGTCAACGATAGAGGTAGCGGTATGCTGCCAGCTCGGCACAGCATATTTGTCATCCGGCATCACGATAATCGCAGAATATGAGCAGTCTGCGACCGTAGAGGTGTCGTGGATGGTGGACGGCGTGATGTTCGCATCGACAGATTGCACCGAGGGGGAGAATTATGAGCTTCCGGCCGAGAAGCCTACGAAGGACGGCTTTTCCTTCGCGGGGTGGTTCACTGCGGAGAGCGGCGGGACGCAGGTGACGGCAGAGACACCATTCACGGCGACTTCGGCGGTGATGCTCTACGCGCAATGGTCAACCTCCCCGGCGCCAACGCCGTCTGGCGGCGGGACGGGGCTTATGGTGCGATCCGCGAGTTCGGACTTCCTCGTGTTCTCCGCATCGGGCGGCGCGCTCGTCTACGACGCGTGACGAGGGGCGGGGCTTGATAAAGGCGGCACAATAAGAGAGGGCATCAGCGGAGAAGAGGGAAAGGCAAGGAGAAGGGAAGCGAAATGGCAACGTCTTTCGGGTCGCTCTACGACTACCAACTGAAGAACGGCATCGTGCTGCCGCAGGTGACCACCGTCAAGGCGAAGGTCGAGGACGCCTTTCGCGAAATCTTCGGCGCGGACTTCTCCGTCGCGGAGGAGACGCCGCAGGGTCGGCTCGTCGAGGCGATAGCCCTTCTCTTCGCGGACGTCCTCCGCGTGAACGCGCAGAACGCAAACTCGTTCAACATCAACCAGGCCGTCGGGGCGTATCTCGACAACCTCGGCGAGGTCTACAACGTGCCGAGGAACACGGACGAGGGAGACACGGCGTACAGGAAGCGCATCCTCTTGAGCGCGTCCCGCGGCTCCGGCTATGCGGCGAGCATCAGGAACGCCATCGGCAACGTCATCGTCGACGACGCCACGGGAACGACGATAGGGGCCAACAACGTCGTCGTCCTCGACAACGGGCTGGAAGACCCGTCCGCGCTCCCGAAGGCCGAGGACGGGTCTGCGCTTCCGCACAGCGTCCCCGTCGCGCCGCACTCCGTGCTGATCTCCGTGTTGAGCGGCGGGGCGGACGGCGAGAACGCGAAGATAGCGGCGGCGATACGAAGTACGAAGAGCGCGGGGTGCGGCTACACCGCGAGCGCGGATGCGGGGACGCTGACCACGGTTTACCTGACGAAGGACGGCGAGGAGGCGGAGGCTTCGTCCGACGCGACCTTCACGGCCAAGTTCTTCCGTCCCGCAAAGCGGAGCGTGAAGATGGCGGTGACGGTGATCGACGCCGCCTACACGGGCGCGGACGTCGTTTCGGACACGGCGGCGGCGATAAAGGAAGTGCTGGACTCCCGCCACATGAACGACACCATCACCAAGGCGGAGATTTCCGCCGCCGTCGCGTCCGTCGGGAAGGGGATCGTCTGCACGGCGGTCGAGATGAAGGTTGCGGACGTCGCGACGCCTACGGACGAAACGGCGTGGACGGAAGTGACGCAACTGGTTATCCCCGCTTTCAGGTATGTCGCGGTTTCGCTTGACGACATTTCGGTGGCCGTGAACAACACGCTCTCATGACCGACCGCTACGCCATAGACAACTCCTTCGACGGTGACCTCAAGAGGGTCATCACGTGGCAGTACGACCAGGCGGAAAACCTCATCGCGTTTCTCGGCGTGTTCAAGGGCTTCTTCGCCGATTCGACGGAGGACTTCTGGGAGGGCTTCCGCAAGGCGATGGACATTGCGAACGCCGAGGGGAGCGGGAGCGTGAGCGAGTTTGGGCTGGCGGTGTGGGGCAAGTTGCTCGGCATACCGCGCCCGGTGGTTTCGTATCAGGCGGAGGGCGAAGCGGCGGCGGCGCAGCATCCGATGTCGGCGGACTTCTACCGCAGGCTTCTCGTTGGGCGTTTCCGTCTCGCAAACGAGAACGCGTCCATGGACGCCTACATCCGCTTCTGCGACTACGTGTTCGGCGAGGGGAAGGTCACGGCGACGGACGGCTACGACATGAGTCTGAAGTTCACGTGGACGGGCGACGCCGCGCTGACGACGGACGCCGACAGGGAGATGAAGTCCGCCGTTGAGAGCATCCCCGACGTGGTTTTCGCGTTCCCGGCGGGCGTCCGCTCCTCTGACGAGCGCGACGCTTTCGTGTTCGGGTTCGCGGAGCAGGTGCGTCCGGCGACTACCGGGCAGAAGGTGATTGACGACCAGACGACCGCGACAAAAGAATACACCTACACGAAGAACGGGTACACATACTCGCGGACGCACACGGATTTCAAGATAGGGAACTTCAACCCCGACACCCCCGCTCCGTTCGCGTGGGACAGGTTCGCGAGGTAGTCGCGGGAACGCACAGAAAAGACATTTCGAGGTAGCAAGGAAAAGGAGAGACAGACATGACTTCTTCAGAGATGCCGACGCGGATTGCGATGCCGCAGCCGTTCGCCTCCGGGGCGAGCGCGACGAGGGCGACAATCGAGAGCGCCAGCGGGGACAACCTGAACTACGTGGACGGCTTTCCGGGCAAGTACTCGCTTCCCGCGTCCGAGGGCGGGAAGTATGTCTCGCGCGGAGAGATGAACGCCATCGGGAACATGGCGAGCAACGACCTCCACTACTTCAAGTGCGGAGGGCTAAACACCTTTGACGCGGCATTCTGCGCGGCTATCGGCGGCTATCCGAAGGGCGCGGTGCTGAAGTATCTCTACAATGGCTGGCTTTACGACGTCATTTCGCTCAAGGACGGGAACACCTACGACGTGGCGGAGAACGGACCTGACGACATCAACTGGGCGTATCTTTCTGTTCCCGATAAAACAGCGCAAGAGCAAGTGTTTTTTGAGGGCGCGACTGGAATATCAATGGGATTGAATAACCTTGGCATCATACAGGCGAAAAAAACAGGATCTCTTCTCATAAACTCTTCCATAGAACCTGTTTATGGCTCAAATGTGCTGAACAAATCGTATGAGAGCACTTACTGGTTTGACAGGAAAATTGGTGCTTCGCTAGTGCTATTGCCACTATCGAGTTCATCTCAATCAGTATCTTTTCCTAAAACACAATGGGATAGCGCGCATACTATATTTACAGTTGACTGGAGCGGATGGTGCGCAATCGGCGGTGATTTTTCCTACTTATGCTCCCCAACACAAGTGAGCTCTTATTATTTCGCCCTACCCCCCTCAATCAACCCCGTCGTAGAAAAAGGCTCTTACTATGCACTGGGATTCTTTTGCGGAATAGGGAGGGAAGTGGAGACAACCGAAACCGGCGCTGGGCGAGGTTATTATGTGGGGATAAATCTATTTTCCTCTTGCACAGGGACGATCAAAATGACATACGCATAGCATGACTTGGCTACACGGATGTAGGCAATATGACCACGCTTGCACAGGGAAAGAACAACGACATATCCGTGGGGACGGACGGACTGCTCGCCACGGCGTCGGGAAAGTCCGCCTACGAGCAGATCGTCGCGGCGGCGATACGGACGCTCACGGGCGAGCTCCAGCTCGACCTTGAGCGCGGCGTCCCGTGGATGTCTACTTTGCTCGCGCGAAAGAACCGCACGGAGATATGGAAGCACTACGTGGAGAAGCGGGTGGCGGAGTTCGACTTCGTGGAGCGGGTGAAGAACTTTGCGGCGGAGTTCGACGCGGAGGCGCACAAGGTGAAGTTCCGGCTTGTCCTCCAGTCGAAGGACGACGGGGACGTGACGGTGGAGCAGACCGTGTTCGGGTGAGGAAGCGGTGCGGGCTGACTGGCGGACGGTCGGGTGGAGGGGCGGACAGACAGGCGGACGAATGGGCGGGATGCCGCGCTTGCGGCGTCCCGTCTTTTTTGATTTGAGGGGCTTGACAAGCCCTCGCGAAAAATGATACAATGCGCGCCGTTGGGTCAGGGAAGGCCCGACAAGACACAACCCGAACCGAAACGAAAGGAACGACACGATGAACACGAAGAACAACAAGGCGCTCACTGCAACCGAGCGTCGGAAACTCGTCGACCTGTACGACGCCCTTTGCGGGGTTGTCTGCGAGTGCGGCTACGACTACTTCGACGGCTTCCACAAGCGCGGCGGAGCGAAGATGATGAACGAGCTCGAGGCGATCCTCCAGCGCCTAGCCCCCGCAGAGTTCGCCGCCATCGCAGCCGAAAGCGAGGTGGCGCAATGAGCGGCTATTTCAGGGGATGCGCCGACCCGTGCGACGGCGAGTGCATGAGGGCGAACGGATGCAACGGCTTCGTCGAGTGCGCGGGGTGCGGACACCGCTTCTGCGTCCACGACCTTGACGAGCGCAGGCTCTGCGACCGGTGCGCCGCCGAGGCGGACGAACGGCTGGCGGAGGAAGAGGCGGAGTTCGAGGAGGCGGTCGGGGCGTGAGCGCGGAGCGGAGAGAAGTGCTTGCGTCCCTAGCCGCGCACCTGACGGAGGCGAGGGAGCTTGCGAAGCGGGCGGCTGTGGACTTCTCGCTCGTGAGCGAAATCGACCACGTGCTGAAGGTCGCGCTGTTCAACCTTGCGGAGGAGCGCGGGGCGGAACGCGGCGGTTCGGCGGCGGCTACAAGGGAGAAACCGTGAAATCCGTGGGGATGCAGAAATCTTGATTTTCGGGGTTGACGGCGGAGCCGGATTTTTGATACAATACGCACCGTCAAGCGGAAGTAGCGAAAAGCGCGAAACCGCGAGATGCGGAGGTAAGAGTCCGGCGGCCGAAAGGAAAAGGTAATTTCCTAAACCCCCTTCTGACGGCCTGTGTCTTTCGGCACAACTCTTACCCGCCAGTTGGGGGTTTAGGTTTGTAAGTGGAGTAAGAGCCATGAACAAGAAGAACGAGAAGAGGAACACGGAGAAGCAGGTCAAGGTCGGCGTCGGCGCGAAGGAATACGCCGCGCTCGCGGAAATCGCGGAGGCGATGAACCGCGTCGGCTGGTGCGGGGACGACAACACGCCGGAGAGCGTCCTCGCCGAGTTCGCCCTGTGCCTCGACCTCACTTCCGTCAAGGAGGCGATAGTCAACGGCATCTGCACGGAGACGGAGGACGCCGACCTCGACTTCGAGCGTCGCGAGGGGCTGAAGCTCGCCCTCGCCGGAATCGTCTAATGCGAACGCTGACGCAAACGACCGCTCCCCGCCGAGCGCGTGGGAGCGCACAAAGGCTCATGCCGTCGTCCCGAAAGGGGCGGCGGCCTCTTGCTTCCCGCTTTTCGCGGCATAATGGGAAGAGAGGAGAGCAAGCCTTGACCCTGCAAGACGCCATCGGAGAGGTGAAGAGCATCGCGAAGCGGTGCGAATACAAGGGCGGACTGACGGAGAAGGCCCTGCGCGAGTGCGCGGAGGTCTACCTGTCGTTCTGCAACGGCGAGGGGACGCCGCGCCCGCGCCTCTACATGCGCACGGGGGATCGGCACGAGCGCACCGCCCTTGACGAAATCCAGTGGCTTCTCGTGCGCACTCCCGGCTTCCGCGCGTGGTTCGGCAACTCCGTCGTCGTGGACGCGAACGGCGATCCCAAGGTGATGTACCACGGTTCGTGGAGCGACTTCAAGACCTTCAAGCCGTCCGCCATCAAGATGGAAAAGACGCTCATGACCCTGTGGAGCGGACCCGGCTTCTACTTCTCCGACCGCCCCGAGACGGCGAAAATCTACGCGGGCGGCGAGGACGGGCGCGTCTACCCCGTGTTCCTGCGCATCGAGAACCCGCTCGTCGTGGACGAGACGGGGAACGCGGAGGACGCGCCGATAACGGCGGAGCAGGCCAGGGAGCTGTTCCTGTCGGGAGACAACACGCAGTGGCTTGACGCGGGGCTGTCGGCGGAACTGGCGCGGATGGACGAAGCGGAGGGCGAACGGCGCGGCGGCAAGCACTTCTACCGCCGCATGACGCGCGAGGAGCGGGTTGCGGAGTTCGTGAAGCGGCTCAAGACGGACGTGGTGAAGTTGAAGACCGCCGCGCAGGCGTTCGGTGCGCGGAGCCAGCGCAAGTTCCTGCAGGCGGTCTGCCGCGTGACGGGACACGACGGGGTTATACACACGCTCGCGCCGGAGGTGGTCGAGTACGTGGTCTACGACCCCGCCGCCGTGAAGTCCGCCGAGGAGAACGACGGAGAGTATTCCGCGAAGAGCGAGGCGGCGACGGACGCGGCGGCCCCCGCCGTGGCGGTCGGTTCGGATGCGCCCGCGCTGTCCGTGGGTGCGCGCAGTTCGGTTTCGGAAACGGAAGCGCAGGCAGATACGCTTGCACAGGCACAGGCACAGACACAGGCAAAAGAAGGAGACAACGACATGAAGGGACTTTCTGCGGTGGTGGACGCGCTCAAGGCGATGCTCGGGCAGGGAATGGATATCGTGGACGCGAAGGGGCGGCATCACCAGCCCAAGGCGATCCCGGAGGGCGGCGAATACGAGAGCGAGGGCAAGTACGCCGCGACCGCCAAGGCGAAGGAGGAGTGGTTCCACAAGACCTTCGCGGAGAACAACAAGCCGCAGATGAAGAAGATGCGGGACATCTGCGCCAACATCCTCTCGCGAGTGGACGCGTCGAAGCTCGGCAACGACACGGCGGTGACGGGGTTCAAGGCGCAGGTCCACAAGTACGCCGACATGCCGAAGAAGGCCATTCTCGCCGGGATGAAGTCGTCGTGGGACGCGATGAAGAGACACGCTGACAACTACGAAGAGGTGAAGGACATGGGCAAGGAGGAGTTCGCCGCCTGGCTCGCGAAGCACGGCGAGTACAACTCCGCGCAGGTGAAGAACCTGATGGAGGGCAAGGCCTACGGGAAGAAGTACCTCATCAAGAACGAGAAGGGCGAATACGTGGAGCAGGACCACGAGGCGTGGGAGGAGGCGAAGATGGTCGTCGGGCGTCTGGCGGTCGGCTCCCTCGTCGACTACATGGCGCACACGGAGGCTCTGCGGAACACCCCGGACGAGCTCATCGAGACGTTCCTCGCGGGCAAGGGCGCGGCGGAGAAGCACAAGGGCGGCGCGGAGGAATACGTGAAGAAGTACGGCGTGAAGCACGGCGAGGGCGAGACGGCGAAGAACGTCACCATGTCGGAGATCAACGCGGTGGAGTCCGAGCTCGCAAAGGCAATCGAGGACGCGAAGGAGGACAAGTCCAAGACGGCGTACTTCCACGCGCTCTCGCACATGCTGGGGAAGGACGGCGGTCTTCGCGACCCCGAGGTGACGAAGGAGGACGTCATCAAGAAAGCGGAGAAGCGGCTCGCGGCGAAGAAGGAGGCGGTCGAGAAGGCCAAGGCCGGAGAGGGCGAGGCTTCCGTGGAGGACGCGCAGAAGGACTACGAGGCCACGCAGCAGGCACTTGACCTCGTGAAGAAGGTCGTGGGGCATGAGGGCGCGTCCGGCGGCGGAGAGGGCGGCGAGGGTGCGCACGGCGAGGGCGGCGGCGAGGGTGCGCCGTCCGCGCCGACGACCGCAGCGGAGGTCAACCACGGCGGCGGCGAGGGCAAGGCGGAGCTCAACGAGAACGGCGTCAAGCTCCTGAACGACGTCAAGGCGGAACTCGGCAAGGACCTCTCCAAGAAGTTCATCGAGCGCATCGACAAGTGGCTGACGCCCGAGGAGAAGTCCGCACACGGGAAGGTGTTGGACGGCAACGGAATCGCGGAGAACTTCGCCTTGCACAAGGACCTTGCGGAAGAGACGAACAAGTTGAACGCCGCAGGGGACAAGGCGGGGGCGCGCAAGGCGATTTCCAGATACTTCCTGACGATCCAGCGACTTCGCGACCAGCTCGAAGCCGTGGGGAAGTGACGGCGGACGTCGTAGCGGGTTCGCGGGGCGTGGCGAGCGGACGCACAGAGACGAGGGGAGGTGGCGGGATGGTTGTGGTGTATGACGAGGCGGAGGACGGCAAGTGGATAACCATCCACCCGAACGGGTCGGAGAAGGGAAAGCACGTCAAAGTCGGCCCCGACGGCGAAATCGTGGCGGGGAACAAGCACCTCGTCGCTGCGCTGAAAAAGAAGGACGCCTCTGGGACGCAAGGCGGGAAAGCCTCTTCGCCCGGCTCTTTCCCCGCGTTTGAGCCGCCGGATTTCGGCTCTCTCACTTCCTTGCTCGACGACGGGGACGAAAAGGCTACCGGCCCGGCATCCTTTGATCCCGTGATGTTCACGGTCGCCGGAGAGGAGTATGAGTTTGGTCGGGGGAAGGTCGGTTCGGCTCTGCTGAAATCGCTTATCTCCGTCGCGCCTGGCCTTGACAAGGAAACCGTGTATGGGGCGTGGAACGGCACAGAGAAATGCATCTTGGGAATAAAGGCCAAAATGCCAGCCAACCATCCGTTCATCAAAGCACTTGGCGAATACGAGAAGGTTGTGGAGGAGCGCAAGGCGGCGATGCCGCACGTGGACTTCCATAAGGCCGCGAAGGAGATTACGGGCGCGGAAGCGTCCAAGATGCTGAAAGGAAGCATTGGCGACATCTGGGTGGATTACTACACATTTCCGCTACCGAAGAAGTGCAAGGAAAAGCACCTCGAGCACGGAGATGTCGAGGAGATGGGGAAGTCGTATCGGTATGCGGCTGTCGCCGTTGACGACTTTCGGAAGAGGTTTCCAGGGGCGCAACTACTTGACACGCTGAAAGGTATGGTCCTCTATCCGACAAAGCCCAAAGGCAACAATCTCGGAATGTGCTGGCCTTACCTCAACAAGTTCGCCTGGGGGGCTTCCTTTGGGATGTTCGCCGATGACGGGGAGAAATGGCGGCAAAGGCATCGGTTCGTTCTTGCGCCGGGATGCGGCACGGTCCCAAGCAATACTTTCATGTATGCGGAGAACAGGGGGGCGGAGGCGGCAGGCGTGTTCTGGCACGAAGTAGCCCACGCGCTCTACCCGCAGAACAGGAAACAATGGAGGGCAGCCAAGGAAAAGGCGTTTTCCGACTACGGGTTCAACGCGGCGGACGTCTCGAAGTATGCGACAACGAACATCCAAGAGTATCATAGCGAGGTCGTCGGGCTGATGGCGCTGCCGAACTACGTCCAAGGTTCGCTCCCGGAGCCGATAGAGAGGTATGTCTACGAGAAGGTGTTTGGGATGAAGCCCGGTTCCTGGAAGAAGAACCAGAGCGTCTGGAAGCCGAACAAGCCGTAGCGCGGGCGGCGGAGCATAAGCGGAGGCGGGGGCTTGACAACCCCGAAGCGCGTATGCTATACTTCTCTCGACGTCGGAGAGGAAACGAAAGGAGCGAAGCATGGAGAAGTTGAAATACACAACTGAAAAGCCAGAGGACGGGGAGTTCTACTTCCTGCCTACGGCGACGCAGGTAATCTCCCCTGATGGGTATGAGATGATGGTGGAGTGGATGCCAGACTTCGACGAGGACGGAGAGCCTGTCGAGGGGCCGCCTGGAACCGTTTTCTTCGGCGACGTGCGCGAGTGGATTCCCGAAGAGGACGCGAAAAAGGGAATCTACGTCAAAGAGGAGGACTACGAACGGAGGATGGACGAATTGGACGCGCTGTACCAGAGCGAAGAACGGGAACGGGAAAAATCCGAGGGCGAGGATGAGGGCGACGACGGTGACGCGCTGAAGAAGGTCGCCGAGGCTCTTTCCGCCATTTCAGGCACGATTGACGGAGAGTAGGCGGAAGCAGTAAGTTTCCGAGCGAAAAGGCTACGCCCTTGACAGGGCGTGGCTTTTTCTTTTTGGCGGCCTATGTCTATCCATTGGATTGTCGATTCTCTCACTTTCGCGGCACAATGGGAGGGGAGAACTTTATGACCAACTATTCTGACAAAGACCTGCACTGGATCACCGTCCACCCGAACGGCAAAGAGGAGAAGCCGGGGGTGAAAATCGCCATCAACGGGGCGGGGAAGGTCGTGAAGGGACCGAAGGGGCTGAAGGACGACATCAACGCCAAGGGCGGGCTGCCGGGCGCGAAGTCACTTCCCCTTGACGAGCTAAAGAAGCAGAAGGGGAACGGCGGCGCGGGAGCGGCTGGCGGCGGCGGAGAGGGAAAAGCCGCTGGCACGGGCGAGAACGCATTTTCGGAGCTGACGGACGCCTTGGGCGGACTGCTTGACGACGGGAACGGCGGCGGCGAGGTCGGCGCGACCTCTCCAAAAGATGCCGCGACGTCCCTTCTCGACGACGAGGCTGGAACGGCGAGCGGAGGTGAGAAGCCGTCAGGCACGAAGATGTGCGAGAACGCACAGAAGTTTTTTGCGTCGTTCAAGTCCTTCCATCAGCAGTATCTCGACAAGGCGGGAACGCAGGAGATTTTGGAAGAGGCGGTCGCTTCCGCACTCACGGACGACGACTTCAAGGCCGTCAACGGCAAGATGCTTATCAAGTCCGAGAGTTTGGGAAAACTCACGGATGCCATCGAGGCGGCGAAGAAGGGCAAGGGGTCGGCTGCAGCCGGAGGTGTCGGAGACAATCCGACCGAAGCGAAACTTTGCGAGAGCGCAAAGAAGTGGATGGCGGGGAACTACTTTTCCCATAAGTATCTTGAGGCCGCTGGCTCACAGGCGGTTCTGGAGAAGGCTCTGTCCGTCCTTTCCGACGACGACTTCATTGAGATACACGGTGATACGATGCTCACGTCGGACAGCCTGGACAAACTGGAAGATGCCATCAAGGCGGTGAGGAAAGGCGGCGGTTCGTCGCCGTCGGGTGAGCCGCCGCTTTGCGAACTCGCGAAGCAACTCCTTGCCGAGAAGGGGCCCGATTACAAGATGTACGTCAAGGACATCCAGAAGAAGTTTGGCGTTTCCGAGAGCGAGGCGGAGGCGAAGCTCGCTGGGTATCTCGCCGAAATCGGTGATGACGGCATCTACGCGATGTTTTCGACCGCAGGTGGCGGGGCCCAAATCTGCTTGTCGGCAAAAGGCGAAAAGGCGATTGAAGCCTTGATCGACAAGGACGCGGCATCGGCGGGCGGAAGTTCCAGCGGCGGAGCGGAACTCTGTCCCAAGGTGAAGGAGTGGTTAGATGATGTGGCTGCTGGAAAATACTCTTTCTTCAATAAGGTGAAGGAATCTTTCGCGGAGCATGGGGTCGAACTGACGGACGAGGAAGTGAAGGAAAAGTTGGCCAATTACGCAGCCGCGCTTACAGATTCGGATGTTGTCGGAGCGTACTACAAATATCTCATTCCGTCAGCCGCCAACAAGATAGAGGATGCCATTGAGAAGGACGCGGCATCGGCGGGCGGAAGTTCCAGCGGCGGAGTCGAACTCTGCGACAAGGCGAAGGAGTGGATGGAAGAGGACAGCGGGGAGAAGAAGTTGCTCCTCAAGAACACAAAGGACGAGTTTGCCGCGCATGGGGTGAACCTGACCGACGAGGAGGCGGAGGCGAAATTGAAAGAGTATGCCGCCTCGCTAACGGACGAGGACTTCGGCGGCGGACCGGGCACCATCAAGCACCTATACCTCGCGTTCGCTGGTCACCACAAGATGGTGAACGCCATCAAGCAGGACGTAGGTAAGGCGGGCGGAGGCGGGAACGGAGCGGAGCCCGTCCTCAACCCGCTTGCGGAGGCGTGGCTGGGGACAAGCGGCACGGCTTTCTATGTCAACGAGCTGACCAAGGCGGGGCTGACCGAAGAAGAGGCCAAGGAGAAGTTGAAGGAAATCGCGGCTACGCTCAACGCCGACGACTTCGATTCCAAAGGCCACCTCTCGACCTCGGGGGCGAACAAGCTAATCGAGGCTTCCAACAAGTTGGCGCAGGAAAACGCGGCCAAGGCCAAGTACGCCGACCCCGCCCTTCTCCCGGCGGCGGAGAAATGGATAAACCATCCCGCCTCAACCCTCTACCGAAACCAACTCAAAGAGGCCGGGCTTTCGGAGGAGGAGGCGAAGGAGAAACTGAAGGAAATCTACTGCTCGCTCACCGCCGACGAAATCTATCCGAAGATGCAGACCCCCAACGCCGACGGGTTCAGCAAGATTATCGAGGCCGTCAAAAAGGCGGCGGCGGAGGCGAAAGCCAAGGGCGCGGGCGCACAGGGCGCGGGCGATCCGTCCCTGACGCCCGCCGACCAGTCCGCAGCCGCGTCGGGACAGACGCTCTCCGAGAACTGGGTGAAGTCGGAACAGGCGAAGGAGCATTACATCCCCGAAATCACGGACCAGCTCGGGCTTGAGGGCGACGCCGCCGAAGCCAAGTTGGCGGAGCTCGCCGCGCAGCTCGGCGGCGAGGACTTCAACGGCGACGGCTCGATCACCTGGAGCGGCGGCAAGAAGATTATGGACGCCATCGAGAATGAAATGCTGATGAAAGCGGCGTCCGCGGAGAAGATGAAGGAGCTCGTCAAGAAGAACAAGCTCTGCAAGAAAGCGGCGGAGTTCCTGATTGGCGGCGACGACAACGGCGTGTATAGCAAGGAGTTCTTCATCGGCGAGGTGAAGGACAAGCTGGGCGTGGACGACGGCGCGGCGGCGGCCGTGCTGGCGCAGGCGCTCTCCGCGCTCAACGGCAAGAACTTCGACAAGGACGGCGAGCTCACGAACCTCGGGGCGAACAAGTTGATGAAGTCCATCAACGCGATGGCGAGCTCCGGCGTCCATGGCGGCGCACAGCAGGCGGGCGCGGTGGCGACACCGCCGCCGAAGCTCTGCACGAACGCGCAGAAGTGGCTCGACGAGAACAAGCAGCCGTCCGTCCACGACTTCCTCGTCGGGACCGCGATGCACGACTATGGCGTCCAGGACGAACCGGCGGCGAAGCAGATGCTTGCGCAGGCGATGTCGGGCCTAAAGGACGGGGACTTCGAGGCGAACGGCGAGCTAACGGCGGGCGGCTACAACAAGATAAAGAAGGAGTTGAAGAAACTCGCGGAGCATCCGACCGCCGATCCGGCCGCCGCTCCTGTCGCGCCCGCCGCGCAGGCGGCGAAGCCGCTCCCGCCGCCGAAGCCCGCGAAGCCCGTCTCGCCAGAGCTCACCGCAGGGAACGTCCCCTTCCCCAAGGACGAGAAGGCCCTCTCCGGCCTCACGATGGTCAAGCCGCTCGGCGGCGCGTCCGGCGCTCACGCCACGCTCTACAAGGACGCAAGCGGCAACATGTTCGTCATGAAGAAGTACGCCGCGACGGACAAGGCGGGCCAGGCGCGGCTCAAGGAGGAGTGCGACGCGGACGCTTTCTACCTGTCGGGCGGCGCGAACGTCCCCCACTTCCGGCTCTACGGAGACGAGAAGAGCGGGTACACGAAGCTCTCGCAGTACATCCCCGGCACAAAGACGCTCGGCGAGACGTGGAAGACCGCCGACGCGGCGACGAAGGAGAAGATTAGGCAGAACCTCCGCAAGGACTTCGCCCTCGACGTGATGGCGGGCGCATGGGACGTACTCGGAAAGAAGGGACCGCACGGCGAAATCGAAAAGGGGTGGGACAACATCCTCGTGGACGGCGAGGGGAACGTGTGGCGGTGCGACAACGGCGGCGCGTTCAACCGCCGGGCGCAGGGCGAAGAGAAGGACGAGGCGGCGTGGGGGAGCGGACACATCGACGACCTCTGGACGATGCGCGGCATGTCCGCCTCCCTCGACGGCAAGAAGATCCCCGACGGCACGGGCAAGGCGGAGTTCTTCGGCGACATAACGACGCACCAGCTCCTCTCCGACATCGCGACGCGGGACTGGGACAAGATGACGGCGCACCTCCCGGAGGCGACGCGCCAGGTGATGGCGAAGCGAATCGCCAACGCCAAGGAGTACCACGCGGTGTGCGACAACGTGGTGGTGGACGGGATGTACGGGGACGGACAGCACTCCGAGGACATCACGCTCAACTACCACTGCCTCAACAAGTTCGGGGCGCGGGCGGGGTGCGTGAACAAGAACGTCGGCCCCCACAACTGGGGCTGGTGCCGCGGGGACGGAAACGGACACCCCGCGCCGAAGCTGGAGGACTTCACGAAGGCCCCCGAGCCGACGCTGGAGCAGTTCCTCCCGAGCGCGAACAAGAAGGACGCGGAGCAGAAGCTCCTCGCGGCGGGCAAGACCATCAACCACCACCTGTTCGACGAGAAGGACGGGAGCGTGAACAAGGCCTCGGTGGAGGCGGCGCTCGCGCTGAAGCCGTCGCTGGAGACGGTGGCGAACGAGGGCGGCAAGGACGCGGCGAAGGCCAAGGAGATGCTGGCGTTCCTCGACGAGGTGCAGAAGGTGAAGGACGGCGGGTACAAGATGCTCGACCACAAGTTCGGCTTCGCGCCGTCGGGGGAGGTCGACCTCAACTCGGCGGCGGCCAAGGCGGAGGCGCAGGCGAAGTTCGCGGAGGCGCACAAGGCGTGGCAGGAGACGACGAAGAACGCGCAGGCGAAGTACGCGGCGGCGAAGAAGAAGTGGGAGAAGGAGAACGGCGGCAGCGCGTTCAAGTGGAAGAACCTCACCGACTGCTTCGAGGACTTCTGCAAGCAGAACGGGATCGA